>NZ_JACJOK010000089.1:0-186773 GCF_014695505.1 Trichocoleus sp. FACHB-90
CGCTCTGATTTTCCGGATAACTATTAAGTATAAATACTCAATAGTTTAGTTGGGGATTCTCTTCTACGCTTGGAGCCGCTGTCTATGTGCCAGTTGCGGGTGCGGAATGTGGGTTCAAAAACGATTTAGTTCCAGGTATAGCTTCCAGCATTGATACACTCAGTGAAATCGGTGAGCCATATCTATTTGGTATGTATAGCAATGAGATGGAAGTATGGTTGAGAGAAAAAGGCTTATCTGACATTCAAATTTTGCAGCAAGATGACCTGGAAGCGAAGTTCCTCCACAAGCGGACGTTACCAAATAATATGTGGTATGTAGTGACTGCTAAACTTCCTCGTTCCTAGGCTCACCTTCCCTCGTAAGACAGAAAATATCAGGCACCGCGCTTACGCAGCGCTTCGCTAACAAAATCAACATTCCCAGTCAGAGACTGGGAACGAGAAATACTACTGAGTATTAGGAATCACCCTGCCGCAGGGATAAGTTGCTACAGGTTGCTCACCAGAAGCACTCTCAGCAACAGCAGCCGGGATTTCTTCAATTGGCTGGGTTTTTGCCGCCAGATAATCTGTACGCAGTTTATCCAACATTTCTTCCCGCCTGTCATACAACCGCTTTAAGGCGCGAGGCTGGCACTGGTTCATCACGTAGGCAGTGATAATTGGTAGGGCAATGGTGCTGTCGGTGTAACAAACAATAGTGCTGGGTAACTCTTCCGGGTCAATTTTGCCCCAGCTGACCGCCTCGCTTGGGGTAGCACCAGACAAACCACCTGTATCTGGACGAGCATCAGTGACTTGAACGAAGTAGTCGTGACCTCGTTCTTCTAATCCCAGCACTTCGTGAAGTTGCGGTTGGGTTTGCAGCAAGAAGTTTTTCGGGCTACCGCCGCCAATGATGACAGCAGCGCTTTTGCCTTCTACATCTGGGTTGCCACTTTCACGGGCGCAGTATGCGATCGCAGCTGTCTCGTTCACATCTATGGATGGATCTATTACTAATTTTGACCCTTCCAGCGACAAAGCCGCGACGTTCATCCCAATCGAACTATCTCCGGGGGAAGAAGTATAAATGGGGACGCCACACTCATAAGCAGTTGCTAACAAGCTGGAATTTTTCACCCCAACTTGCTTTTCTACTTCCGAGACATATTTGCCCAGCAAGTGGTGAAATTCAGCAGTTCCCATCCGCTTCTGGAACGGTTCGGCTTGGAGAATCTTGCGGATGAAGGCATCGGTTTCCAGCAACACGTCGTAGCCAAAAACGATGTCATAAATGCGAATGGTGCCTTCCTCGCGCAGCTTCACATCATCAACAAACGGATTACCTGTATAAAGGTCAAAACCCAAACCAAAGTGCATATCGTGGTAAAGATTGGCACCCGTGCTGATCATCCAGTCAATAAAGCCGTTGCGGATCAGTGGTGCCAAAATTCCTACTCCCATCCCAGTCGGTGTCATAGCACCGGATAGGCTAACTCCCACTGTGACACCTTCTTGTAACACCTCGCGACTCAACAGGTGGCACATTTCCCGCAGACGAGCGGAGTTGTAGGCACTGAAGTAATTATCAACTAGATCCACGACGTTAATCGTCGTTGGCATGGGGGCGGGTGCGATTTTGTTACCCGATTTGGACATTTTTATACTCGCAAAAGAATGAACGCCATTGTCAATATAACCAGCGATGGTGGAGGAGATACCCAGCTGGAGTAGCAACAGTAAAGAGGATTGAAGAAGCGATCGCTATCCTGCCTGTAAAATTTCATTGATAGCACCAACATAAGAATTGTAGGTTGATTCCCCAAAGCATACAAAAATCACCTGTTCGACTGAGCTATTCTCATCCAGAAACTTTTTCACCTCAGTCACAGCAATTCTGGCGGCGCGTTCTATCGGAAACCCATAGACACCTGTGCTGATAGCAGGAAAAGCGATGCTGCGTATCTCGTATTGCTTCGCTATAGCTAGACAACTGCGATAACAACTAGCTAAAAGCTCATCCTCCTGATGGTTGCCTCCCTGCCAAATTGGGCCGACTGTATGAATTACCCACTTAGCAGGAAGATTGTAACCCTTGGTAATCTTTGCCTGACCAGTGGCGCAGCCCTTGAGCTGGCGACATTCTACTAACAATTCTGGCCCAGCGGCTCGGTGAATTGCCCCATCGACACCGCCGCCACCTAGTAACGAGGTATTCGCCGCATTAGCGATCGCATCTACCTTTTGCTGGGTAATATCACCTTGAATGACAGCTATTTTGCCTAAATTCATGGAATTTGTAAATTTAAAACTATTATGATTGGGCTAACATTTCAATTTTGCCTGGATTTAGCTTATTTGTTGCATTTGCCACACTCCAATTGTTGTGTAGACCATAAAAATGGCATAGGACAGCTTAGCGCATAGCAGCGATACACGAAAATCGCATCTAGCATAAGTATGGGGATCACCGCAATTCGCTAAATCTAAAAATTTTGTAGACTAGGAAAAGGCAATTATAATGCCTCAAATCCAGAGAAAAATTTAGTATCTCTTGAGACACTATGACCAGCAATATTTCCTCTAATACATCTAGCGTTACATCATCACCTCAGCCTCAACCCAATCAACGTTGGCCTACTTTTTTGGAAATGTTGCGGCGGCTGCATCAGGAGGGTATATACATTCATCCCGAACATCTAGCAGAATTTCTGCTTTTCCACGGACTCCCTGTTAACCTTTGTTATGTACCTAAACATTTGAAGAGCAAAGCGACTTTCATTAACAAGAACTACCGGGGGGATATGGCTGCTCTAATTGAAGAACCTGATGATGTTGCTTCTCAGTTTCCCTGGTTGAAGCAGAATTAAAGACGGAAATTCTTAAATTAAAATAGCATTTTCAATTTGCTATTGGCAAAGCAACGCGCACGATAGTTTTTTCCTGTGGAATACTGTCAATTTCTAATTCTCCAGCGTGAAGTTCGATTAAGTGTTTAGCAATTAGCAGTCCTAAGCCGGGGCCTTGCTGGGAAGAAAGTTTGCGCTCAAATCGCATATAAGCTCCCATCGTCGCAATTTGTTCTGCTGTCATACCCTTGCCGTAGTCAGTTATAAACAGCACAAAAGTGCTATTTTCATGCTTACTAGCGACGCGAATCTTACTTTTGGGGGAGGAAAACTTACAGGCATTGTCCACAAGTTCTTCAACAATTTTTTGCAGTTTTTTCTGAGAAATGGAGACAGCTGCATCTTGCAGGTCTAATACTAAATCCATTTCTCTACCAGCTTGCTTGGCTTTTTGAGTTGCTGCGTCTATTATGGCGTTTTTAGCGGAATCGGTGCGGCTGTTTTGTCGTAGCGCTTCTATTTGCGCTGGATCGGTTGCAATTAGTTCTAGTTGAGCGTACAGTAAAAAATTATGAACTAATTTAGATAAACGTTCCGCAGAGGTACGAATATCACCTGCTATTTCTAGGATTTCTTGCGGTTCTAGGTCGTTAGCTTCATCAATTAGTAATTGCGAACCACACAAGATTCCATTAAGAGGTGTATGCAGTTCGTGGGGAAGAGTAAGGGTGATATTGGTACGTAAATTATTTAGTTGCTGTTGCGATTGTCGGTTAACTGCTGCCTGTTTTTCCAAACGTGTAGCGATCGCTCTCAATAACTCGCCTCTAGTAAACGGCTTGGCGAGGTAGTCGTCTGCACCCAATTCCATCCCTTGACGCAAATCAGTTTTGGCAGCTTTGGCTGTGAGAAAAATGAAGGGAATTGTCGCCGTCACAGCGTTAGATCGTAGCGCCGTCAATACACCATAACCATCGAGTTTTGGCATCCGCGCATCCGAGATAATCAAATCTGGGAGTTGTTCAGTAGCCAACTGCAACCCTATCTGACCATTTTCCGCAGCAAGAGCGTTGTAACCCTCTGCCTTCAACAACTCCAGAATGTTCTCTCTGATTGATGTCTCGTCTTCAATTACCAAAATCTTTGTCATAACCTAACAGCCGCAGAGCCTGTCGTCGTGATGCCCGCGCTACAGTTTACAATGAATGAGAATTGCTTTAGTAGCTGTGATGATTTTCGCTGTGGAATCAATGTTTGTGTTTAGCATAGTGTGACAACTTACTCTTGCGCGCAAAAGCTGAAAGCCGACTGCTAACTGGTAACGTGACTGTAAAGTTAGTACCTACTCCCAGTTGACTGTCTACGGTAATCTCTCCAGAGTGCAGCTCAACACATTTTTTAACAATTGCCAATCCAAGTCCAGTTCCGGGGATGTTGCCAACATTTGCGGCTCGATGGAATGACTCAAACAGGCACTGGCGATCTTGGTCTGGAATACCAATGCCTTTATCTTCAATTTGAAAGATTATTCTTCCTTTTTTATGGAAGATTTCTAATTTAACCTCGCTACCTTCCTGCGAATATTTTATAGCGTTTGAAAGCAAATTTGTAAGGATATGGCGCAGCAGCTTCTCATCAAGGTAATAATAGGTATGTTGGCAGCGATTAATAAAGTTAATCGCGTGCTGATTACCTTCGGTTGGCTGTAACTCTCTTACTAATTCTAAACAAAATTGTTCTAGATTCACAGGCGAAGGTTTGAAATATAAACTTCCTGTTTCAGCTTTCCCAATCGTTAGCACATCATCTAGCAGTCTAATCATGCGATTAACAGATGATTGAATGCGATCGTAGTGAACGATTTTTTTCTCTTCAGTCCATTTGTGGCTGTAATGTTCTAATAATTCGGCAGAAGAGAGGATGGTACTAAGGGGAGTACGGAATTCATGGGAGGTCATAGAAATAAAGCGAGATTTGAGTTTACCAAGTTCTTTTTCCCGCTCTAGGGATGCCCGCAGTTCTTCTTCTAATATTTTGCGTTGGGTAATATCAATGCCTACTGTAACAGCCGCTTGGTTTTGATTATACTTTTGAGCTACAATTAGATAATTCCTAGTGCTGCCATTAATTTGTGCGATCGCTTCTTGGCAAGTAGTTTGGGCTGGAGATTTAAAAAAATCTTCTATCAATTCAGGAAAGTGATTGCTGCTGTCAAAACATCCAACTTTCTGACCGATAAATTCTTCTGGGGATAAGTTAAATGATTCTGCTAAATGCTGGTTGACTCCCAAATAGTGTAAATCTGAACTAATCCAAGAAACAAATCCTGGTACGGCATCTAAAACAGCTAAAAGTTGGTTTTTTGCTTCTTGCAGCGCTATTCCCATCTGCTTATAAGCTGCCATTGTTATCTCATGCAACTCTGACTGTGCCATCAAAAGTTGATGTACATCCAATAGTTTATAGACACCTGGTGCGGTTTGTACGATAATTGGTTCATAAATTAATTCAGGCGATCGCCTCAAAGATTCCCGCACTGCTGCTGTAATCGAAGAGTAGGAGGGAAAAACTAAAATTTGGGTATGGCTTTGATAAAGCGATTCGCTAAAAGGCAAAGCTGGAATTTCACGCAAAGGGCGTTTGGCAACCAATTCCAAGCTGTACCGACGACTGATGTATTCAAAAAACCGTCGTCGGGAAATCATGCCAACAAGCTGATTCCCCTCCATTACAATTAAACCTGGTAGCAGCGGATTTTCCTCAAATAGCTTGATAACGTCTTCTGTGGTGCAATCAAACTCGATACAAGCTTCGTAGAGGTTTAATCCTTGTAATGTTGATTCTAGATTAAGTTTTTTTGCGCTTTGTTCAGATTTCATTGACCAACTTAAAATCGTACGGGTATGCACTTAAATGAAGCCGAATCAGTTCGGCTTAAGTTAAAGGTTATCAAAAAGGGGTAACACTCCTCATAGGGGAAGCACAGATTAATGATATAGGATTGGAGGAGAAAGATTTTCATGATTGTCCGAGTGAATTTCAGAGAATTTGACTAGAAAAGTTACTATTAAGCAGAATGTTTCCTCTAGGTATATCCAGGTTAATCTGAGTAATAAAAACAATTTTTATTACTTTATTGTAAGTAGTAATTAATCAAAAAACAGTAATGTTTTCATAAAGATTAGATAGTTTATATAAATTTTGTTTTAACAAAGTTGCTAAACTAAGGTAAATTTTCAAAAATGCAATAGTTGTTTCTGTAAAGGTTTTATGAAAACTGATAGCCAGACTGACTTGAATGAAAGCTTAGAAGTTGATGACTCGCCGGAAAGTACAGCATCATCGCTAACTCAAGAGCAGTATCAGCGGAAAATGCAGCGGCGCAAAGAAGTTCAAGATCAACGGGTGGCGAAAGCCTCGCAGGAAAAAGGCTTAATAATCGTCAATACGGGCAATGGTAAGGGGAAAACTACTGCTGCCTTGGGGATGGTGTTGCGATCGCTCGGTCATGGCTATCGGGTAGCGATCGTACAATTTATCAAAGGAGCCTGGGAACCCGCAGAGAAGGCTGTGTTTAGCCGCTATTCAGATCAGCTAGAGTTCCATGCAATGGGTGAAGGCTTCACCTGGGAAACCCAAGATAGAGAGCGAGATATCCAGAAAGCGCACGCTGCTTGGGAAACTGGGTTAAACTTTATCCGCAACCCTGACTTTAAGTTGGTGCTGTTAGATGAAATTAACGTGGCGCTGAAACTCGGCTTCTTGAGTGTGGAGGAAGTGCTAGCGGGGTTGAAAGAGAAGCCAACCCAGTCTCATGTTATTCTCACAGGCAGAGGTGCGCCAGATGCCCTAATTGAGCGAGCTGACTTAGTAACTGAAATGACTCTCGTCAAGCACCCGTTCCGGGAACAGGGTGTTAAGGCGCAACCGGGAATCGAGTTTTAAAAGTTTTGAGTTATGAGTTTTCAATTAATAACTCATAACTCATCATTTTCTTCATCACATACCGTCAACGCCTCCGGTTTACAGCGTTTGATCTTAACTTTGATTCCCTGAGCTTTCTCCTTGTAAATATCTTCAATATATCCGGGGCAGGCTGCCGCTGCTTGAGCAGAGTTATCGAAAGGGCCAAAATAATAGATGCAGCGAGGTTCGGTAGTAGCAATTTCTACCCACCAAGCCATACGAAACCCTTGCACGAAACCTGTCAAGACTTCTCTGACGATGTTGAGAAATGCCATAGGAAGTGATGATAAAACGATTAGGTACTGGATAAACTAGCGGGACACAAGGAGATTATCCGGATGAAGCGATCGCAATTTTGCTCATATGGATACATTTACGCGGGTTCAGCGGTGCGGTTTCCTGATTCTGCCTTAGTTTAATACTAATCTTCTTTGTGATGCCACACATCCGGTTCCCCCTGCCCGTTTCATAAGGGTCTGAATTAGGGCAATTTTGGGTACGGTGCTGTTATGCGATCGCTCAGATAGCCAAGTTAAATTTAACTGCTTATTCTCATCAATAATATTCGCCATCTGCAAAAAGTTTAAAATAATTGTAGACAGTGACAGGTAACAACATCAGCTATTAAAAATAACCAATAGCGACTCGTCTGAAAATACAAAAAAAAAATGAAATCGCTATGCTTTTAATTGTTATATGTGTTGCTAATTAGAAAGACTTAATTATTGGTAGAATGGGTATAACAACGCGAACGTTAGGTATTAAACCTGTGTCAATGTTTGGTAAAGTTACAAAATCTCAATCCTCATTAAAAATTTATTCAATAGTATAAAATTAGGATAATTTTAAATTTAAAAAATCTATAATGGATGAAGATAAGGATAAATCGTAATATTTTATGAAGATAGATAATTAAATAAAAAATCAACAATGCGTCTTTGGGAAGGTGATGAATAGTAGAAAAAACTGCTAGAAGAAGTGGAGAATTTAAGGTAAAAGTATGAGTAGCCTCTATTCCTCCGTATTAAAAACCAGCAAACATAGGAAAACTGAGATGAATGTAAACATATTTAGCCAACAGATAGAAGACATACACTTGCGTCTAGCTGATCTGTATGAAGGCGCGATCGCATTGGAACCGTTGCGGCAAACAGAGCTATTGCCGACGGCATTCAAAGAGTTAGGCATCGCGTCGGAAGAGTTGCAAGTAGCTGTAGAGACGCTACGCCAGCAGAATGAGGAACTAGCAGGCGTACACCAGGAGTTAGAAGCGGAACGCCAGCGCTACCAGGAACTGTTCGAGTTCGCACCGCAGGGTTACTTAATAACTGATGCAGAAGGAACAATTAGAGAAGCCAACCGCGCTGCTGCGGCGCTGCTCAACGTGTCTCACGAGTTTCTGGTAGGCAAACCCCTGACTGTTTTCATCACTCAACAAGAGCGCCGAGACTTCCGCCATCAACTCAACCAACTGTCCGAGCCGCAGCAAGTGCGTGAATGGGAAGTACGCATACAGCCACGCCATAAAGAAATTTTTGATGCAGCTGTGACAGTGGCTCTGAGTTTCAATAACAAGGGCAATCCAGCCACATTGCGCTGGATGATTCGCGATATCACTGCCAGCAAGCGGGCGAATGGCGTACTAAGAAAGGATGACTACGACAACAAAAGCGATCGCGTCGTGCATCGTTATTCTAGAGGGGAAATCGTCCCCCTCGACCCTCAAAAGCTTTGGCTAGTTTGTCAGGGTTTAGTAAGGTTGACTACGATGGGTGAAAATTGCGAAGAGGTGCTTGTAGGGTTAGCTGGCCCCTCGATGCTTTTTGGTTCTTGTTTGACTACTCTACACACCTATCAAGCTACAGCTCTATCGGACGTGGAGTTAGTTACCATTTCTTTAGCAGAAATAGCAGCTTCCCCGACTCTAGCGCAGAGCATTTTACCAAAAATTAATCGACGGCTACAGCAGACAGAATCACTTTTAGCTATTTCTGGACAACGACGATTGCAAGATCGCTTACAGAATTTATTGTTGCTGCTGAAACAGGAAATTGGCGAACCCGTAGCGCAAGGAACTCGCCTGAGTGTTCGTCTGACTCATCAAGACCTTGCCAACGCCTGCGGTGTTACTAGAGTGACAATCACGCGCTTGCTTGGGAAGTTACAGCAAGAAGAAAAGATTGTTTTTGACTCCAAGTATCACATTATTTTGGTAAACAAAGATTCTTAGTCGAATGGCACTAACTTAAGAGAGGTGAAATTTATTTCACCTCTCAAAGCTCAAACCCTTTGAAACGGGTTTAAGTGGATATACAGGAAGCGCAGGGCTGAAGTCAGTGCCATTCAATTCTTAGCAAGTTGTCAGTTGTCAATAAGCTTAAGTTCGGGGCGTGTGCGTTGCTTAACCAACCTATGACTGCTGATTTTCAATGCCAATAGCGTCAGAGAGGGAAGCTAATCCTTGCTCGTTTAATTTTTGCCGCAGTCCTTCCAGAATGCGACGCACCATCCAGGGGCCTTCGTAAATCCAGCCAGTGTAAACTTGCAGGAGACTAGCACCTGCAACGATTTTTTCCCAAGCGTCTTCAGGGGTGAAAATGCCACCGACACCGATAATGGGTAATTTACCTTTGGTTTCCTGAGAGATAAAGCGAATCACTTGAGTAGAACGCTCTTTCACTGGTGCGCCGCTGATACCGCCAGCTTCTTCGCTAACTGGTTTACCTGTCGAGGTAACTGTTTGGGTTTTGAGATTATCCCGACTGATGGTGGTGTTAGTGGCAATAATCGCCGCCAAATGGTAATTTTGAGCTAGTTCGATGACCGAAGCGATCGCTTCCCATTCCAAATCTGGTGCAATCTTCACTAATATAGGCTTTTCTCCCTGGTTTTCTTGTTGCAGGGCATCCAAAATCAGACTCAGCTGCTCTTTTGATTGAAGACTTCGTAAACCTGGAGTATTCGGAGAACTTACGTTAACTACAAAGTAATCGCCGTAATCCTTCAAGAGTCGAAAACTACCGAGATAATCAGCCGCAGCAGACTCTAATGGCGTTATCTTAGATTTACCTAGATTAATGCCGAGGGGAATTGGGAATTGGGAATTGGGATGACCAACAGTTTCTAGCCTAGCTGCCATTGCAGCTGCTCCTTGATTATTAAATCCCATACGGTTGAGGGCGGCTTTGTCCTCGGCCAAGCGAAACAGGCGAGGACGGGGGTTTCCCGGTTGCGAGTGCAACGTCACAGTACCGAGTTCCGCAAAGCCAAAGCCGAGATGCTGCCAAATCCCAGCAGCAACGCCATCTTTATCAAACCCAGCTGCCAAACCGACTGGATTGGGGAATTTTAGCCCAAAGAGAGTTTGCTCAAGGCGAGAATCTTGGAGACAGTAGGTTTGCTGGAATTGAGAGAGAATCCAACTACTAGGAGGGCGATGCGATCGCGTTAAGGCACTAAACATCTGTAAAGTTTGCTGATGCAGCCATTCTGGATCGGCTTTCAACCCAGAAAATAAAACCGGACGAATAGCGGCTTGATATATATCCACTTTCTTTAATCCAAAAGCTGGTTACTGGTCAAAAAAATTAAACCTTAAAAATGCTAATTAAAAATGGATAATAACCGAATTTATCTCTTATTTTAAAATTTTAATTCATTAATACCACTTGCTATTATGCCTAAAACACTTCAATTTCTGAAACAAACTACTCTTAGAGATGCCATATATCACGTCTCTACAATCCAAAATCCAAAATCCTTGTAGCCAAAATGGTATAAAGGCAGCATCGTAGTTAAATAACATGGGTCATCAGCAAAGTCCAGCAGACTACGAAAATCAAATCGTTGCCTTGGGGCGCGTTCTTCAGACCCTGCGGGAAGAGGAGAATGTTGACGTTCTCATCGAAACCACCCTGAATTATCTTGTCTCAGAGTTTGAATATCGCCTGATTTGGATTAGTCTTTACGATAAATTAGATCACCGTTTGTTTGGCAAGGGAGGCATCACCCCTACTGCCGACACCAAATTTCTTAAAAATAAGTTCAGCCTCACTCCAGGCGACCTTCTAGAACAGGTAGTGATCCAGCAGCGACCAGTGAGTGTTCCAAATTTGAGCGAAGAAGTGCGGGCTGGAGAATGGCGACGGGCGGCTCAAGAATTTGGGGTTCAGGGGGCGCTTTTTTTCCCATTGCGCTCCAAAGACCGTTGTTATGGTGTTGTGCTGCTGGGGTCACACGTATGGGGCGGCTCTCAAAGCGCAGGCGAAAAAGCCCAGATGTCACTGTTGTTCGGGGGCTTAGCCACTGCACTTTACCAGATAGAACTGGATTGGCAGCATTCCTCTACCAAGCGCCCCGACCAACCCCTGTTCCAAGTGATAGACCAGGTGGCGCGGTTTCCCACGATGCAGCAACGTTTGGAAGCTGTGGTAGCCATGACTCAGCAATTCGTTGCACCAACGCGCACCAGCGTTTATTGGTATTCGCCAGAGCGACGCTATTTTTGGCACCGGGTGGGCAATCGCCACACCTCTAAGGGACTAACAAACCCGTTAACCAGTGCTGCTGCTGGCATCACTTTACAAGAAGTTAGCGAATTTTATCAAGCTCTGAATGAAAATAGGTTAATTGCGATTGGTGCTGGCAGAAGCCCTCTGAAAGCCGAAGTGACAGGGCAGTTGCTCTCCAGACTGCGGGCAAGGTCTTTACTGGCAGCGCCAATTTTGGTGCAGCAAGAACTGGTGGGATTTCTGGCTGTAGAAGGCAATGAAGCCCGCATCTGGGAAGAGGCGGAAAAAAACTATATCCGCGCTGCTGCCCAGCTGATCGCCCTTGGAGCAGGCAGTGAGGAGATAGAAACAACACTGGCCTCAACTCAACAGGATGCCCAACTGGTTGCTGAGTGCGCCCGCGCGATCGCAGATAATACTGATGCTGGTAAAGCGTTGGATCAGTGCGCTCAGTTGCTGCTGAACCGATTGGGCGTGGAACGTTTTTTGATAGTCCAGGGATTGGGGACTGGGGACTGGGGGCTGGGGGCTGGGAACCAAGAAGGAAAAGAAAGCTTTCCTCAAGCCTCCCCATCTTCAAATCCCCAATCATCAAGCCCCTATACAATTGTTTACCAACGCCAGCCAATTAACAGAAGACCCTTGACGACAGGCTTGATCCGCCTTACAGATGCCCAGCAGCAGTTATTTGAGCAAAGCGAGCCATCGGTGGTGGCGATAGAAGATTGGGAACAAGACCAGCGACTTTTAAGTTGGAAGGAAAGCTTGGGGGTTGTGGGCGTGCGATCGCTTTTAATATGCCCTATTGTGCAAGCGGATACTTCTTTTTCCTGTTTTCTAGTTATTTGCCACAGCACCCCCCGAACTTGGAGTCAAACTGAGCGATCCTTAGTAGGCATCGTTAGCCAACAGTTAAGTGTGGCAGTACGCACCTTCAACCTGAGAACCCTCACCAAACTCTCAGAGTCAGCGCAACTTCACCTGCACAACGGTTTGCAAATGCTTTTGTCGGCATCGTCAGACCAAGCACAATGCGATCGCGCCTTGGTACAATTCCTCTCTGAGATGCTGGAATGTCCCTTAGCTATGCTTCTGGACTGGGAAGGCACAACGGAACGCCACAAAACCGGGAAGGTCGCAGCGGCGGTAATGGCTAATCCTCGTTTTGCCCTTTCCCCAGGACTATCTGTATCGCCAACCGATTCCCTAATTCAGGAAGCCTTAGCTACAGATGGTCTTGTAGAAAAGCGCGGCACCCAAATCCCAAATTCTTCTCGGCAATGGCTGAGTAGTCCCGGCATCGGCTGTCTGTTAATTATGGCTCTGCCGGATTTTGCAAAGCAACCGAATTCAGATTTTGGATTGTCGGAAGACGACCCTAATCCAAAATCGAAGAGCGAAAATCCCAAATTGGCTGGTTTCATCATACTTGCAGACGATCGGGGGCGCGAGTGGTCTAGGCACTTACTACCAGTTTTAGAAACTCTGGTGCGACAGTTCGCCCGAATTCGCCGCTATAACTTGTTGAGCGCAACTCTACACCAAGAGGTAAGAAACTTAGAACAGCTCAACTGGTATAAACATCGCTCTTTAGAAAGCCTGCATCAGGCTACAACTGACCGCATCAACCGCCTAAATGAACTAGAATCACCCGCTAAGGGGAATCAGCCAGATAAGTCTTTAGTGCGGATGCACTCGACGCAACTGCTGCGGGAATTAGAGAATATCCTGACAGAATTCACGCCGCTCCTGCAAGAGGAGCAGTGGCAGCTGCGACAACATCTGACCAGGGTGACGCTAACAAGTGTGTTGAAGCGATCGCTTTTGCTCTTAGCACCCCTGTACCATGAACGACAACTCCAAGTGCGTTCCGGGGGCGCTAGTAGCAACCAGGACGTTTATGCCGACCCCCTCAAACTCGAATGCGTCCTCTGCGAAATTCTCAGCGTCGCGGGTCGTCTGGCCCCAGTTGGTAGCCGGATAAATATCAAGACTGAAGTTAAAAGTGCCAACGAGCAAGGTCTTTTCCCATCATCTGATACATCTAGTCATGCGGCACGACCGGGTAGTGTCACCCCGCCTCTACTAGAATTATTAATTACCAATTCCGAAACCTTTAACTTTAAGGTACTCGCAGCGCCCAAGTTACCTGCTCTAAAAATTTGCCAACGCTTTGTCCGTTCCTTTGGCGGCAACCTCCAATTCTACCAGATGGAAGGAAACCGCTACTTAACCCGCTTATTACTGCCAACGGCAATCAAATCCTTCTAATTGCCGATAATAAGAGAACCCCACTCCCAACTGCGGTTGGCTGTTGGCGTGGGGTTTTCTTGTTCCGACTTTCTGACTGAGAACCGCTATATCTATATTTAAACTGCTTGCGGCTGAGCTTGAGGCTGGAACTGGAAGAGGGAATATACTACATTTCTGCGGATATCCGTCATCATGTCCAAGAACATTTCGTAACCTTCCTGCTTATACTCAATCAGAGGGTCTTTTTGCCCGTAGCCGCGTAAACCTACAGACTCACGGAGAGCATCCATTCCTTGCAAGTGTTCCCGCCAGAGGGTATCAATCTGTTGCAAAATAAAGAACCGCTCCGCTTGTCGCATCAAACCGGGCTGAATTTGATCTACGTTCGATTCCTTGAGATCGTAGGCTTTTCGTACTTCTTCTTGCAAGAACGTTTTGATTTCCCCTACACCCATATCATCTAGATGAGATGGCTCTAGGTCTGCCAAAAGGTTGACAAACTCCTTAACTTTTGCTACCAGACTGTTTAAATCCCACTCTTCCGAGGGCAATTCCGGGTTGACGTAGGCATCCACAATGTCATCCATTGTGCGCTCAGCGTACTGGATCACCTGTTCTTTCAAATCTAGACCTTCCAAGACGCGACGACGTTCGGCGTAGATAGCGCGACGCTGGTTATTCATCACCTCGTCGTACTCAAAAACCTGCTTCCGGATGTCGTAGTAGTAGGTTTCGACTTTTTTCTGCGCCCCTTCTAGACTGCGGGTTAGCATTCCGGATTCGATAGGCATATCTTCGTCTACGCGCAACCGATCCATTAATCCTGCCACGCGATCGCCACCAAAAATCCTCAGCAGGTTGTCTTCCAAACTCAAGAAAAACTTCGTTGAGCCTGGGTCGCCCTGACGACCCGCACGACCGCGCAATTGGTTGTCAATCCGACGCGATTCGTGGCGTTCTGTCCCGATGACGTGCAAACCGCCAAGTTTTATCACCTCTTCATGTTCTGATTCGGTAAGGGTGTCGTACTCTTTGCGAATTAAGTTGTAAACCTCGCGCAGCTTTTGGATTACTGGATCGTCAGTCGGTGCCTTTTCGGAAGCAACGGCTATCTTATCCTCCGCCTCCAATTCCGCCAAACTCCGTTCGCCATACTGCTGCACGGCAAAGTCTACCGCACTCTTCAGCTTTTGTTCTGTCTCCCGCGATAACTGCGTCGGGAAGATTTGCGGGCTAACTTTCCAAGTTTTCACCTTCTTACCCGGAACAAATCCCTGTGCAGGCGCACGTCCAGAAGCCCCTGGAACAGAGCTTAAGGCAAAACTATCTTCTTCTGACGGCTGCACAATCTTGGGCATAAAATATTCTCGCAGCTTCAGACGTGCCATGTAATCGGAATTACCGCCGAGAATGATGTCGGTTCCGCGTCCTGCCATGTTTGTTGCGATCGTCACCTTGCCTTGGCGTCCCGCTTGAGCGACGATTTCCGACTCTCGCTCCACATTTTCCGGTTTCGCATTCAGCAGGTTGTGGGGAACCTCTAGTTCGCTAAGCAAAGTTGACAGCAATTCCGACTTTTCTACGCTGGTCGTTCCCACCAAGATTGGTCGTCCAAGTTTGTGCAGTTCGGCACATTCTTCAGCGATCGCGCGCCATTTTCCTGCCTCTGCCTTGTAGACCACATCTGGCATATCCCGCCGTCCGGGAGCTCTATTGGTGGGAATTTGGGTTACTTCCAGCTTGTAAATTTTTTCAAACTCAGCTTCCTCTGTTTTCGCCGTTCCGGTCATCCCGGCTAGCTTGTCGTACAGCAAGAAGAAATTCTGATAGGTAATTGTCGCCAGCGTTTGCGTCTCATTCTGAATTTCCACCCGCTCTTTTGCTTCAATTGCCTGGTGTAATCCATCACTCCAACGACGACCGGGCAACACGCGGCCTGTAAACTCGTCCACAATCACTACTTCATTGTCGCGGACGATATAGTTTACATCCTTTTTAAACAACTCCTTGGCTTTAATCGCATTAAAGATGTAGTGCGCCCAAGGGTCGTTCGGGTCGTACAAATCCTTGACTTCCAGCAACTGTTCGGCTCTGGCAAATCCTTCATCGGTCATCAAGACGTTACGGGCTTTTTCGTCCACCTCGTAATGCCCAACCTTTGAACCATCAGTTTCCACTTCCTTTTCCAGAGCGGCCGCGATCGCTGCCGCCTGCATATACTTCTCTGTGGGGCGTTCTACCTGTCCCGAAATAATCAGTGGTGTCCGTGCCTCATCAATCAATACCGAGTCCACCTCGTCGATGATGCAATAATTTGGCGGACGCTGCACCACATCAACCATTGAGGTTGCCATGTTGTCGCGCAGGTAGTCAAAGCCCAGTTCGCTGTTCGTAGCGTAAGTAATATCGCAGGCGTAGTTTTTCTGGCGTTCCTGTGGCCCCATCCCAGATTGAATCAGTCCTACACTCAAGCCCAAAAATCGGTGTATCTGGCCCATCCACTCAGCGTCGCGTCTTGCCAGATAATCGTTAACCGTGACTACGTGAACCCCTCTACCCGTGAGTGCATTTAGGTAAGCAGGCAGAGTAGACACCAGGGTTTTTCCTTCCCCTGTCTTCATCTCAGCAATTTGACCTTTGTGCAGAACTATGCCACCCAGCATCTGGACATCAAAGTGGCGCATTCCCAAAACTCTTTTACCAGCTTCCCGGACTACAGCAAAGGCTTCTGGGAGCAGTTCATCTAACACTTCTTCGCGTTCCCGCGATGTTTTAACTTTTGCTAAGCGCTGTTTAAATTCCGCCGTTTTACCTGTTAGTTGCTCGTCCGACAGCGCCTGGATTTCTTCCTCGAAAAGGTTAACGTCTACAACGTAAGGTTGAAATTTTTTTAGCTTGCGTGCGTTAGGATCGCCCAGTATTTTTTTAAACATAGCAGGATAGAGAGAACTTAAGAATTTTAGATTTTGCGGGGCGAAGGAGTTTCTCCGCTGGCGATGATTTTAGATTTTGGATTAAAATCTAAAACCTAAAATTATCGTATCATTTTCGTTCAGGCTGAAACGGTACGGGCTTCCCACCCAAGTTAGGGTGAATTTTCCCATTCAGCGGTCAGACTACGGAAGTTATATTTCTCGGCACCGGGATGACAGGTAAGGCAGCTGGAGAGTGTAGTTGGTTGAGGAAGGTTGACGCGGGGATGGAGTGCTTTTAAGTAGCGAGATTCTGTTACCCGATACGGCACTGCTTCTTTTTCTAACTGTGGACGAGAATAAGTACGCAGGTAGTCCCACATTAGTAAAAGTGTGGGAGTGATGATGCGCGGTAGCTTGGTTCCGTAATGCTGCTGCGTCTCTTGCA
Source organism: Trichocoleus sp. FACHB-90 (assembly GCF_014695505.1). Taxonomy (NCBI): domain Bacteria; kingdom Bacillati; phylum Cyanobacteriota; class Cyanophyceae; order Leptolyngbyales; family Trichocoleusaceae; genus Trichocoleus; species Trichocoleus sp. FACHB-90. The sequence goes on from NZ_JACJOK010000089.1 coordinate 16,924, forward strand.
GCAGATTTTGCCAGGTTTCGCTAGGGAGAACCCCTGGAGGTAGAGCAAGGTGGCAGGTGGCACAGTTGTCCAGGTAAAGTTGTTGCCCTAGCTGGAGGCGACCGGAAACCGGGTCAGTTGTCGCTTGTCCGTTGTTTGTTGGCGCTTGAGAGATGTCCGATTGGAAAGCTGTCAAGTTATTAGAATCTACCAAAGTTTCAACTTTCAAACTTGACCTCTGTTCGCTCTTTACTGACGACTGACTGCTGACATCCCTTGCTTGTGCCAGCCCCCAGCCCAAGATAAGACTCCAGACTAAAAGTAGCAAAAATAAAGTAAATAGCGATCGCTTGCGTTTCCCACCTTTCGCTACTTCTTTCCTTAGTTGTTGCCGTTGTGTCGATCTAACTTTTCGTCCCATCCTCACAAAACCCATTCCAAAGCAGCATTAGCAGTCAAAACCCCGCCCACAAAGGGAGCGCATTCCAGAGTCGCTTCATTTGCGCCCACCAAACACCGCAAAACTAAAATTCTTGTACCAACAATCTATGTCCACAAAACCAGCCGCTTCTAACCAACCAAGTTGATCCTCCAGAGGTGCCATGCGATCATATTCCATACGTTTTTTGGCAGCATTTAGTTCCTCATCTGAGATACCCATAGCGCCAACTTTGTCAACCCACTGTCGTCGATAAAGTTTCTCTAATTCAGGAGTTGTGCCTAGTACCTGATCCGCGTTAACGAACATCCCCCCTGGACTCAAGGCATCGTAAATTCGCCGAAAAAGATGTTCTTTGTCAGAATCGCATAGATGGTGTATCGATAAGCCAGAGATAACTAAATCATATGGCCCTCCCAAATCAGCCTTAACATAATCGTCAATTACGATTCTGGGAGACTTACCCATGCTGCTAAATCGAGACTTAGCTATTTCTAACATCTCAACCGCTAAGTCAATCAGGGTAAATTCTGCTACAGGAAACGCTGCCTGAACCATACCCGAATAAAGCCCAGTCCCCGCACCCAAATCAAGAACCTTCAGCGGTACTGTACGCTCAATTTGTATGACCTGAACCGCCGTTCCATAAAAGTCATCAAAACATGGAATCAGGGTGCGACGTAGCTTATCATAATCTGCTGCGGCAGCATTAAAAGCTTGCTCAATATTCATTTTCTGGCTTACGGAATGGGAACTGAGCGCAGCAGTCGCTCCACAATTGTCTTAGCACGGCGACCACCAGATGGTATGAGACGGTGGGAAAGAACGTGAGGTGCCAAGAATTTTACATCATCGGGAATAGCATAATCCCGCCCTTCCAGAAAAGCTAGCGCCTGGATGCCACGCTGTAAGGCAACTGTACCGCGAGGGCTTACACCCAGAGTAATTTCTTCATCTGCCCTTGTTGCCCGCACCAAGTCAAGGATGTACTGTTGCAAAGATATCTCCACCTTCACGCCTTGACATAAACGCCGTAACTCCTGCACATCTTCCAGAGAAATACACGGTTGCAAATCTTCTACCGTCACGCCTTCAGCGAGGCGTTGCAGCATCTGGAGTTCTTCTTGTTCTGTGGGATAGCCTAAGGTTAAGGAAAGAGTAAAGCGATCCATTTGAGCTTCTGGTAAGGGAAACGTACCCTGATACTCAATTGGGTTTTGAGTGGCGATGACAAAAAACGGACTAGGTACAGTGCGAGAAACCCCATCTACGGTAACTTGTCGTTCCTCCATCACTTCTAGCAAAGCAGACTGGGTGCGGGGTGTAGCGCGGTTAATTTCGTCTGCCAGCAGCACATTAGCAAACACTGGCCCCGGCAAAAATTCAAACTCTCTTGAAGCGGGATTCCAGATATTCGTTCCGGTAATATCTGTAGGCAAAAGGTCAGGGGTGCATTGAATTCGCTGAAATTTGCCGTCGATGGAGCGTGCCAGAGATTTTGCCAGTAAAGTTTTGCCAACACCGGGGACATCTTCGAGCAAAGCATGACCACCGGAAAGTACCGCTACCAGCACTAAGCGAATGGCATCTGCTTTTCCTACAATAGTACGGCTTAAATTTTGGTTAAGCTGCTCAATACGTTGTCTCATAGTCTTTAATCATTAGTTATTATTCCATTGTCATTAATTTATGGTCTGTTGTCAGTTGTTATCTTTACTCACCTCAATTGAACCTATCACCACAGGCTTTGAAATAAATTTCACACTAGAAAGTGTAAACCGATTTTAACGACTTGAAACCTTTCTTTAATAAAATCTGTATTTCAGCCAGTTTTAACTGACTTTAGCTTTGAGCCTCGAACTTTAGTTCATGGCTTTATTTCAGGGCAAAATTGTGATGCTCATCGTCACTGGTGCAAGCGATCGCTTTTTCGGGCTGATAATAACTAATGACTACTCAAAAAATCTCTTGCAGCTTCACAGTCTGCATGAATTTGGGCTTTGAGGGCTTCTAGAGAAGTAAATTTTTGTTCTGAACGCAAAAACTTTTCTAAGCTCACTGTTAGGGTCTTTCCATACAAATCCCCAGACCAATCTAACAGGTGAACTTCTACAGTCGGAGAAGTTCCTTCTACAGTGGGGCGACAGCCAATATTCATCACCCCAATGGCTTCTATAGGCAAGACAGAAGCCTCTTTTGCTGTGGTGAGGCTAGTTGCTTGGGTTTCTATATTGCCTGTTGCCTGTGGCTGTGTGCCTTGCGAAAGGCTCTCGACTTCGTTATAGACTCTGACACAATAAACGCCAAAACGGGGCAAAAACTTTTCTGGAGGCAATTGCAGGTTGGCGGTGGGAAATCCGATGGTTCTGCCGAGTTGCTGCCCTTTTACTACTAATCCTGTGAGCGTGTAGGAGCGCCCTAACAGGCGGTTTGCTTGCTCTAAATCTCCTGACTCTAGAGCTTGACGAATGATGGAACTGCTGATACGTTCTCCTTCACAGGTTTCCAAGGGTACAAGGGTGACTGGGATGCCATAGGAGCCTGCGATCGCTTTTAAATCTGCTGCTGTTCCCGCTCTCTTGCACCCGAAACGAAAATCCTCTCCTACACTGATGCGACGGGCTTTGAGGTGCTGCACCAAAATCTTTTCTACAAAATCTTCCGGACTCAAAGAAGCTAATTGCCGGTCAAATGGCAACAGCACTAACTGTTCTACACCCATCGTCTTGAGTTGTCGCACCTTTTCCGGCGGGGGTGTCAGCAAGCCTCGGCGTTGACCAGTAAAAAACTCTCTGGGATGCGGATTGAATGTCACTACCGTTGAGATTAGATGTTCATCTGTTTGCATCCCCGTTTCTGAGGACTGATGAGCATTCTCCCGCAGGCTCAGCCAATGGTTTTGCTCCCGCCGATTTAGGGCCGATTTAGGAAGCGTCAGGGCAGCAGGAGCGCCAGAAACCTCTAAAATTGGTCTGACTACCTGTTGATGCCCGCGATGCACTCCGTCAAAGTTTCCCAGAGCAACAGCGGTTGGTGTTATAGCAGTGTTAGGAGAAGAAGTAACCCACACGCTTTACATCTTTACATAATTTTGTAATTAGTCAGTAGCCAATTGCTAATTGACTGTTGACCATGAATTGTTCAGGCTGAGACACCTGCCTCTTTTTGAGCGATCGCATTCTGCACAGTAGGGGGCGCTACCTGAATTGACAGCCCTTCTCTGGCCATGATCGCATCGGGAAACTGTTGAGCTACTAACTCGCCAGTGCGATCGAGAAAATCATCATTGTGTAGGGGATCGTGATGGAAAATCACCAATTTTTTCACATTAGCTGCCCGCGCCACTTTCACCGCTTCCTGCCATGTGGAATGTCCCCAGCCGACTTTAGAGGATTTTGGTGAGGAATATTCCTCATCCGTGTAGGTGGCATCATAAATCAGGACATCTGCATTCCGCGCCAGCCACAAAACTTTTTCATCTAGAGTGTCTGAAAAATGTTCTGTATCCGTAACATAAGCAGCCGCACAGCCTCGCCAGTTAACGCGATAACCCACAGCTTCCCCTGGATGGTTGAGTAGCGCATTCTCAACCGTAATTTCCCCAATCTCCACCTTTTGACCTACTGGCAGATCGTAGAATTTTAAATCGGCTCCCATGATCTGCAAAGGTACGGGAAAATTTGGGTGGTGCATTTGGTCGCTCAGGCGCTGCTCCAGCGTCGAGCCATTGGGAGCAATCGTTCCGTGAATGTGGAAGCGATTCCCTTTGATAAAAGCAGGGACGAAGAAGGGAAACCCCTGAATGTGATCCCAATGGGAGTGCGTGAAAAACATATAAGCTTCCACTGGCATTTGGGACAGGAGCGATTGCCCCAAAACTCGTAGGCCAGTGCCGCCATCAAAAATCAGGCGTTCACCACCCACGCGCATCTCCACACAAGGCGTATTGCCGCCATACCGGACTGTCTCCGGCCCCGGACAGGCAATACTTCCTCTAACGCCCCAAAAGTGAATTGTGAACAGGTTTTGTATGCTAGACATGGGTGTTCCCTGTAGGGTTCCGATTGCGATCCATCAGTAAGGTTTTCGGTTCTGCATATTGTTTGTGCCATCCAGGTGAGCGATCGCGTGGAAATGCCCTGCTCTGTTTAACCCAAGCGCTAGGTAGAACCGTGGTTGCCAAGCTATACCAAATGGTATAACTTCTACTGACATACTAAAAAGTGCTTTGGTAGACGACCCTATGCTTAAATTTGAGTATGAATTACAACTGCTCACTGGCATGATTGCAGGTGCCGATAGACCAAGCGTTTCTTGAGGAAACTTTTTTTGACGCTACTGCCTCTTGTGGGACGCACGTCCGAATGAGGACTCTAGCTCTTGGTATTAATTTAAAAAGCTTAGCAGTTTAGTCGCCAAAACGTCTGCCATTTAGTGCAATATAAACTTGTGATTTGGCTCACTCTCAAAACTTATATAACCCGCTAGAGCAAAAAATCTGCTTTTTTGGACAGCTCGCTCTGCACACCTGTATTTCAACATTAACATCGGCAGTAGGCTATATGGAGCTTTTACAAGGATATTATCGAGTCTAGGCTATAGTCTATCGCTTATTTGAGTGACACCGTTTGACAATGAAAGGGACTGAGGAGGAGGAGCGGAGGCGATTAGATCGGCATTTTGGCCGTTGCTCCGCGTTGTGGAACACAAGAATGCAACTGTTTCGTCTTCCTCTTCACCAATACCCCTTTTCTCTATCTCTTCGATGCCTTACCCCTAACAATTTAGGTAATTTCCCGGTTGTTTACTCAAAGAGCCAAGCGATCCTCTTTAATCTCCCAGAGGGACTATGAATTCGCTTTCGTAAATATATACTGCTAAAGCGCGATCGCTCATCAGTAGTTTCCTGCTAAGCGTTGATTTCTAAGCAGTCTAGCCTCTGCATGGAAATACTGCGTCAAATTTTAGCAGCCTCATTTAATACCATGTTTTTCGGTAAATACCCTCATAAATATGGGCTTCGGTTACTTATTGGTTAACTATTTCTTTATTGACGAATTTAAGAATATCAAATCTCCACCAGCTTACTAAATCGGTTGTAAACCCTAGGATTGGCTATCATAGGCTGTCGCCGGAGAAATACTTGCTTTACAAACGAAAAAAATATTTTACAAGCACCGCAAGGATTGCTATGAAACTTCTTGTGTCCTTTCACAGTCTAATTTATATCTAACGCTACTAATAATCGGAATATACTTAAAATTTCCTAAGTTAGACCTTGGTACTGTTTTTGTTTACGTATTTATGCTGATCTTGGATTTGTAGTTAATAAGTAATACTTACAATCATTAGTTATAAAAAATTTCTATAAAAAGTTTTTGATTGACTCAGAAGCCTTCTCCTGCAATAGCTTCGGTGGTTTTTGTATAAGCGTAAGTCAGGACACAGCCGATAAATATCAAATATATTCATCAATTTATATCAGTAAATTACACAGTATTTTTATCAAAATTTGAGAGTAAATGAAGATACAAAAAAGATTGACTTTTAGTAATAGACACTCAGCAAAAGAGTGTCTATAGTGGAAATTGAAGCAGCTAGGTAAACATTAGCTTTGATTAAAACAAGGCTAAGCTACAAGTTCCAATTATTGAAATCAGGGTTAACCTTCCTGCTATCTACAACCCAGCATGGAAGTGAAAGGTCACGCTTCCCCTAGCGCAACTTCAATACATTCTCAAACAAACTCAGGTTTTAATTACAATGACACGGTTATTTTCGACATTAATTGGACATTCTTTACTGGCTGCTGGTGTTGCTGTTGTATCTTCTGTCTTAACCGCCACACAAGCGCAAGCCATTCAGCTCGGCTTTAACAACATTACTCACAATAACGCCATGAACGAGGCAACTGGGGAATCCCAGTTGTTTGTAGATGTCACCGACGCTAGCGGTGGAGAAACTCTTTCCGCTACTCAGGTTTTGTTTAAGTTCAGCAACATCGGAACGCAACTATCTTCGATCACCCAACTTTACTGGGATGACTCCAGCGTTTTGAAGAACATAATCTCAATTACCGATAGCGGCAGCGGAGTGTCGTTTTCTGAGGCGAACAAAGGTAATCTGCCGGGCGGGAATACTGTCAAGTTTTCAGAAGATTTCGTAGTGGATGCTAACCAGCCAACGTCACAGATGGGTGTGAATCCTGGAGAATGGGTTAGTATCCTGTTTAATTTAGATCCAGGCAAAACGTTAAGCAATGTCTTTAGCGATTTGACAAGTGGTGCGCTGCGCTTGGGTTTCCACGTCCAAGCCTTTGGTAATGAGGGAAGTGAAGCCTTTGTGAATAATCCAGTCGCGATCGCCCCCACTCCAGTTCCCACTCCAGTACCAACTCCAGTTCCCACTCCAGTACCAACTCCAGTTCCCACTCCAGTTCCCACTCCAGTACCAACTCCAGTACCCACTCCCGAACCAACTCCAGTTCCAGCTCCTGTTGAAAATCCTGAACCAACTCCAGCTACAAATCCTGAACCAGCTCCCGCACCAACTCCAGTTCCCACTCCTAGCAGTAGTACTGGCGTTGACTACAGCAATGGCGGTAGCGGAGTTGACTATAGCGATGGTGGTGACACAGGTAGTGACACAGATGATAAGACAGGTAGTAACACAGATGGTAAGACAGGTAGTAACACAGATGGTAAGACAGGCGGAACCAAGGAAGTTCCTGAACCCAATACAATGAGTGCCATCTTACTGACAGGTTTAGTAACCTGGGGTTTCGGCAAAAGTCGCAAAGGCATCAAAAAGTAGTCTCAAAGGCTATTTAAAGGAAAGCTTTTTCTTCTGTAGAGATACGTATTACTTAAAACGCCTCTCACTTCCTTGAGAAGTGAGAGGCGTTTTTTTAAGGGATTTAATTTTGACAGGGAAAAGTTAATGTACTTGGGTAGACTAGGATTAACAAATATTAATGAATATTTAAGGACAAGATGGCTGCTAACGTGGAAATTTATACCTGGAGCAGATGCCCATTCTGCATCCGCGCCAAGGCTTTACTCGATGAAAAGGGCGTTGAGTATACAGAGTATTGTATTGATGGGGACGAGGCAGCGCGATCGCAAATGGCAAAACGAGCGAATGGGCGGCGTTCAGTACCTCAGATTTTCATCAACAATCAGCACATCGGTGGGTGCGATGATACCTATGACCTAGAGGCTCAAGGTAAACTTGATCAACTCCTGCAATAAGAAGTCATTGGTCTGTCAAGAGTGGGGAAGTTGAAACGTTCTAACTTTCTTTCCTCTTCACACGTCTACGGACAATCGACAATGAACAAAAAGCCGCTAGCTGATATCTAAAATGAAATTTGCATTTATCATTGACCCCATCGAACGGCTAGATCCTGGTCACGATAGCAGCGTGGCGCTGATGGAAGCCGCGCAAGCACTTGGTCACGAGGTTTGGATAACTCAGGCTAATTTATTGAATGTGGTGGATGGCAAGGCTTGGGCGGTGCTGGAGCCGGTGCAACTGACACCAGTGCATCTGGTGAACGGACTGTGGGTGGGAGAGTCGGTGTGGTTTGCTGTGGGCGATCGCACCCTCTCGCCCCTTGAGTCAATGGATGCGGTTTTCATGCGAACCGACCCGCCAGTGACGGTTCCTTACCTCTACGCGACGTACATTCTGGACTATATCGATCCTGCTCAAACGTTGGTTATCAATGCCCCCAAAGGGCTGAGAGCGGCAAATGAAAAGATGTATGCACTCCAGTTTACGGAGGCAATTCCAGAAACGATTGTCAGTGCCGATAAAGGGGTAATTCGCGAATTTCTGGAAGCAAAAGGGACAGCTGTATTAAAGCCCCTGGGTGGGAAAGCGGGAGAGGGGATATTATTTTTAGATGCGAGCGATCGCAATTTTAATTCCCTAATTGAACTGAGTACCCTTCAGGGACGAGTTCCCGTCATGGTACAAACCTATTTACCTGCCGCTAAAGATGGAGATAAGCGAATTATCTTACTCAATGGCGAACCAATTGGGGCATTAAATCGCATTCCCACAGGTAAAGAATTTCGCGGTAATATGGCAGTCGGTGGTAGAGTCGCCGAGACGGAAATTACCGAACGAGAGCGGGAAATTTGCACCCAACTAGCGCCCACATTACAACGGGATGGCTTAATTTTTGTTGGTATTGATGTAATTGGCGGCTACCTTACTGAAGTTAACGTTACCAGTCCCACTGGTATCCGAGAAGCCGACCGACTAAACAGCACTCGTTTAGGTCATCAAGTGGTTGAATGGGTGGAAAAGTTTAAATCGGCAATAGCATGACACTCAGCAATGTTTACGTAGCCGTTGTAGGCACGGGATTTGGCCAGAAAATTCACATTCCCGGATTTCAGGCACATCCGCGCACTCAGGTAGTGGCAGTTTATCACCGGGATTTGGAGAAAGCAAGAGCGATCGCTTCTGCCCACAACATTCCTCACGCTGGCGACAACCTAGAACAAATCGTCACCCTGTCGGATGTTGATGCTGTCAGTATCTCAACGCCGCCATTTTTGCACTACGAAATGGCAAAGACTGTGTTGCAAGCTGGGAAGCATTTATTATTAGAAAAACCGACAGCTTTATCAGCAACCCAAGCGCGAGAATTGCACAATATGGCGATCCGGGTTGGCGCGATCGCTACAATGGATTTTGAATTTCGCTTTGTCCCCGCATGGCAAAAATTTGCTGAATTATTGGCGCAAGGGTATGTAGGAGAAAAGCGCCTGATTAAAATAGATTGGTTGGTGTCGAGTCGCGCTGATGCCTCGCGCCCTTGGAACTGGTATGCTCGGAAAGACCAAGGCGGCGGTGCTTTGGGGGCAGTTGGTTCTCACGCTTTTGATTATATTAGTTGGTTGTTTGCACCCGTGCAGCGACTATGCGGCCAGTTGATTACGGGGATTCCCTTTCGTCCAGTTCCAGAGACGGGGGAAATGAAGGCTGTGGATGCTGATGATACTTGTACGTTGATGCTGCTTTTAGCGGATGGTACGCCGTGCCAAGTTTGTATCAGTTCCGTAGTTTATGCAAGCCGAACCCACTGGATAGAAGTATATGGCGATCGCGGGACGTTAGTCTTGGGCAGCGACAATCAAAAAGATTACGTGCATGGTTTTCGCCTCTGGGGTGCAGGCGTGGGTAAATCCCTAGCTGAGATAGAAATCCCTAATCATTTGCTGTTTCCCCAAAATTACACTGATGGGCGTTTGGCACCATTTATCAGAGTTGTAGATAACTGGGTGAAAGGAATTGACGCAGGAAAGGCAGTCACGCCATCGCTGCGAGAAGGGGTTTATTCTCAGCTATTAATGGATTTAACCCATCAATCCCATAAAACAGGTTGCTGGGTAGATGTACCAGATTTTGATCAGTTTCTGGCTAATAGCTAATTGCTACGCTACTTCTAACTTGTTATCAAAAATGATCGGACATCCAAGGTTCCGAACCCGCAAATATTTGCGTTGCTGCGGCGATTGCATCAGCAGTTGCTTCAATTTGCCCAATTGTTTGCAGTTGATGAGGTGTAAACAAACCTGTGAATAAAGGCGATAATCCCCGCACATCTAAGCGTAATTCTCCCTTTCCGCCTTTAGTTACTTCACCGCGACCTCCGGAAACTGCTAAGATAAACTTCCCATTATTATCGGGTAGAATGTTATCCTGAATTTCCAAATGCAATTCGGCCTCTACACCAGCCGGATAGCCGCGTAATGAAAGGGCTTTTGGCACATTAATTACTCGCACTAGCCATCTTTCTAAAGCAGTAATTTTGTAAGTTTGCTCGGAAAGTAAACCTAAAAAAGGGTCGATTGCCATACCCCGCCAAATAACATTCTCTGCTAAAGAGCGGTGATCGGCGAAGAAAGTCCACAGACGACGTGCTGCTGCTGGTGTTATTGCCACCATGTCTCTAATTAGTAGGTTGTAGCCTTTTTCTCCCCACTTTTGGCTGAAAATGACGTAACCTTGTGGTTTGTCTTCAGCACCAATTAGATAGGCGTGAATCGTTTCTTCCTTGGACTCGATTATTCCTTTCCAAATTGCCTGATTTCGATCTAGGTTGCCACTGGATGCGATCGCTCGTTGGCGGTATAATTCGTGAAAAACTTCGTGCTGATTTGCTGCTACTGAAAAAATGGGGAGAGTGCGATCTTTTAGCAGGATACTGTCTACTGGCACCGACAAACGGCAATAGTTCCCTGCCTGTTCGTAACCAACTTTCCGATAAAGCGCACTCGTAGAGGCGTAGAGTGTTGATATAGGAACACCCGCTTCGTAAAGCTCTTTGACAAGTTGTGTCATCATCGCCGCCGCTACGCCTGTTCCTCGATGTTCAGGAGCAATGCCAACAGATGCGATTCCTGCTATCGGGACGCTAGAACCACCGAACCATTGTCCCATGTGAAGGATGGCTAATCCTCCAGCTACTCGTCCATCTTTGTGGATTACCCGAAAGTTGTCTAAGCCGATAAGATTGGCATAATATTGATCGTCGCTGGGTGGAGCATTGAAGCACTGGCACAGTAATGCTAAAAGCTGTTGACTTTCGTCAGAGTTGGAAAAGGTGCCAAATTCAATATTATCTGTCATATAAATTTGGTAATTGGTAATTTGCGTTTTTAGTGTTAGCTATAAAACTGTATTTTGTAGGTATTGCCTACCTTACAAAACTGCAATCAGTATTTATAAATTACTGAAGCGATCGCGCGATCGCTTCCCTTAACCAGCTCATCCAAGCGGGTGAGAGCAATTCACCCTACTGGTTCATCCATTAGGAGGTGGTTTTTCTAACATCTTTGATAGCGCATTCCCGGTAATTGCGACACTAACCCAAGTAATTCTAGTTGCAACAGCGCGCTGGATACAGAACCTGGCGTTAAACCAGCCTGCTGCACAATTAAATCAAACGGCGCAGGTTCAAGGGAAATAGCTTGCAAAACTTGTTTAAGTTCCGGTTCCAAATCCGGCAAGGAAGATTGATTAAATAATTCTAATTGCTGCACCGAATCGAGTTGTGGAATTGCTCCTAACATTTCTAACAAATGTGCTTCATCAAGAAACGACATAGCTCCCTTATTAAGCAATCTCAGACAACCCATTGACTGCTGATCATCTAATCTTGCAGGCAAAGCATAGACATCTCTACAAAACTCATTAGCATAGTCGGCAGTAATCAAAGCACCGGATCTTGTAGGCGCTTCCATCACCATAATTGCGCGACTCAAACCAGCAATAATTCGATTGCGTGGGGGAAAATGTTCCCGTGTTGGTGGCGTGTCTGCTGGATACTCGCTTAAGGCTAATCCGTGATGCAAAATCTGTTCGTATAAAGACTTATTGTTCCTGGGATAAACTACATTCACGCCAGTACCTAAAACTGCCAGCGTTCGTCCTCCAGCTTCTATACAGGCGCGATGTGCTTCTGTGTCAATTCCATCTGCCATACCAGAAACAATTGTGAAGCCATTTTTTGCCAGCACTGTGCTGATTTTGCGAGTCCAACGCTTGCCATACTCGGAGGGTTTGCGAGTCCCGACAATGCCAACCATCGGCGTAATGCCTTGATTTTCCAGAAGTTGGACTTTGCCGCGATAGTACAGCACTGGCGGCGGGGTAGGAGTCTCTAGGAGTAAGCGGGGATAATCTGCATCAGCTGGTGTCCAGAAACAGGGATTTTTTGCCGAGTGTTGCTCTAATAATTGTCCCGGATTAAGGCGCGATCGCTTCTCTACCACTACCTCAATTGTCTGACGCCCAAACCCCTCTACCTCTCGCAAGGCAGCAGGACTGGCAAGCCATGCTTCCGAGAGTGTGCCAAAATGCTTTTGCAAGCGTCCAAGCAAAATTGGCCCAATTTTAGGAATTTGCGACCATGCCAGCCAAAAGGCGCGTTCTTCTACCAATTACCTACCCTCGTCGCCATTCAGATTCCAGCATACTCATCAGATAAAGGCTCCAGTAGTTGGCACTTACTTTCGCACATTCGCGTCGGTAGGCTTCTTTCTCAAAATATTCTCGTTCCCAAACTTAACCAGGGATTGAGAAATAATATCAAGTCGCTGAACGCTGTTGTTTCAAATAAGCAAAAACCGACTTGTCGCCAATATCATCAGGAATTTGTTGAACAGTTTTTCGCAAAGCAAACACGATAAATAGCACTGCCCAAACTCCTAATAATTTCTGTTCTACTGAAACTGGTAAAACGCCAGCTAGATGCCCTAGTAATAGAACTGGAACTAAAGGCGTGAGAATTTTTGTTTCTAACCGGTGGAAGCAAAAACCTTCTTTAAAATAGATCCCCGTTAACGACACAAAGGTAAAGCCAATCCCGAAAAGTGTAACTGGGTTATTGTATACAGTTAAAGCCAGAGGTTCGCTACTTTGGAGTGCCAAAACAGTTGCCGAAACCGCACCAATTACCCAAAAAGCTTGTAATAGTCGATGCAGTGGTTCTAGGTAAATATGGATGGTAACTAAGCTGACACCCAATGCTAAACAAAAACAAGCATATAACGGAGTTAGTAAGGACAATTGGACTGTATTTGTTCCCAATACTAACCAGCTACCCAAGGCAAAGCTTAAAGCTGCTACCATTAACCCGGTGCGATAGATTATTACACCAGTGCGATCGCTTCCGGTTAACGTAAACTCTCCAAACTGCCCTTGATAAACTACTGGTTCTAACTGAGCATCACTCTGAGTCATACTTTGCTTTCCTTTATTGCTGTTTAATTATGTCTACTTACTTAAGATAACTTCTACTACATCTCCCCAGTTTAGTTGCAGTTGCTGCTGAGCATTACCACAATTAACAGCAATTTCTACCCAACCATGAGAACCAACTAAAGCAACCAGATTTCCAGGGGGGCTGTCATGGTAAGTTGTTATACCTGGGATGGTATATTCATCTACCTCAACAAACCAAGATTTTTCTTGCACTAGAGTACCGGGAATGTTGGTAATTAAGTTGCCGAAGCGATCGCTATACTGAATACAACCTACTAAACCCGCCTCTGTAACGCTGCATTCAGGTATGGGCAACTGCACCAGGGTTTCGGGATTAATTGCTGTTCCCAGTCGTTCTAGGGGAACGCCGCTGGCAAGATGAGCGCCCACTGGGGCAAAAATATCTCGCCCGTGAAAGGTGGTGCTGGGTTCTCTAGTGTGCCAATAACTAGAGTTAGTGAGTTCGACAGCCGTAACGTCGCTACTTGTGATGATGCCACTAAATATCCCGTTATCTGGCCCCACCAGGAAGCTGTCGCCGAATTGAATAGCGATCGCTCTCCGATTACTCCCCACCCCCGGATCGACTACAGCAATATGCACCGTCCCTGGTGGGAAATACGGGTAAGCACTCATCAGACAAAACCTTGCTGCTGCGATGTTCTGAGGTGGAATGTCGTGAGTCAGATCCACCACATTCAGAGTTGGGTTGACTTGAGCAATTACACCCTTCATCACCCCCACATACACATCACTCAACCCAAAATCAGTGAGAAGGGTGAGAATTTTGGTTTTGTGCATCTGCGATCGCTGGCGCTTGTAGGAGCCAACTTATAACCCTAGCTAGATATTTGTGAATTTTCGGTAACAAAGGCTACCGTTTACCCTAGTGTAGGCTATATTAAAAAGGTAAGAGATACCTCAAGTCGAGCCAAAAGAATGTCCATTATGAGCGGAAGACGTCAAGATAACCGAAAAAATGCAGCGGCGGCTCATCGGGAGAACATCCAAAAAAGCTTGCAGCATCGTTTAGAAGTCGCTAGAGCAAAAGGTGACGAAGCCTTAGTTCGTCAGTTGGAAGCAGAAGCCAACTACTTCAACTAAGCCCGATAGCATCAGCGCAGTGATAATTTGCCATTTTGGGAGGTGTAGTGGGGTGTAACCGTCACGAAACCCATCCCATATACCTTGCTAAAAAACTCGAAGGGGGATGCCGCATTACGGCATCCCCCTTTGTTGTCTATCAGCTTGACGTTTTCTCCGTACTTCAGGTATTACCGAGACTGGAGCTTAGCTTTAGAGCTGAATTGAGGCGTTATCAGGAGGAAAATCGGATGCCATACATCACTGGGTTTGAAATAGACGGAATGGTACAAGCTCATCGTGAGAATATTATCGAAGTTTTGGAAACTCGGTTTGAAACGGTGCCACAAGGTTTATGCGATCGCATAAACGAAATAGATGATCTGGCACTGCTAAAAAGCCTCCATAAACGGGCGATTACCGTAGCATCTGTAGAAGAATTTGAGCAGGTAATCGCATCAATATAAAACCAAAAAGGCAAAAGAAATAATCTTTACTTTTGCCTTTTGCCTTTTGCCTTCTTACCGTCCGCCCACAACTACATTTTTGATTCGTAGATGAGGGCCACCGACGCTTACAGGAAGCGGCATTTGTCCGCCTTTACCGCAACCGCCGCTAACATAAATTGAGTCGTTACCAATTGCCTCAATATCTTTGAGAGTTTGGAAAACATTACCACTGAGAGTGACATCATTAACTTTTTCAGCTAACTTGCCATTGCGAATCATGAAACCTTCCGCAGCAGCAAAGGTGAACATCTCGCCGTTAGTTTGTCCGCCTAGCATCCGCACTGCATAAACACCTTCCTCAATATCCTTAATCATGTCTTGGAAGGAGTGTTCACCCGTTTCAATGCCAGTGTTAGTCATCCGCACAATGGGGGGATAAGTAGCATTGAGCGCTCTAGCGTTGCCTGTGGGAGCTTCTTGCATTTTGCCAGCAGTTTCGCGGTTATGGAGGCGCTGGGTGAGGATGCCGTCTTTAATTAGATATTTGCGCTGAGCGGGAACACCTTCATCGTCATACTTGAGAGAACCGGGTAAACCGGGCATGGTAGCATCATCTACTACATTCAACTGCTTAATAGCTAAAGGTTTGCCCAGAGCAAGTAATTCTTGCATTTTGGGATTTTCGTAGATACCATCAGCTTCGGAAAGATGCCCAAAGGCTTCGTGAATGAAGACTCCAGCGAGATAGGGGTCGAGAACTACAGTATATTGTCCCCCTTTAACCGATTTTGCTTCTAACTGCCCGACAGCGCGTTTGGCGGCACCTAGTACGCGGTCTTCAATTCCTTCGAGAATGTTATAGTCCGTGCGGGAGTGGACGGACTCGAAACCTTGGCGGGGAACGGAACCTTCTTCGCGGGCGATCGCGCCAAATCTGCCGGAAACATCCAGCCTTTCTTGGGCGATGCAGGTGCCGAGGGAATTGACAAAATAGGTAGTGCCGAAGCGATCGCTCATACTCACCATCGTTGTCTGAATTCGCGGGTCGAAATCCAGCAGCAATTGGTTGTATTTCGCCAAATTACGGCGCTTTTCTTCCAGACTCACCCCACGCGGATCGCGCCCTAACTGAACCGCCACATAATCTTGAATTGGCTCAACTGGGGCTAACATAGTAGTTTCTTTACCGACCAGATGGGCTTGAGAAACCGCCTCAGCTATCCGGTCATTCAACTGGGCTAAACCATTGAAAGTAACAAAGCTCCAGCCGCCCTTGTGACAGGCGCGAATGCCACCAGCGAGAGTAAAATTGCGATCCACAGCATCCAATTGAGGGCCGCGAAAGGAAATTGAGGTTGACTCACTCTGCTCTAAGCGAATTTCTAGATAGTCTACGCGATCGCGGTAAGGTGCGATCGCCTCCTGCAACTGATCCTGCATTGAAGTTGTCATTTTTAATTTTTTTAATTCCTAATAGGGATTCTAGGCGAATATCACAGTAGGCTGCTTGTGTTTCGTTTCCTTTAGTTTCTACGTTATTCTTATTTCGCTGATGTTATAAATCTTCAAAGCGAGGGGATGGGAGCGAATCCTATCGAAAGCTTCACTCGCCGAGGGAACGAGTAACGTAAAAGGCATGATAGCTTGGTGCAAACCAATCCAAAATCCAAAATCCAAAATGTCCCAACCTCGGTTGTGGCGATACTTAGCCACCGTCGCTGTACTCGCGGCTATCTACTTTGTTACCGGAAAAACAGTTTTTTCTATTCCCAGCATATCGGCAGCTGCGGCACCACTGTTTCCACCGGCAGGGATTAGCCAAGCTGCACTTTTTTTATTTGGTCGAGGTATATGGCCTGGAGTGGCGCTGGGCGATTTCTTTATTTCGCTTGGGGGGGGACAACCTTGGTATATGGCTTTGGGAATGGCATTTATCCCCAGTTTGCAAGCGATCGCTGGTGCTACACTGCTTCGTCGCATTGGCTTGCATCCCTCACTTGAGCGTCTGCGAGATGTTTTAGCATTAGTGGCGCTATCCGCGCTTTTGCCCACAATAATTGGCCCCACTTTGGGTGTCACCATCCTCTGCTGGATCGGGTTTGAGACTTGGAGTAAGTTTGCCGCAATTTGGTGGACTTGGTGGGTAGGAGACGCGATGGGAGTGTTAATCCTAGCACCTTTGGTATTGACTTGGTTTAGGGGCGAACAACGCCGAGTGCGATCGCGCTGGCATCAGATAACCTTACAGCCCCGACGAGTTATTGAGGCAGTAGTATTGTGTTTGATGTTGCTGGGTATATCCTGGGCAGTATTCGGCTCGTCCACCAAAATCGTGAGCGATCGCTACCCGATTGAGTACCTACCCTTACCTTTAGTCATTTGGGCTGCCTTCCGTTTTGGTCAACGCGGCACCGTATTGGCAACCCTGTTCGTCTCCAGTATCGCCATCTGGGGAGCCTCCAAAGGCAGCGGCCCCTTCATTGGACAGACAGATAATATCAACCAGGCGATCCTGGCTCTGCAAACCTTCATGGGGGTGGAAGCCATTACTGCCCTCTTTCTGGGGGCAACAGTTACAGAACGCAAACAAGCTGAGGTTTCTCTGCGCCAGAGCGAGGACAGCCTAGCCAATGCCCAACGCATCGCCCATCTAGGCAGCTGGGATTTGGATCTGGTTAGACAACAATTGCGGTGGTCGGATGAACATTATCGCATCTTGGGTTTTTCCCCAAAAGGCTTTGAGCCTACGGTGGAAATCTTCTTAAATTCAGTTCACCCAGACGACCGACAAAGACTCAAAGAGCTGCTAGACGCGGCATCTTTTCATAGCCAGCCTTTCAGCACTGACTTCCGAATTATTCTACCTGATAATCAAGAGCGCATTGTTCAGGGAAGTTGTGAGATTATTCAGGAGCCATCAGGTAGAATAATTCGCCTCATCGGTACGATTCAAGACATCAGCAAACAAAAAAGGATTGAGAAAGCGCTGCTGGAATCAGAAGCACAATTGCTCGAACTTGCCCACAACCTCGATCAGAAAGTGACCGAGAGGACGCTGGAGTTAGAACAAAAAAATGAAGAATTAGCGCGATCGCTATTTTTAGTTCAACAAACCCAGCAGCAATTAATTCAATCCGAAAAAATGTCAAGTTTGGGAGAGTTGGTAGGCGGTATCGCTCACGAAATTAATAATCCCATTAACTTCATCTACGGCAATATCCTCCATACCAGCAACTATGCCCAAAACCTGATTGACGTTTTAAATCTTTACCAAAAATACTATCCCACACCAGAAAAAGCAATCCAAGCTGTAAGTGAGACAGTTGAGCTGGACTTTATAATCGACGATCTCCCTAAAGTTTTGTCTTCTATGCACAACGGTGCTGAACGCATCCGTCAGATTGTTATTTCTTTACGCAACTTCTCCCGACTCGACGAATCGGAAATGAAGCCAGTAAATATCCACGAAGGGATAGATAGTACCTTGCTGATTTTACAGCGTCGTCTCAAAGGTCGTCCAGGGCATCCAGACATTGAAGTAATTAAAGAATATGGGCAATTACCCCTGGTTGAATGTTATCCCGGAGAACTAAATCAGGTATTTTTAAATATACTTAATAATGCCATTGATGCCTTAGAGCAAAGAATGAAAGACGAAGGTAAAATGTTTATTAATGAGAATTACACTAATTCAGTTTTTACGCTTGAAGCTTATGTTTTGAATATCAGCACTAAACTTTTAGATAATAATCGGGTTCAAATTAGAATATCAGATAATGGAATAGGTATAAAAGAGGCGACAATAAATAAAATATTTGACCCATTTTTTACAACAAAAGAAGTTGGTAAAGGCACAGGATTAGGTTTGTCTATCTGCTATCAAATAATAGTAGAAAAGCACAAAGGACAACTCAAATGTTTATCTGGGTCTGGTTGGACAACATTTGAGATAAACATTCCTCTGCGGCAGTGTGGTCAACTTTGAGACAGTAGCTATACTGGGGAAAAGCAAAATGCCTGACGACTATCAAGGGCGAACAAATTAAGCCTGCTCGCGTCAAGGTTTGCTGGTATAGCCCCAGGATAAGAGCCTGTGGGAATATTATTGATTAGCCAAGGAGAGAGAAAGCGCCTATGAAATTTGAACTAATTAACTGGATGGTCAATATAGCGCGTGTTCTGCGTCTCAATAGCCGCTGGATGACTTGGAATCTATTTTTGGCATTTATTCCTTTGGCTTTGAGTGTTTGGCTATTTCGCAGCAACCAAAAGCGATCGCTTATCTGGTGGGTGGGATTGTGCGTTTTTGTGGCTTTTTTGCCCAATGCTCCCTATCTATTGACGGATATTATTCACCTAATTCACGATATTCGCACTATCAACTCGGTGTGGATGATTACCCTGATTCTGATTCCCCAGTATTTGCTAGTTATCCTAGCTGGGTTTGAAGCCTACGTTTTATCGATAATTAACCTGGGTTACTACTTACAGCGGCAAGGTTTAGGTAAATATATTCTTGCAGTTGAATTGACGTTGCACGGTCTAAGCGCTGTTGGCATCTTTCTAGGAAGATTCCTCCGCTTCAACAGTTGGGACTTGATTACCCAACCAGATGCCTTATTGACAAGCGTAGTCGATGATTTAGTAGGGAAATGGCCGCTGCTGGTTATGTTGATCACCTTTGGGGTGGTGACTTTGTTGTACTGGCTAATGAAGCAAGTCAGTTTGGGGATAATTTGGCGATCGCGATCGCCAAAGGAGTCGAAAGTTAGCAGTTATCAGTAACTGGCTTAAATTTCCTCAGCAGCAAAGAGGCGAACTGCACGAACTAAATCCGGTGGCGTGCCAATATCCAAATATGTCCCCTCTGGAAACGCCTCTGCTTCTACCCGCAAACCATTGTCAATTCCAGCCTGAATCACATCCCCAATCGGTAACTCTAGCTGTGGTACTAAACTACTAAGTGCCTGGATAGCAGCCAGATGCTCGTGCATAAACTGTGTAAAAGCTGGTGTCCAAACTGCAATACCCCACATATATCGCAGTTGACTCTGTGGTGGTTTTTCAATCACCTTGTATACTCGTCCGGCGGCATCAAAATCAACCATACCAGCTTTTTGCGGCTCTTCAGTAGGGAATAATCCCAAGACAACATCCGCATTACTAGCCTCAAGGCGTGCGAGTAACCGCACAAAAGCATCATCCGGCTGAAAAAGAATGTCAGGAAAACCCATTGCTACAACAGCATCTTGCACAAAGGGATAGGCTTGATCCAAAGTGTAAGCCGCGCCGAAAGGCAAACTGATAATTAAATAGCCCATGTTCATGTTTAGCATGGTGCCATCGCCAAAGTAGGCAGGAATATCCCACTTACCCGGACGCAACACGGTGTAAGCCTTGGTAATACCTGCCAGCCGCATCTTTTCCAGTAGGTAATGGCAAACGACTTTGGGGCGTAAGCTGTTATCCTCCACGCGGCGAAATCCAATTGGATACAATTCTTTGCTAACTGGTAAAGGGGAAATTCGCGTTGCTTGTCCTCCTGCTGGTAGCAGTCCAATTACTTGCCGCTGTTTCATTTGATTGCTGTTGGTGATGGTAGATGGTGTAAGCCGGGAGAAAGAGAAAACGAGATTTCCTGTCAAAAGAAAGATGAATAAGTATCAGTGTTGACGTGAAATGAACTTAGGCTGATGGCATTTTAGGAATTATCTGCCGCCACTACAATTATTCCCTTTAAGGGCGGCTTGTTATTGGAATTTGTCAGTTTGTGTTGTCCTTTGAGCGATACCCTCCAAAGGAGCTGAATAATATGACCATATTGTCCACCGATCAACTAAAAACTTTGGGGACTTCCAAGAAATAAAATATACAGCTATTAAAAATGATAATCATTATAATGGGGAGGTCAAGGGTTGCCAACGGCAACCCTTGACCTCCCCAAATACCCATGAAAAATCTACACTTTCCTGGCTTGACTGAAGAGTGCTATTTGATTATTAATTAGAAGATAGAAAAGTTTAATAACTATTTTTTAAACCTATGTTGCTCCATAGTGAATATCAATAAACGATTTCCCTAAATCCGGGAAAGTTTCATGAGTTGAATCAGTTAAACGCTTGATTTGCTTCTCATATGATAGGGAGGGTAGTAAGCTAAACGTAAATTCAGTTGATATTTCTGAGAAAATTCAACTATGCGTTTCATAAATTGTGTACGCCGAGAATTATTTTCTCCTGCATTATCTTGATTAATAAGCAGACTTTTTATTTCGGGAAATCGCCAACTTTCTGATTCCCAAAAATCTGCTAAAATATCAACGATAAAATCACTCGTTACTTTTGATTCTGTAAAATACAAAAATAGTTCGTCAAGCCCTGATTGAATTTACTACAAATTGGGGTGGGATAGGCTGCCGTTGGCAGCCTATCCCACCCCAAACAATGATTATCATTCTTAGGAAGTGTATATTTTATTTTCTGGAAGTCACTTCAACCGTAATCCCTTCTAACTCAGAATTTATCGGTGTGTTTGACAAGCACCAAATCATTGAGGAGCTGTGTGAATCTAACGATTCATGCACGGTTTTGTAGCCGAGCCAGGAGGGTGACTTCCTAGCTTAGGCATCCACCTAACATTAGGCCAATTAGTAGCGAAAGACTGCTGCAACAGGTGCCTCATCCGGCACTGCTCCTGGTTCAACGGTGTACACCGTTCCCCCATGAAAGATTGTTTGAATTGCTGCTGCATTCAGCAAATCTTCATCGCCCGGTTGAGCCTCATTGTGCCTTTCAATCTCCATTGAGTCAGGATCAAAATGTCCCCATTTTTGCACACCGACCGGAACAAAAAGCTGTTCTACACGACCATAAAACGCGCCTTGAATGACTTCGTCCAAGTCGTTTGATCCTTTGCCAGCGGCGATCGACTCATGATAGTAATTAATCGCTTTTTGCTGATCTAATTGAAATAGCGGCTCCACGATCGCCCAGGCTTCTGCATGAAGTTCTTGTGCTGTTTGCTCCTTTGTGTTGTGTTGAATTCCTTCTTCCACAATGAAATTGTAGGTATTCGCCTCTTGGTAAATCGGCAGTAAATAGTTAACCCCAGCTAGCACAAGTGGTGATCGACGATTGCGAAAGAAGTCATGCAAGCTTTTATCCACTAGATAAAAATATCGCAGCAACTCTTCTTTGACGTTTTCACGCCCGCCGCCATGTCCGTGATAGGAACCACCCGCTTGCAAAGCTGAACGACCTGCGCCCGCGCCCTGGCGTCGCTGTTCATCTTTCGACGTTTCTTCGTCATACTGCAAGGCTTCATCCATACTCTTCGGCAAGCCTTCGATTTCAACTTCACGGGTCATGCCATAGCGATTGCCTTCCAAAAGCCGCACATCGCGCTGACCAAGCATGAGAATATAGAAGCGGTTATCTCCGCTCAACAGCGGAATTAACGGTTTGAGATGAAAGCTAGTGTTCACGACCACCAATTCAATCATGTCGATCGGCACACGATAGAAGCGGAAGAATCCTTCTGAAATGAATAAAGCTAAACCTGCGTCCTGATGCTGCCAAAAGTCATCTTCATCCAACTCAATCGCGGGTTGAAGAAATTGCTCTGGATTAGCCGGAGGTGATTCGTATTTTCCTATCTCTGCTTCTGCCTGCCGAATGAGATTCTTAAAGCGGACAGAGTTTTGCTGAATTTCTGACCCAAGCTGCACGGTCGGCATGTAGATCGATACACATAGCCCTTGCGGCTGTTCGACGAGTTCTTTCAGTTCTTCGATCGAAAGGAAGCTCATATTATTTATTAAGGTGAAATTAAAGAGAGATAAAAGCAGGTTTTGCACATAACAAGCGTAAAAAAATTTCCAAGCTGAAGCCCCTGCCCAATGGTAGAAAAAGCTTGACCGTTTAGAAGGGGTAGATCTAGCGAAGACACGCCCATTAGTATTGGAGTTTGGGTAAAAAAGAAGTGTTCGCGTAAATTACGACTCTGTTGGCGAATTCAAAAAAGCCATGCTTTCGGGTTAGCAAGGTGAGGGTTAGTAGCTTTGCTAACTCTTGCCAACTCCGTAATGAAATTCAGTAGAGCTTTTTTAGTTGCCCTCCGGAACCACAGCCGGATGATGAGGATATGGTGGATTTTACTGCCGTGCATACGCTTTTAAATGGTGGCACAGTTTATGCTGTGGAACCGGAAAAAGTGCCAGATGAAGCTCAAGTAGCCGCAATTTTGCGGTTTTAAAGCTACTGGTTAGGCAGCAAAAATACCAGGAGAAAAGAAAATCGCGGCTACACAAACAAAGTCCGCCTGCGCGGACTTAATTGGGGCTGGGTCGGCGGGCGTTGTTTGTGGAGCATCGAGACTTCCAGCCTGTGGGCGATTTGCAAATACGGGATGCTCCCTCCAACTCTTCCACAAACTACCCAAGTTGACGACGGGCGGCTTCTAGAATCAAGCGTTGTTCAGCACGAGCGATCGCGTTATATGTCCTTTCAACTGCATCCGGTTCCACGGAAATTGAAGTAATACCCCACTGTACTAGCTGGTCAATCAATTCTGGATATTGAGCTGGAGCTTGACCACAAATAGAACAGGGAATACCTGCTTGTTTTGCCCCAGCGATGAGTTGCGCGATCGCTTGAATCACTGCTGGATGACGCTCATCAAACGCACTCGCCATCTGTGCGTGTTCGCGGTCAACTCCTAAAAGCAGCTGAGTGAGATCGTTAGAGCCAATAGAGATGCCCATGCAGCCTGCTTTGACGTAATCTGCTAGCAGAAACAAAACAGACGGCACCTCAGCCATGATCCAGAGTTGAAATTGGGCAGATTCAGTTAACCCAGCTGCGATCGCGCGCTGGCGACAGAAGGAAAACTCCTCAACGGTGCGGACAAAAGGCAAGAGCAAGTGCATATTGGTATAGCCAGACTGCTGTACGCTGGCTAAAGCTGCCATTTCCAAATCGAACAAGGCGGGGTCAGAAGTGGCGCTGAAGGTTCCCCTGTTCCCTAGCATCGGATTGGCTTCGGCTCGTACTTGACGAGAACCGATTAGAGAGAGAAATTCGTGCGATCGCAAATCCAGAGAACGGTAAAATACCGGACGCGGCGCAAAAGCAGCAGCAAACTCACACAACTTTTGGGACAAAAGCCCGACTAATTCGCGATCGCGCCCCTGTTGTAACCAACGGTGGGGGTGTTGTCCCTCCAGTAAGTCCAGCACCAGCAATTCTGAACGTAGTAAGCCGACTCCATCGACAGGAAGATTCGCTGCACGCTCAATACTACTTAGCTGACTCAGGTTGACTAATAGTTGAGTAGCAATGGGGAATTGGAAATTCGGAATTGGCGGTTGTTTAGCTAACGGCTTTTGACTAATCACTAATGACTCTTCATCGCTAAGGCGATATACTTCTCCTCGATCGCCATCAAGTAGCACCGAGTCACCACTTTGAATCAGCTGTCTAGCACCGATAGCGCCAACTACAGCTGGAATACCCAGTTCTCTGGCAACAATCGCAGCGTGACAAGTCATTCCACCTTGTTCAGCGATCACCCCCGCAGCTTGTCGTAGCAGGGGAAGCAAATCAGGAGTGATGTTTTTGGTAACTAAAATCTTGCCGCTAACTGCTGGTAATGAAACTCCATCTGCTTGTGACCACTGCGTGTGATGGTTCTCTGTTAATACGTGGGCGATCGCGATCGCTTGTCCCGCCGCCGCTGCTAGTCCCTTAATTGAGTGCTGCTGCTGTGATGCTGTAGGTGTTAGCCCAGATGTCCCCACAACGCGATCGCCTTCCAGTGGGTTGTGGCTAGTCGGGGATGAGCGGGAAGATAAAGAATGAACAGCTGGCCGTGAATTGAATGAAGCCATAGATGAATCACTGCTAACTGCTGGTTGCCTATCTCGGACTTCCGACTCCCTCAAGTTGACTGCTGCCTGCTGAATGCTTACTTGCGTAAGATAAAGCTTGTCGCCTTCATTTACATGGGGAGAAATTATCCACTCCAGAGAAAAAGCTGGCCCGAGTTCAGCCTTTAATTGCCTTGCCAGGTTTATCAGATCATTTAAGTTCTTTTCTGACAAAGCGTAATTTTTTTGTTGCTCCTCGTCCAGAAGATAAGGCTCTAGACCTTCATCAGCCATCAACCCAGCGACATAAGCCTTTACTGCCACCTGAACACTGTCGGTGCTGTTTTCAAACCCGTCTGTAGAGTATTGTTTAACTCGATAGGCACGGGTTTTAATTCCCAAGTTGCGGGTTTGCACTTCACCCGTTTCTGGTTGCACTTGGTAGGAATCTGGAACCACCTCGCCGCGAAACAACGCCTTCCCCATACCCCAAGTTGCCTGAATTTCCCAAAGTTCGGGTAAGACGTGCAGAGTACCAGAAGCGATCGCTTCCATCAGCGGTTGCACTAAAATTCCCAGATTTATCTGAGTTACCTGAATCCCAGAAGACTGCCAATAAAATAAACTTCGGGCGCGGAACAGTTCCGCCCAACTTAGTTTCAGCCCCGCAGCCAAAGCCTCTGGCGACGCGAGACAAGTATGAGATTCTAAAAGTCCAGACTCCTGTACTAGCGACCAGTTGCTTGTTCGGAGTACGGATGCCGAACTTCCCACTAATGCTAGAGAGGGGCGTAAAATCAACACTGGGGAATGCCAACGCTCTTGTGCGGAGTTTATGTTTTCCAGCCAAGACTCCGGTAAAGCAGCAGTGGTAATTTCTTGACGAATTTTTTGGGCGAGATGCTGCAACTGTTTGGGATTATCCACATCCAGATGTAGCGAAGAATAAGGTAAATCCAAGCCAAGCGGTTCTGACCATTCGACGCTTTCGAGAAATTCATGGGTAGCGATCGCCGGAACCACAAAACCGGGGACAACCGGATAGCCACGCTGCATGACTCTGCTCAAGAAGAAGGCTTTGTCTCCCACCAGCGTCCGGTCGATTGATTTAATTTCCTCAAGCCAGTGGAGATTATCCATAAGAATTAAAAATTCAACAGCAAGCCTTCTTAATTTTTAATTCTTAATTTTGGATTTTTCATTTTTTGACAAAACTTGCTACCCCTGCTAGTAACTCGGCTTAAGAGTGTCGCACCTGACGAATCAAGGCATAGCCTTCCAACATCACTAACTAGCATATCTGGCGGCGATTGGTGAAAGTACCAGCACTGCTTTCACCAATGCTGGTGCTTTCAAAATCGCTTCCTCTTGTTCCAGTACGTGTAATTCCCCCTTCCCTTACTTCCTTGGTTTCTTGGAGTGGTAACAGCACAGTAAATGTTGCTCCTTGCCCAACACCGGGACTTTGGGCGGTCACAGTACCGCCATGCAGTTCTACCAAATAGCGGACAATTGCCAAACCGAGTCCCAGTCCGCCATGCGATCGCGTTATTGAACTATCAGCCTGACGGAACAAATCAAAGACATGAGGCAAAAATTCTGCACTAATGCCTACTCCCGTGTCGCTTACCTGAATTTGAGCATACTTAGTTGTTTGTTGCTCTGGTTCATTCTCCACCGACAATCGCACCGTCACGCGATCGCCCCCAGTTGCAAACTTGATGGCATTAGATATCAGATTCGAGAAAACTTGCTGCAATCTGGTGGAATCGCCTTCCACACGTTTGCCAGCCGAGTCGAGTATCGTCTCAATCTCAACTCCTTTTGCCTGCGCCGAGGCGAGCAAAGTATTAAGCGACACCTGAATCACCGTTTTTAGGTCAACAGGGCGACGATCTATTGACAAATTACCCCGAATCATCAGTGACACATCCAACAAATCCTCAATCAGCTGGGTCTGTGCCTTAGCATTGCGCTCAATAGTATCCAGAGCTATATTCGTCTTTGCCTCATTCAACTTGCGAGTCTTGAGCATTTGCGCCCATGCCAGCACCGAGTTGATTGGCGTTCGCAACTCGTGAGAAATAATTGCTAGAAACTCGTCCTTCATGCGACTTGCTTCTTGAGCTTCCTGGTAAAGTCGGGCATTGTCCACTGCCATTGCCGCCCGGTGGGTGAGTTCCGATGCCAAAGCGAGGTCAGCTTCATTGTATTGGCGACCTGATTCGGCAGTTAGAAAGGTAATTGCGCCAAGGGTAGTACCACGAGCAACCAAAGGTAAGCACATATAGGATTTGAAACCCATATTGCAAAATGAGCAAAAGTTTTCATCGCCAGCGATCGCATCGGGCGGCGAGTCGGGAATTTCCGGCACAAGTTCCGCCACACCAGTCTGCATCACCTTTGCCAAACCATGCTGCATTTGTGGGTCACACGGGTAGCGCTTCTCTACTTCCCATGCTTGCTGCACTCGTTCTGAGTCAACGTGCGCGACCTCAAGCAGGCGCAGGGAGCCATCAGCCGATTTTATGTGAACAGTACACCAGTCAGCTAAATGTGGCACTACCAGTTGCACAAGCCGTTGCAGGGTAGCGTGATAATCCAGCGAACAGGTCAGCACCACAGTAGCGTCCGCTAAAAACCGCATTGATGAAAGGATTCGCTTTTGATCGTCAATATCCGTACAAGTTCCAAACCACTTGACAACCCAACCATTGCGATCGCGTATCGGCATCGCCCGAATCAAATGCCAGCGGTAAGTCCCGTCCGATGCCCTCTTAAAGCGACATTCAATTTCGTGAGTCTCGCCTGTATCAACAGCACTCAACCAACGCTCAATATTCTGGTTCCGGTCGTCTGGATGCAGCACTGGCTGCCACTGCCAGCCAAGGCTTTCTTCCAGTGTCATTCCTGTATAGTCAGTCCAGCGCTGGTTGAAGTAATCGACTGCGCCATCCGGGCCTGCTGTCCATACTATCTGCGGCACAGTTTCAGCCATCAGCTGATAACGCTGCTGCTGTTCCTGGGCTTGAACGCGAGCCTCATGTTCAAGGGAGAGCTGGAGCCGTTCTTTCTCAGCTTGCTTGCGGTTGGTGATGTCCTCCACCACATAAGCAAATCTTGGACGCGCCAGCGTTGATACCTCGATTGGGCAGACTGTTGCTGATAGCCACTTCTTATTTCTCCCAATCTTGTGAGGATATTCAAAGCGTACAGGAGCTTGGCTGCGTTGAGCCAACTGGTATTGATGAAACCACAAGCGCAGATATTTCGGTGGTACTCCCAAACTGCTAGCTTTTTGGTTTCGCATTGCCTCTGGTGTTGTCTCAAACAACTTCGAGCTGGTGGGATTATCAGAAATGTGCAAGATATCATCATCCACAAGCTCCACAATCCCCATCATCAGAGGAGCGCTATCGAAGAAGCTGCGGAGAGTAGATTCGCTCTGGCGCAGGGACTCAAGAGCCTGAAGAGCCAGAGTGATGTCTTGAAGGACTGCTATAAAGTAATCAATCGACTTATCAGCACGACGAACGCAGCGAATCGAGATGCTGGTGTGAATGACAGTACCATCTTTGCGGATAAACCGCTTATCAAGCAAATAGCCTTCAGTTTCGCCTGCTAAGACTTTGTTGAACTGATCCAGATCAGACTGCAAATCATCGGGATGAGTTAAATCTTCCCAAGTCACCTCCCTGAGTTCTTGCCGAGAATAGCCTAAAAACTCGCACAATTTATCGTTTACTTCTAGCCAGCCTTTTTCTGGTGAAGTGATGGCGATACCGACTAGAGGAAGTTCAAAGTAACTGCGGAAGCGTTTCTCGCTGGCTCTTAGAGACTCCTCTGCTAAAGAGTGAGAGGCGATTTCTGCTTTCAGCAGTTCGTTAGCTGCTAGTAGTTCGCGGGTTCTTTCGGTGACTCGAATTTCTAATTCATCATTGGCTTTTTGCAGTTCGCGTTTGCGGTTGGCGACTTCGTTTGCTAATACCGCTACATCTCCATCAAGAATTTGCAATTCGCTTTGTAGTACCTCGCGAACCTGTTTAATAGCGATCGCATTGTCCACCCTTGCCTGTAATTCCTCAATTTGGAAGGGTTTCATCAGGTAATCTTGAGCGCCTTCTCGCAACATCTGCACTTTTAGCTTGTCGTCAGCTTTGGCAGTCAGAAGGATAATCGGGATGCCATCCAGTGCAGTAATGGATCTTACTTTCCGCACCATCTGTTCGCCGTTCAGGTGGGGCATCATCACATCTGTGAGGATTAAATCGGGAGAAAGAGCGATCGCTTTCTCCAATCCCTCATGTCCATTTCTGGCAGTAACTACGCGATATTTTCCTGCTAAGGTTTCGGCAATGAACTGGTTCATTTCCGGATTGTCTTCAACTACCAATACCAGTGGGGATTGGGGATTGGGGATTGGGGATTGGAGATTGGGGATTGGGGATTGGGGATTGGGGATTGGGGATTGGGGATTGGGGATTGGGGAAGAGGAAAAAGTTTTATCTTGTCGCCTGTCGGTAGTCTCTAGTCCCTTGTCCCCAGTCCCTTGTCCCTCATCCCCAGTCGCCAGTCCGCAAAACTCACCATCCATTGTGGTAGTTTGGTTTGAATTTTCTGTAGTAACGTTGTCGATAAATTTAGTATTTTCGCCTAACTCTTTTGCCCCAATACTAAGAACCCCATTAGATGCTGTTTTTGGTACGCAGACAGTAAAAATCGCCCCGCCTCCGGGAGCATCGCCAGTTGTAATAGTTCCACCGTGCAGTTCTACAAACTCCTTGACAATGGCGAGTCCCAGTCCTGTGCCGCCAAACAGTTGATTGGAACCTAAATTTCTCTGACGGAATGGCTCGAAAATTACCTCGCGTAGTTCCAACGGCACTCCTAAACCGCTGTCTTGAATGGTAAGGATAAAACAGTCTGTTGGTGTTTTAAGGTTGTTAGGTTGGAATGTTGTTAAGTTGTTAGAACCTGAAAATTTAACCTGACCACTTGACGAGGTGACTACTGATTCCGCCAGAATGCAGCGAATACTGCCACCTAAAGGAGTGAACTTAAAGGCGTTGGAAAGCAGGTTAAAACAGATGCGCTGTAACTTATCAGCGTCTACATTCGCCTGTAGGGATGCGGGTGTCTCCAGCGAAAAAGCTACTTTTCGCTCTTGTGCAAGAATCTCAAAGTATGCCCCTGTCAGCCTTACCAATTGCGCTACGTCAGTTGGAGCGTAGTTGATCTCCATTTTCCCCGCTTCTAGCTTGGAAACGTCGAGCAAATCGTTGACACGCTTGAGCAAGATTTGGGCGTTGCGGTTTACGACTTCTAGGTTGTGACGCTGCTCAATGCTCGTGCTTTGGGAGTCCGCTAATAGCTTCTCGGTTGGGCCTAAAATTAACGTTAGTGGTGTTCGCAAATCGTGGCTGACGTTGGCGAAAAACTGAGTTTTTAGCTGGTCGAGTTCTTTGAGTTTTTGGTAAAGTGTCTCTAGCTCTTGGTTGGCGGTTTCTAGTTGCAGTTTGCGCTCATCTGAGGTTTTGGCGGCTGCAACCAGTGCGATTACTTGAGGAACTAACGGCGGCAGTAATAAGGCTGTAGTTACCGATACGATGGCAGTAATTAATTTAATGCTTCCCGATAGCCAATACATCGGGTGCCACAACGTCCAGATTTCCATAAAATGTGTGGCACCGCAGGCAATGATAAATAATCCAAATGCCAAGAACACTGAATAAAAGGGGATGTCTCGGCGGGCTTTGTAGATTAAATAGCCTAGAGTTCCGGAAATCGAAACATAGGCAAGCCCGATCAGAAAATCTGACGCTACGTGGAGCCATACCAATTGTGGTTTCCACAAGTAACAATGTCCATGTGGGATAAAACCGTTTCCTACCAACAGATTTGTTAAGAGATCGGGCCATAGCGCTAGCACAATCAAAGTACAAATCGATACCGCAACGCCGTAGCCTAGTTCATCCCGATGTATTCGCATATCTTGCTTTTTCGTATCTTCCTCCATTGTGAATCTAAATAAAGGCGATCGCATAGTTATTGCCTTCAGCCTAAACCCTAAAGGTTAAAGGTAAAAGGCATCTAATGCAGCATAAATCTATCTTTAGAGATAGTTACAATTGATAGCAGACTATAGATAAAAACTATTAATTTATATTGCAATGCGGCTAAGAGAGTGTCCCCGAAATGTCAAAAGTTGGTTTTATCCCCGCCAGCATCCCCATAAATTACTTAAGAGCCTGGAAATAAATTCCACAGCGAGAAGCTAAAGTAAGGTAAAGCTTACTAGATAAGCTTTTCAACCCGTTTTAACGGGTTTTAGCTTTGAGCCTTGAACTTTAGTTCAGGGCATAAATCAGTGCAATTCGGCTCCAAGTCCCAATAAATAGGAGTATCTCCACGGTCTAAGCATCTCATCCTCTAAGGCAGAAGCTTGGCGATCGCTTCTACTAATTCGGTAGCATCGACTGGTTTGGCAAGGTGTTGATGGAAACCCGCCGCGATCGCTCGTTTGCTATCTGTCTCGGTGCTATAAGCACTCAGGGCTAGTGCTGGCAACTGCTGTTTTCCCAAACGGCTCCTTACTTGCCGAATCAGGGAATAGCCATCTTCTAGGGGCATTCCGATATCGCTGACAAGGACATTTGGCTGGAATTGTTCCAGTGCTTTTAGAGCCTCTCTTGTCGATGCTACAGCTAGTACCTTGCCGCCGTATTGTGTTATGGCTGTGGTGAGAAATTCACGGGTGTCCGCTTCATCATCCACCACAAGTATCTGCAAACCTTTGAGGGAAACTGGGGATTGGGAATTGGAGATTGGGAAATCCTGCTTGTCCCTAGTCAAGAGTCCCCTTTCTTGGAGTGGTAACTTCACTGTAAATGTAGATCCTAGCCCTTCTCCGGGACTTGTAGCCTTAATGGTGCCACCGTGAAGTTCCACCAGCTGGCGGACAATGGCTAAACCCAACCCTAAACCGGAGTGCGATCGCGTAGTGGTACTATCAGCTTGCCGGAAGCGCTCGAAGATGAAAGGTAGAAATTCTGGGCTAAGACCAATCCCTGTGTCACTTATCTGAATTTGAGCGTAGTAGTTTATTGGTGTTTGAAGGTTGTCCGATGGGATTGTCAAGTTGTTAGAACTTGCTAACCCTGCAACTTGAGAACTTGACAACTCTTCGGTTCCCGTTGTCACGTTTAAACGTGGCAATGTTGTCAAGTTGTTAGAACTTGCCAACCCTGCAACTTGATAGCTTGACAACTCTTCGGTTCCCGTTGTCACATTTAAACGTGGCAATGTTGTCAACTTGTTAGAACTTGCTAACTCTTCCTTAACTACTGACAATTCCACTGTCACGCGACCGCCCTCGCTGGTAAACTTGATGGCATTGGCAAGTAAATTCCAAATAATTTGCTGCAAGCGTTCTGCATCGCCGGAAACAAAGCCAGCAACCGGGCCTATGACCGACTCTAAAATTATCCCTTTCGCTTCGCAGGAAGGCAGAACAGTATTAATACAAGCTTCAATTAGTGGCTTCAGTTCAACAGGGCAGATATTTAGGCGGATTTTCCCTTGCATCAGGCGCGAGACATCCAATATATCCTCAATCAGTTTCACTTGTGATTTGGCATTGCGTTCAATTGTTTCCAGCGCCCGTGACGTTGTTTCTTCGTTAAACTTGCGGCTACGCAGTAGAGTCGCCCAGCCGAGCATGGCGTTTAAAGGTGTCCGCAGTTCGTGGGAAACTACAGCTAGAAACTCATCTTTGATGCGATTTGCTTGTTCTAAGTCTTGTGCCTGTTGTCGCAAGCTTTCCTCTAACAACTTGCGCTCAGTTAAGTCGAGTACAAAGCAGACACAAGTATTTTCAGGTTCCTCTAAAAGGGCGATACCGACCAAAATAGAAATGCGCGAGCCGTCTTTGCAAATATATTCTTTTTCCCAAGAAGTAGAACTTCCAGACGCTTGCAGTTCCAAAATTTTCTCCTCATCTAGTGGAAGATATTCTGGCGGTGTCATGGTATCCCAACGCACTTTCCCTTGATTAAATTCCTCCCGCGTGTAGCCCACCATTTGCAAAAAGGCATCGTTAGCATCAGTAATGTTGCCGCTAAAATCGGCGACAATTACGCCGAGAATATTAGATTCAGCCAAACGCCTAAACCGTGCCTCGCTCTTTACCAGTGCCTCTTGGGAACGCTGGCGCTCAATGGCGATAGCTGCTAAATGAGCTGATATCTCGATTAGTTTCCATTCTTGGGAATTGGGCGATCGCGGCGTGCGATAATACATCCCGAAGGTGCCTAAGACTTCTCCTTGTGTGGCAAATATGGGGAGTGACCAACAAGCCTGGAGTCCGTGAGACAAGGCAACATGGCTGAATCCTGCCCATAGGGGGTCGTTGGCAATGTCGGATACAATCACAGGCTCCCGTCTATAAGCCGAAGTTCCGCAACTTCCAGCGTTTTCACCGATGGGAAGACCATCAGCAATTACCTGTTGATAGCTTTCTGGGAGGCTGGGGGCAGCAGCGAAAAATAGTTTTTTCCCTTCCTTGTCCAGTAGTAGGATAGAACAAAGCGCCCCATCGGATTGTTCTTCAATTAATCTAGTCAAGACATCCAGCACTTGGGAAAGGGGAGCGCCGCTGGCAATCATTTCTAAAACGGTGTTTTGCGCCTTCATCAGCGCTTTGTTGCGTTTGCGATCGCTGATGTCGGAGAAAATAACTACGCCGGCGACAATGGCATCAGTACGCGATCGCACTGGGGAGGAGCTGACGCGCATCGTACCCCGCGTACCGTCGCCACGTAAGACTTCAATATCCTCTTCCATCACCACTTCGCCAGTGCTTATGGAACGCGCCAGAGGCCACTCTTGCGGCTCGTAGGAACGCCCATCCGGATGAAAGCCTTTGTATTCGTGGTACTCCTGAATGTTCGCAGATGTTAAGAAAGGATGCCGCCAAATCCGATCTACCTGGTCGTTGCCCAAAATTAGCTTTCCTGACGGTGCTTCGGCAACTATTGCACCTGCTGGCATTTGTTGCAAAACTGCTTCTAAGAGGGCGCGTTCGGTTTCTAATTGTTCCAGCAGGCGATCACGTTCCATAGTTGCGTGGAAGCGATCGCTTATATCCAAGGTGCAGCCGACTACTCGCACCGCCGCGTGAGAGGCATCTCTGACGATTAGCCCTCTATCCCAAACATACAGGTAGCGATCGCTTTTATGGCAAACCCGATACTCGATAGTAAAACTGCTCTCTAGAGCAAGCGCTTGCTTAATTTCCTCTTGTACTCGCTCTCTATCCTCCGGATGGATGCGCTCTGCCCACCACTCAGGGGTAGCTTCAGCTTCTGGGAGTTGATACCCTAAAACCTCGGTCAGCCCTTTGGTTCTTTCTGCGTAATTTTTAGTAATATCCCAGTCGTAAATAATACCATTAACTGCCTCGGCTGCCAGATGAAAGCGATCGTTTGCATTTCGCAGTTCTACCTCCACCTGCTGCATCTCAACCAGCTGCTGTTGGAGAATGGTATTTGCTGTCTCTAGCTGCACAGCCTTCTCTACTCTGTGTTTCAGGAAACCAACCATCAGCACCAGCGCGGGTGTCGTTAAAGCTAAAACAAGTACGCTGTGTGCGTTGGCATCTGCGTAGTGAAATAGTTCACCGGGTGTAGAAAAGAACCAGAGAGCATAAACTAGCGTAATCGTCGCACTGATCCACCCAGAGGGGAAACTGCCGCTGAATGTAGCATATACTACACTGGTGAGGTAAATTGGAGCTGGGTTGGGAATGGAAAATACAGTCTGGGACAGTAGCTCAATGATAGCGATCGTTACTAAGGTGAGGATGGGGCCACTCTGCTGCGACCAAAAGCTGATGTTCAAGAGATTTCCTCTGAGATGATGGTATTACCTGAGAGTTGTGGCTTGATTTTTAGAAAAGCAATAAATAATTCTTATGTTTAGGTTTAGATTCCTTTATAGATAACCATTTTAAGCCAGGATTAAAAATAGTTGATTAGGTTGGAGTGCTGAAAATGGGGAACAGCCGTCAGATTTTCCAAAGCCTGCTAAATCTTTTTATTGAGTCTAGCTGTCCTCTTTGCCAGCGCCCAACTTCCAAAGAATTTTGTCACGATTGTTACAGACAACTTCAACGCTGCCAATCATCAAATTATGCCCAGTGGGAAGAGGAATTTCCTGTATTTGCCTGGGGAGTTTATGGAGGTGCAATAAAAAGAGCGATCGCTGCCTTAAAATATGAAAACCAACCCCAGATAGCTCGTCCTTTGGGCCATTGGTTAGGTCAAGCTTGGTTAAATTCTCCTGTGTCTTCTCCATCTCTGGTCGTTGTTCCCGTTCCCATGCACGCAGAGAAGCGCAAAAAGCGTGGATATGACCAAGCTTACTTATTAGCACAAAGCTTTTGCGACTTCACCCGCCTCCCCTTACAAAAATGCGGTTTGGAACGCATTCGGGAGACTGAAGCTCAATTTAGCTTATCTGGTACTCAGAGAGAACAAAACTTAGCTGGAGCTTTCAGTTTGGGGAAAGGCTTTAGGCGATCGCGTCCATCTCGCTCTGTACTACTATTGGATGATATTTATACTACCGGGGCGACAGCTAAAGCCGCAAGTGAAACCCTAAAGGGGCAAGGTATTCCAGTATACGGACTGGTAGCGATCGCTACACCAAAAAATTCCCAAAAAACAGTCCACAAGTAGGGTTTTCCTGACAGAAAACCCCCCCGCGTGTGTACGGAAAGCTCGTTAGGATCGAAGAGAGAAACGATCCTAACTCTGCTAAATTCGCCAAAAACGGCAGTTCAGCAAGTAGTTGAGTCTTTTAGATAAACAAGTGCGTCAGAGCCAGAGCTAAAATCGACTTAAAGCGATCGCAAGGTACATTCAACCAAAATTAGAGTTTTATGACAAGCGTGCTTCAATCTCCCTACACTAGCCAGCAAATGACGGCTTGGATACGCGGTTTGCTGACGCTTGCTTGGGCAGACGGCGACTTTGATGCCGAAGAACAAAAATTAATTGCATCGCTGGCTCAAGATGAACTTGCTCTTGCTAGTGATTTCCCATCACTTGAACAAATTACACCCGATGAACTGGCAGCAGCTTTTGGAACAGATGCCCGCGCCGCAGAAAATTTCCTGCGTACTGCTGTAATGGTGGCAGTGGCTGATGGTGTCTATTCCTCCAGCGAGGATCAATTGTTGAGCGAGTTTTGTCAGGCATTGGGACAGCAGCCAAAAGCTCTGTCGGTGCTGCGACAGGCACTGAAATCCAGCCCAGGAGGTCAGATTGACTCTAAACTGGAGACAGGAGCGGCGGCTCGGATCAAAAATCGCGTGGTGCTGCAACCTGTCAGAATTTGGCTTGACGGATTAGAAATTCATGACCAGCGATTAGCCCGATTTTTGTGTAAAATGATTCCCGCTCAGTGTCCGTTCGAGCGAGATGTTAAGCTGTTCGGGCAAAAGATTGTCCACATTCCGCCACTTTGCAAGCTCAATCCTCTCTACGAACAGTTAGTAGGTTTGCGCTTCCGGGCTTTATCCTATCTGGCGGATGATTGTGGAGAAGATGTTTCCACTTACTGTTAATTGCTGATGGCTAATAGCAATGAACAATGAACAATTAGCCATCAGCAATTAGCAACCTTTCAATTAGTAATTATGCAATTTATCGATCAGGCAGAAGTTGAAGTTGAGGCGGGAAAAGGCGGCGATGGAATTGTCGCTTTTCGCCGGGAAAAATATGTGCCAGCTGGCGGGCCATCGGGAGGTAATGGGGGACGCGGCGGCTCGGTGTATCTAGTAGTTCAAGAGAATTTGCAAACGCTGCTGGACTTTAGGTTCAACCATCGTTTTAAGGCAGACGACGGAGAGCGGGGAGGCCCCAATAATCGGACTGGTGCGGCGGGACGCGATCGCGTTATTAATGTCCCTAGCGGCACTATGATTTATGATGCCGAAACGGATGAACTGTTGGCTGATTTGGTCGAGCCAAAGCAAACTTTTTGTATAGCTCAAGGTGGCAAGGGCGGATTGGGAAATCAATATTTCCTGAGCAATCGCAACCGAGCGCCAGAGTACGCTTTAGATGGGCTGCCTGGTGAAAAGCGCCATCTACGTATGGAATTGAAGCTGTTAGCTGAAGTTGGAATTATTGGTTTACCTAATGCGGGTAAGTCTACCCTGATTTCATCGATTTCCGCTGCCAGACCGAAGGTGGCAGATTATCCTTTTACAACTTTGGTGCCGAATTTGGGCGTGGTACGCAAACCCAACGGCGATGGTACTGTGTTTGCCGATATTCCCGGTTTAATTGAAGGCGCTCATACGGGTGTCGGATTAGGTCACGACTTTTTGCGTCACATTGAGCGCACTCGGTTACTGCTGCACATGATTGACGTTACCAGCGACGATCCAATTGAGGCGTATCAAACAATACAGCAGGAGCTAGAGGCTTACGGGCGGGGTTTAACGGAACGTCCGCAAGTTATAGCACTCAATAAAGTGGATGCGTTGGCTCCAGGGGAACGAGATGTAGAAGCGATCGCGCAACAGTTACGTTCTTTGACTGATGCACCCGTCTTTGCTATTTCAGCAGTGGCGCGAATTGGATTAGACCCTTTATTACAGGAAATCTGGCAAACTCTAGATCAGTTAACACTTGTTAGTCAATAGCTAATAGCTAATAGCTAATAGCTAATTGCTAATTGCTAATTGGGGATTAGTAAAAAGTGTT
This sequence comes from Trichocoleus sp. FACHB-90, assembly GCF_014695505.1. NCBI lineage: Bacteria > Bacillati > Cyanobacteriota > Cyanophyceae > Leptolyngbyales > Trichocoleusaceae > Trichocoleus > Trichocoleus sp. FACHB-90. Next base: position 54,295 of record NZ_JACJOK010000089.1, read on the forward strand.
ACCCAATCCCCAGTTCCCAATCCCCAGTCCCCAGCCCCCAATCCCCAGTCCCCTAATTAATAAAACTGGTATTATTTCCCGCAGTCACAGGCTTAGGTATGGGAGACACTTCAGTTGCATCAGGGACTGATGGCGGTGCGCTGAAGTATTGATAAGCTGTACGAGAAATCTGACGAATCAACTCCGAGGCTTTGTAATCGTTGTGGGGGCGTTTCACCATCACAGCAGCTATGTAGCGCTTGCCACTTGGCAAATCGATTAAACCAACGTCTGCCAGTAGAGAGCCGATATCCCCGGTCTTGTGGGCGATGGTAGCGCCTTTTCCGAGTCCCTTTGGTAGCAACGAGTTAGTTACTGTGCGCTGCATGATGTCCAACAAGCGATCGCGTGATGGCAAAGACATCAAATTTCCTTGATTAACCATTGCCATCAAATTCGCCAAATCTTTAGGAGTGCTAGTGTTGGTTCCTTCCAAGTCTGGAAGTGGGTTGTGAATTACTGTTGCTGTTAAGCCCCAAGATTGGAAGCGCTGATTGAGCGCCTGAGCGCCCCCCATACGCTGGATTAGCATATTTGTGGCAGTGTTGTCACTGATGATAATCATCTTGGTTGCCACTTCCAGGGCTGTGTACTGCGTCCCTGGCTTTTTGTACTGCAAGTCGCCGCTTCCACCCCCGATCGCATTTTGCTCTAAAGTTAATTTTTCATCCAAACGGATTTTGCCAGCATCGACATCTTGAAAAAAGGCGACCAAAATTGGCACCTTGATCGTGCTGGCGGCGGCGAAAACTTCGCTTCCCGACAAGTCGAGGTAAGCATTCGTCTCCAAATCTACTAAAAATACTCCCGGCTGAAATTTGGGATTTTGCGTTACCAAAGCTTGCACTTTGGCTTTTAACGTTGGGATTTCTTCGCCCACAGCGAGCGCAGTTGGTGGTAAGTTCTGAGTATTCGGTTGTCCTGAAGTTAGTGCTTCGCCGCCAACGGCTGAATTTTGAGCGATCGCAACTTCTGGATTCACAGCGCCTGTTAGTTGGCGCTTGGCTGGGTCCCAGGCTGATAATAAAGTACCAGCGATCGCGCCTACTCCCACCCCCAAAATCAACAGACGGGCAGCGTATACCAGAGGCGATACGGGGCGTTGAGGTCTTGTCCGACGAGTTGACTTATTTACTGGCAGATTGACAGGTAGAGACGCAGAAGGTTTTTTCAAGCGTGTAACATTATTCCTTGGCTCTGAGGAGGCAGCAAAGATTGACTGATTGGCATTTGCTCTTTGGCGCACTCGACCGCTACGCCGACGTGCTTGTTGCCCTCCACGAGTCAAATCTGTACCGCTTTGCGATCGCGCCGACAAGTACGATTTCCGTCTTTCTGTTCTCAAAGCCGTTTTCTGCCCTAAATCCGCCCGTAATTCCTCACTCCCAATTCCAGGTTGACGCTTGTCTTCCACCCTTACCAAGGGTGTACGTCGTGACACTGGACTGCTAGATGCTTCGCGCTGCGTTGGCGATGCAATTTGACTTTTTTCCTTTCGGCGGCGACGTTCGCGGATGGCGGCGCGAACCTTGTCGGGCGTTTGCCCCTTGCCTGTATACTTACTCCCCACTGACACCTCTGGCACAACTGACTGATTTGCAGGCTGCTGAGTCACTCCCAACTCCTCCACCATTATTAGCTGTTAGTTGTTAAAAAGAGCGCCCAACCACTGTACAGGCGACATCGATTTTGGATTTTGGATTTTGGATTTGGAAATTTTCCCAGTCCCCAGTCCCCAGTCCCCAATCCCCTATTCTATGGCGCGTCCTATTGCTTGCGATCGCGCTTTGCTGATTCGGGTAAAAATTGCAGCGCCCAATCCATTTGACTAAAAATCCCTCTAAGCATAGCTACTTCCTCTTTGCTTAAATTACCTCGATTGAAGATGCGGCGAAATTTTTCCATGCGACTTGTCGCAGTGTGGGGATACAGATAACCCATTTTTAGTAACACAGCTTCCATCTGCTGATAATACCCCTCTAAGAGTTCTAAGGGTGCAGTTTCAGTCGGCGTTTCAATATTGTCAGATTGAAAGGTTGTCAAGTTATTAAAATCTGACAACTCAACTTGAAAACTTGACAACTCGCTGATTGCTGACGAATAAAGCTCGTAACAACAAATGCCAACAGCAGCTGCCAGATTTAAAGAAGGATACTCCGGATTGGTGGCAATGCGTACAAATCGTTGAGCATAATTCAATTCCGCATTACTTAACCCCCGATCTTCGGGGCCAAAAATCAAAGCTGATGGCACTGGTGCAATCAACCACGGTAAAGCGGTTCTAGGATTTTCCAGATTAGTTTCTATACTTCGGACGCGGGCAGTGGTAGCGATCGCACGAGTACACCCGGATAATGCTTCTGGCATTGTGGCAACTACCTGGGCTTGTTCCAACACATCTACGGCATGAACTGCCATATGGACAGCTTCTTCACAGAGGCGATCGCATTGGGGATTCACCAGCACCAACTGACGCAGCCCCATATTTTTCATCACGCGAGCCACAGCACCAACATTCCGAGCGCCAGCTGGCTCCACCAACACAATCCGCACCCTCGTTAATGTGGTTTCATCCATGACTTACTTAAGACAACAGTAAAAAGCACATCTATCTCTAGACAGATAGTAGCCATCCTGCCTCAATTGTTACGTAAAATTAAATAGCAATGTATCGTCAACTTAGCATGAAGCGTGTTCGTTCCAAGTCCGACTTACCCACAAAAATTTGCCCGGTATGTCAACGTCCCTTCACTTGGCGCAAAAAATGGGCTGATTGCTGGGATGATGTGAAATACTGTTCGGAGCGCTGTCGCCGCCGCCGCTCATAAAAGGGCTGGGGGCTAGGGGCTGGGGACTAGGGACTAGGGACTAGGGACTAGGGACTAGGGACTAGGGACTAGGCTCTGAGTAAAATTCTTCCCAATCCCCAATCCCCAATCCCCAATTCCCCAATCCCCAATCCCCAATCCCCAATCCCCAATCCCCAATCCTCGCTAAATATCACGCATTACAAAGGTTCAAGGAATGTCAGTTAACCAGGTGCAACCCAAACTTATCATTCACGGCGGTGCCGGAAGCTCTCTCAAGAGTAAAGGGGGAGTTGATGCAGTACGCCAATCTCTATACAAAATCGTAGAGGAAGTTTACTTGTTGCTGATGGCAGGAGCAACTGCCTCAGCCGCAGTTGTCAGCGCTTGCCATATGCTAGAGGACGATCCCCGCTTTAATGCTGGAACAGGTTCCGTACTGCAATCAGACGGGCAAATTCGCATGAGTGCTTCGCTGATGGATGGGGAAAGTCAGCGTTTCAGTGGTGTAATCAATGTCTCGCGGGTACAACATCCGATTGAGTTAGCCCAAGCTTTACAAACTTCTGCGGATCGGGTGCTGTCGGATTTTGGGGCGATGGAACTAATTCGGGAATTGCAAGTTCCAGTCTACAATCCCATGATCGAGATCCGGTTGCAGGAATGGCTTCAGGAACGCGACGAGAACTTTATCAAAGAAGCTGCTGGAGTCATAGCGGAACAAGAGCTGGTTGAGCCAAGCAAGGCAGGAGTTGGAACGATTGGTGTAGTGGCTCTAGATGGACAAGGAAACTTAGCTGCCGGAACTTCGACGGGTGGCAAGGGTTTTGAGCGAATTGGGCGGGTCAGTGACTCAGCGATGCCCGCCGGGAACTACGCCACCCAGAAAGCAGCGATCAGTTGTACGGGTATTGGGGAAGACATCATTGATGAGTGTCTGGCGGCGCGGATTGTGGTACGTGTCACTGATGGTCTATCTCTTGCCCAAGCGTTTGAGCGATCATTTGGCGAAGCTTATAACCACCGCCGAGATTTTGGGGCGATTGGAATTGATGCGACAGGCGCGATCGCTTTTGGCAAAACCAGTGAAGTCCTCCTTTCTGCTTTTCACACTGGCGAAAAGATGGGCGACACTCTGGAATGGACTGGAGACACCCTCACAGGCTTTGTAGCTTAAATTAAGAGTTAGGCGGTTTGGTTATACACCACCATGCCGAAAGCATTGCACTCATATAGGGCAGGCATTCGGCAGGGCTGCCGCCTATCAGGGAGCCTCAAAGTGCGATCGCTTTATCATAGGAAAAACTCCTGTATCAATCGCTATGAGCATTTCATTAAAGCCAGAACAAGAGCAATTCATTCAAGAGCAACTGAAAACTGGGAAGTATCAAACCGTCGATCAGGTTATTATAGAAGCCTTTCGACTGCTGGAAGAACGGGATAAGGATTACGAACAGTGGGTGCAAGAAACTCGTGAGAAAATAGATGCTGCTGCTGCATCTTTAGATCGAGGCGAAGGTCAAGACGGTGAAGAAGTTGTGAACCGTATTTTAGAAAGATTTCGTCAAGTTCGCCAAGATCGAGGATGAGTCGCCATATTATTGCACCTGAAGCCAACCAAGATTTAGACGAAATTAGTAATTATTTTCTGGCTTGCAATTTGGAGGCAGGGGAACGCTGGTTTCAGTCCTTCAATGAAAGGTGTAAACAGTTGGTTCGTTTCCCAGAGATGGGACGTGGCTATCCTCAGATTCGTTCTTACCTGCGCGGACTTCCTTTGGAAGGATTCATTATTTTCTATCGAGTCAAAGATGATGTTATTGAAATCATGCGAGTCGTGAGTGGCAGACGCAATTTAGGCTCTTTATTTGCAGATGCTGAGGACGAATAACATTGACATTCTCGATTTGTGCGTTCCCAGTCTGAGACTGGGAACGCAAAGACGGGTAAAGTTATTCTTCTGGGTTCAAGCGCCAACCGGGTTTAATTACTTGACGCGATCGCGCAATTACCAGAGAATCATCTGGCACATCTTCTGTAACTACGCTCCCAGCAGCAACAGTCACATCTTCTCCCAATGTTAGGGGAGCGACAAGAACGCTGTTTGAACCAGTTTTCGTGCGATCGCCTATGGTTGTGGGATGCTTTTTCACCCCGTCGTAATTTGCCGTAATTGTCCCAGCACCAATGTTAACTTTATTACCCAGTGTGGCATCTCCTAGATAAGATAGGTGAGCGACATTTGTGCGATCGCCCAAAGTGCTATTTTTCAATTCCACAAAATTCCCGACGCGGCAAGATTCCCCAACCTCTACATGACCGCGCAGATGGGCGTAAGGGCCAATGCGGCTGCCATTTTTAACAACGCTGTCTGTCACCACGGAATAAAGCACTGTCACATTTTCCCCAATAGAGCTATTTTCAATCAAGCTACCGGGGCCAATGCGACTACCTGCACCAATTACCGTTTGTCCGCGCAGATGAGTTTGGGGTTCAACGACTACATCGGGAGACAGCTGCACCGTGTCGTCAATCGTAATCGTGTCTGGGTGAATCAGAGTGACACCAGCAGCCATCCAAGAATCTTTCACCCGCTCTTGTAATATTTCGTAAGCCGAAGCCATCTGCTTGCGATCGTTGATGCCGAGAATTTCCTGATAATCCTCAACATCCACAGCCATCACAGGTGCCATGAATTTTACCGCATCTGTGAGATAGTATTCCTGCTGGTCATTGTTCGCCACCAGTTGCGGTAACACCTTTTCCAGTTGCGACCACTTGAAGCAGTAAACACCTGCATTAATCCGACGATTTTGCTTTTGAGCGGGTGTGCAGTCCCGGTCTTCCACAATTTCTTTTACCAGATTTTGACCGTTACAAAAAACCCGCCCGTAGCCTTTAGGATTGGGGAGATGGGCGGTGAGAAGGGTAGCGGCGTTTTGATTTGTTTTATGAGTCTGCAACAGATTTTGGATGGTTTGCGGTCGCAACAGGGGAACATCCCCATTTAAAACCAGCAAATCGTCAGCGAAGCCCTCTAGGTGGGGAAGTAATTGCTGGACGGCGTGGCCTGTACCCAACTGTTCTGTTTGTTCGACAAACTCTAAACTTCCAATTGGGGGCAAATGATCAATAACCCGCGCAAGAGAGTCTTTGACGCGATCGCCCTGATACCCGACAATGACAAGACACCGAGATGGATTGATTTCAGACAGACTATGCAGAACCCGTTCGACGAGCGATCGCCCTCCCAAAGAGTGTAAAACCTTGGGCAGATCCGATTTCATCCGCGTTCCGCGTCCTGCTGCAAGAATTGCTACTGCTACCATGTTTAGCTATCAGCCTTCAGCTACCAGCTAAAAGGATAAAGGATGAAGGGTGAACCTTCAAAGTTGAATTTCATACTTGAGGAAAAGCTTTCCCATTATCGGGCTGATTTTTGAGCAAACGCTTCCTCCCGACTCAGGTTCTCAGGTTGCTGAGTAGATTGAATAAATTCAGCAAATTGCTGCACAAGTTGGGGATTGCGCCAACCTTTTGAGGCTTCCTCGCTCATGATTTCTAAAGCTTTGGCTGGGGTGAAAGCCGCTTTATATGGGCGTTCACTGGTTAGGGCATCGTAAATATCAATAATTTGAAACACCTGAGCAAGAATTGGAATTTCATCGCCTACGAGTCCATCCGGATAGCCCGTACCGTCCCAGCGTTCGTGATGATAGCGAATAATGGGAATGACACCCCGCATGGTTCGCAGTGGTTTGCAAATTTTCTCCCCGATGGTGACGTGCTGTTTCATAACGTCCCACTCTTCGGGGGTGAGTTTCCCGTTTTTGAGCAGCACAGAGTCGGGAATCCCAACCTTACCGATATCATGGAGATAGCCTCCCCACACTAAATCCCGAACTTCATTGCGTCCAAGATTAATAAATTCTCCGAAGGTTCTGCCCATTGTCACCAGTCGTTCGCAGTGGTCGCCAGTTATGGGATCGCGGCTTTCGACGGTACGGGCAATTGAGAAAAGAACTTGTTCAGCGTGATCCAGGTCTTCATTTAAGCGCTTTTGCTGAACGAGCGATCGCACTCTGGCAGATAATTCCAAGCGGTCGAAGGGTTTGGTGAGAAAGTCATCCCCACCAGCTTCTATGCCCATGATGCGCGATCGCCTGTCATTTAATGCGGTGATGAACACCACCGGAATCAGGCGCGTGTGTTCGTTCTCCTTCAGGCGGCGACACACCTCAAATCCATCCATCCCCGGCATCATTACATCCAGCAAAATCAAGTCCGGATTGCTTTCCAGCACTTGTTCTAATGCTGCTGGGCCACTGTCTGCTTCTAATACTTCGTAGCCTTCCACCGAGAGAAGTGCTACTGCTGTCATGCGACTGGAGGGATGATCGTCAACAACTAGAACTTTGGGCAATTCAGAATCGATAAAGCTCACTGAAAAACACCTTATTTGCGAAAAAGCAGAAGCATTTAATAAGTTTAAAATCGCCTATCCCAGAAATTTGTTTTTAGTATGAGCGAATCGCTCAATAATAAAATCAGGCTTTCCACGGATATTCACGAGGGATTATGCAAATTTTTGTTGCAATAGTGTGATAAATTTTTAACCTAAATTTAAGACTTTGTATCTTGCTTTTGGAACCAGCGCTTTTTCCAATGAGAGGATGGCTCTAGAGAACTGGTTTGCTGATCTATTGTACGCCGTTGCAAAATTACATCGGCTGGATCGCTTAGAGTCGGATCGCGGTAGGGAATAGCGGCTTTGGTTTGCAAATGCTCCTGTTCTTGTAATGATAGTGGCGGTAATGGGGCTTTTTGTGCGGCGACGGTTCCCGGCGATCGCCTCCCTACTGGTGGTGTCGCACCAATTTGTAATCCAGCTGCCAAAAGAGCTGTCCGCACCGCCGCCGCGCAGGAATAGGTAGCAAGTCTCCCGGAAGGTTTTAAGCATTTGGCAACAATGTCAAGAAATTCCACTGTCCACAGTTGGGGACAGTGCAAGGGCGAAAAGGGATCGAGAAAAATTGCATCTGCTCTAAAGCCAGAGAGATATACTTGCCTAATTGTTTCCCTAGCATCACCAATGAGTAGATTTGCTTGTAAACGTTCGGTCTTAACTTGTCTAGATATTGCTAGTTTAGCGAGAATTTGGATGTATTCGGGGTTCCAGCTGTTGAGGAGATTATGCGCGATCGCAGCTGGCGCTACAGATGCGTCTAATTCCAAGCCTACCCACTCAACGCGACAATTTGGATTTACTGCCCAAATCGTCTCCAACGCTGCTGCTGTATTGTAGCCAAGACCATAACAAACATCCAATAGATGCAATGTTGGTTGCTGCGCTTTCTCCTTGAGTTGGAGAGGATTCACAAACTTAAGTTCGGCTTCCTGCTTAGCACCATGCTGACTGTGAAAAGCTTCGCCAAACTCTTGTGAGAAGAAGGTGAATGAGCCATCATCTGTAAGTTGTGGTGTGAAGATGCCGCCATTATCCATTATTCTTAATTGATGCTTATGTTGTAGAGACGTTGTAACCATCTCTACCCTTGAGTGTTCTGAAGTGCTTAGAGTAGTTAGTTTGTACCAAGAAAACTAGCCAGAGCAATACAAAAAACATCATTTTTGGTAAGATTACTCTGTGCCTATAAGGAAATTGTAAAGATATTGTTACTCATAATTGCATCAATCATATTTTTTTATAGTCATTACTCAATACAAAGCTAATCTCAATTATTTGGTGTTTTAGATTGACTTTTCAGGTTATGACTGATAACAATTTTATAGTTTCCGCCCAGTGGCTAGGCGAACACCTTAACGATCCCCAAGTCGTTATTGTAGATTGTCGCTTTTCCCTGACAGATCCAGAATTGGGACACAAACAGTATCTCACCAGTCACATACCAGGTGCTTACTATCTGGATTTAAATAAAGACCTTTCTGGCAATGTTGAAAAGCATGGGGGAAGACATCCTTTACCCAACCCAGAAGAGTTAGCTAATAAGTTAGCAGCTATCGGGGTAAATTCTCAAGAAACCCTGGTTGTTGCTTACGATGATTCCAGATTCGCCTTTGCGTCCCGTCTCTGGTGGCTACTGCGCTACCTGGGGCATAATCGTCAAGTGGTATTGGATGGAGGGTTTGCGGGATGGAAGGCTGGGGAGCATCCGGTTACAGATGTTCTACCGATACCAGATCCAGGTAAGTTTGTTGTGCAGTTGCGAGAAGATTTGGTGGTGGATATTGAAACAGTGAAAGCAAAGAAAGATTTGCCCCAAGTTATGCTTGTAGATTCGCGAGAAGGCGATCGCTACCGAGGCGAACGAGAACCAATTGACCCGATTGCAGGTCATATTCCCGGCGCACTTAACTACCCTTGGCAAGATGTCTCTAACACTCAATCTTACCTACGACTGATGACAGAACAACGCCAACGATGGAAGGGTTTAGAGCAAGCTGAAGAAATTTTGGTCTATTGCGGTTCTGGTGTCACTGCTTGCGTTAATCTATTATCTCTTGAAATAGCTGGGATTCACACAGGCAAGCTTTATGCTGGCAGCTGGAGCGATTGGTGTTCCTACCTCTAAGTGTTACAGGGCCAGTAGTGGCTAATAGCTTGTCCTAAATATTCATTCTGGTGACAAGTAGGACATTTACAAATTCCTGAACTAAGGTAGAGTTTAAATAAGCAGTAATTGTCAGAGTGATCTTGGTGTGCAGCTTCAATTTTCCGATTTTGCTCCCCGAAGACAGCTCTAAAGTCCGCCTGAATGCCACTGTCGGTCTTTGGGCATACAGTTACAGAGAAACAGATATAGTATATTGACGCTAGAGTAAGTATAAGTAAACTGTTATAGTAACAAATTGCTAGAATAAATCATTCCGATTAAATTCTTTTCTACAAATTTTAGGTCTTAGCTTCTATGGCTTGCTTAATGAACCGTCTTTCTATTTTTGTAGACGGGAACAATATGTTCTACGCTCAACAAAAAAATGGTTGGTTTTTTGATCCTAGAAGGGTGTTGGAATATTTCAAAAAAGAACAGCCAGAAACAACACTCATCAATGCCTTCTGGTACACAGGGCTTAAAGATCCGCAGGATCAGCGGGGATTTCGAGACGCACTAATTAGTTTAGGGTATACCGTTCGCACTAAAATTCTCAAAGAATACTACGATGATACATCTGGGCGCTACTCCCAGAAAGCAAATTTAGATATTGAAATTGTCGTAGATATGTTTAATACAGTAGAGCAGTACGACAGGGTAGTTTTATTTAGTGGGGATGGCGATTTTGAAAGAGCCATCGAACTATTACGTTCCAAAAATACTCATATCACAGTGGTTTCTACAGAAGGAATGATAGCTAGAGAACTGCGAAACGCCACAGATCGTTACATAGACTTAAATGATATTCGGGATCATATTGAGAAGACTGAATATTAGCTAATGACTAATGGGGATGAAAAATTACCAATTAGCTATTAGAAATTGATCGAGAACAACTGAGGACTGACCAATTACTATGGAAAATCAATCAAACCAAGACAGAATCGTAATTTTCGATACCACTCTTCGGGATGGCGAACAGTGTCCCGGAGCCACCCTAAATGTAGACGAAAAGTTGAGCATTGCGCGACAACTGGCGCGTTTAGGCGTGGATGTGATTGAAGCGGGTTTTGCTTATGCAAGCCCTGGAGATTTTGAGGCTGTGCAGAAAATTGCTAAAACAGTAGGGACAGAAGATGGCCCAGTTATCTGTAGTTTGGCCAGAGCAATTAAAGCGGATATCGAAGCAGCAGCGGAAGCGCTAAAACCAGCGGCGAAGGGTAGAATTCACACGTTTATTTCGACGTCAGATATTCACTTGGAGTATCAGCTAAGAAAATCTAGGGCTGAAGTATTAGCGATCGCAGAAGAAATGGTCGCTTATGCCAAATCCTTCATGGACGATGTAGAATTCTCTCCAATGGATGCAGCACGTTCTGACCCAGAGTTTCTTTACCAAGTGCTAGAAAGAACAATTGCTGCTGGTGCCAAAACTGTTAACATTCCCGATACTGTGGGTTACATGACTCCCAGCGAATTTGGGGATTTAATTCGGGGAATTAAAGAAAATGTTCCCAACATTGACCAAGCAATTATTTCAGTTCACGGTCACAACGATCTAGGTTTGGCTGTAGCTAACTTCTTGGAAGCTGTGAAAAATGGAGCGCGTCAGCTGGAATGTACTATTAACGGCATTGGCGAACGTGCTGGAAATGCTTCTTTAGAAGAATTGGTGATGGCTCTCCATGTGCGTCGGCAATATTACAATCCATTTTTGGGACGTTCAGAGGATTCAGAAGAACCGCTGACAAATATTGATACGCGCCAAATTTACAAGACATCCCGATTAGTTTCTAATTTGACTGGGATGTTGGTGCAGCCAAATAAAGCAATTGTCGGCGCAAATGCCTTTGCTCACGAGTCAGGAATTCACCAGGATGGGGTTCTAAAAAACAAGCTGACTTATGAAATCATGGATGCCCAATCCATCGGATTAACAGATAATCAGATTGTATTAGGCAAACATTCGGGTCGCCATGCCTTCAGCGCCAGATTGAAAGAATTGGGCTTTGAACTAACGGATAGCGAGTTAAATAAAGCATTTCTGAAGTTCAAAGAATTGGCGGATAAAAAGAAAGAAATCACCGATTGGGATTTGGAAGCGATCGCTAACGACGAAACCCAACAAGCTCCCGAAATTTTCCGCTTAGAATTGGTGCAGGTATCCTGCGGCAGCAATTCCCAGCCCACAGCCACAGTAACACTCCGCACCCCCGCAGGTGAAGAACTAACTGATGCCGCCATTGGTACGGGGCCAGTAGATGCCGTGTATAAGGCAATCAACCGCGTGGTGAACGTACCCAACCAACTGATTGAGTTTTCCGTTCAATCTGTAACTGCTGGAATTGATGCTATCGGGGAAGTCACCATTCGCCTGAAGCACGAAGAACGGCTATTTTCCGGTCATGCGGCGAACACCGATATCATCGTCGCCTCCGCCCAAGCTTACCTCAACGCCCTGAATCGCCTTTACTCAGCTTTACAAGTTCAGGAAGGGCGGGAAGCCGTGACTTATCAGAAATTGTAGACGCAGGCGCAGAGGTTGACACCAAGGTACGCAAAGTAAGAGAATCCTTTGCGTACCTTTGCTTTTATTTCTTAATACCAACCATGAAAGAAGATATTTTTGACAAAGAGAAAAAATTTCACGATCAATGGGCATCTACTATAGATGTAGAAGGAATCAAAGTTAAAGATTACTTTGAAGCTTGTACTGCGCCAGAAAATCGATTTATCCTCAAGCAATTAGGGGATATTAGAGGTAAGCGACTTTTAGATTTAGGGTGTGGTGCTGGGGAAAATAGCGTCTATTTTGCCAGGAAAGGGGCGCTATGCTTAGCATCTGACTATTCGCCAGGTATGGTGGAAGTGGCGCTGCAACTGGCGGCTGCTAACGGGGTGGAGATTGAGGGGCGAACTATGAATGCGATCGCTCTCGATTGCCCTGATAATAGTTTTGATATCGTCTACGCCTCGAATTTGCTGCACCACTTGCCTAATCCGAAACTCGCTATTAGGGAAATGCACCGGGTTCTCAAGCCTGGTGGAAAAGCTTGTTTTTGGGACCCTTTGAAGCACAATCCAGTTATTAATGTTTATCGGCGGATGGCTACTAAGGTGCGAACTGAAGATGAAACACCACTGGATATTAATATTGTCAATTTTGTAAAATCCCAGTTTTCAGAAACGTCTTATGATACGTTTTGGCTGGCGACCCTGTGGATTTTCTTGCGCTTCTATTTGATTGAAAAAGTCGATCCAAATAAGGAGCGTTACTGGAAAAAAATTATTATTGAACAGGAAAGATTAAAGGCGACATATCAGCGCTTAGAAACGCTAGATAGTGTAGTAAAAAATCTTCCTTTGCTGAAGCGTTTTGCCTGGAATTTGGCTGTGGTGGCGACGAAATGATTTGACCCGCAGAGGACGCGATCGCGCTTTCAACTACTGAAAATTTGCGTTAAATCTAGCACAAATCCAGGTAGCACTTCTTCACCAGATAAAGTTGTAGGAGACTGGATAATTTCTACTTCCCGATCTTGCCGATAAATCTCTACTCGTTGATTTTGTGGATCAATTAACCACCCCAAACGACAGCCATTGTCAAGGTATTCTTGCATTTTCTCTCTTGCTTTAGACAGAGAATCACTTGCAGAACGCAATTCCAGCACAAAGTCAGGACAAAGTGGTGGAAATTCTGCTTTTTGTTCAGCAGTTAAAGCATCCCAGCGTTCTTGCTTTACCCAACTGACATCAGGAGAACGAGTCGCACCATTGGGTAATTTAAAACCAGTTGAAGAGTCGAAAGCAACACCCTGATTTGTTTGGCGATTCCATAGCCAAAGCTGACCGTTTAAGCTAAAGTTACGTCTACCAGTTTCTCCGCCAGTTGGTGGCATAACTATCAATTCTCCTTGTGCAGTTAGTTCCAGCCTTAAATCTGGATTTGCCAGACAAATTTGATAAAATTGTTCATCTGTCAGCTTAACAGCAGAGGGTATATTCAAAATTAGGGTATTCATAAATTTACCATTTTCAGCATCTACTACCATTATGTATAATTCTGATACAACATCTTGGCAAGAGGTTCGCGCAGCTTTTAAAAGAATCTGGGGATATGATGATTTTCGTCCGCCACAGGGAGAAATTATTCTCAGTTTATTAGAAAAGCATGATGCTTTAATTGTGATGCCAACTGGCGGCGGGAAATCTATTTGTTTTCAACTTCCAGCTTTACTTCAAAATGGGTTAACGTTGGTGATTTCGCCTTTGGTGGCGCTGATGGAAAATCAAGTGCAAGAATTGCGCGATCGCAAGTTGCCAGCTGCTCTTTTGCATAGTGAATTACCCACTTGGGAACGCAAGAAAACTCTGCAAAATTTGGAAAAGTTACGGCTATTGTATTTGTCACCAGAAACTTTGCTGAGTGCGCCAGTGTGGGAAAAATTGTGTCAACCACAGCTAGAAATTAATGGGTTAATTTTGGATGAGGCGCATTGTTTGGTGCAGTGGGGAGAGACGTTTCGACCTGCATATCGACGACTGGGTGCGGTGCGTCCAGCTCTGTTAAAATCAAAGCCAGCTGGGACAAAAATAGCGATCGCAGCCTTCACCGCCACAGCCGATCCAAAAGCTAGAGCAACCATCCAGCAAGTCTTACAACTGCAAAAACCCGCTGCTTTCCAAATAAGTCCGTATCGGCAAAATCTGCATCTTAAAGTTCAAACTATTTGGACACCCAGAGGTCGCCGCCAAGGGATGTTAAAGTTTATTCAGGCAAGACCAAACCAAGCAGGCTTAGTTTACGTCCGCACACGGCGAGATAGCGAAGAATTAACGGAATTGCTACGGCAAAAAGGTTATGCAACAGCAGCTTATCATGCAGGGTTGAGTCCAGAGGAACGTCGCGAAATTGAAGCGAGTTGGCTGGGTGGTAAAATGCCTTTTGTTGTCTGTACTTGTGCCTTTGGTATGGGCATCAATAAGCCAGATGTTCGCTGGGTAATTCACTACCATTCGCCTTTGCTGCTTTCCGAGTACGTGCAGGAAGTTGGGAGAGCTGGACGAGATGGGAAGCCTGCGGAAGCTTTAACATTAGTTAGCGAGGCTACGGGGTGGCTGAACCCGGAGGATAAGCAGAGACGGGAATTTTTTGCGGGAAAGATGCGATCGCAATACCAAGAAGCTCAAGCTATTGCTTCCAAACTTCCAACTCAAGGCGAAGTAGCGACGGTGGCGAAGCAATTTCGCGACGGTGCAGTTGCTCTCGCCCTACTCCACAGCGCCGGACAATTAGAATGGCAAAGCCCGTTTCATTATATTCGCCATCAATCAGGAAAATCTTGCTCCTTTGGCGAATTGAACGCGCAGCAGCAGCAATTTCAGTCTCAAATGACGCAATATCTTACTACACGAGAGTGCCGTTGGCAGTTTTTGTTAAAAGCTTTTGGCTTTGCAAAAGAGGCGGCTGGGTGGCGATGCGGACACTGCGATAATTGCAATTGAAAAAAGAACCCTACCCCTACCCCATCTCCGAACAGCGGGGAGAGGGTAGGGGTAGGGTTCCCTTGGAGTTTCGCCTTTAGCCACACTCTAGCGACGGCGATCGCGCACCTTTTCCACTCGTTTTTCTTTCTCCTGACGGCGATCGCGCGGCTTATCCGCTCGTTTTTCTTTCTCCTGACGACGACCAGTAAGGGGCAACTTATTTTCTCGTTTTTCTTTCTCCTGACGACGGCGATCGCGCCACTCCGCCAGCGTCAGATAAACGACACCGCCACTGACTATAAACAGCAACGCAAAGGTAACAAGACCTAAAACACTAACGACAGAAGTTTCCACGATGCTTTTAGAAGCCGTTACGACCCCAAACTACCATTGCAATCGACCACGTAAACAGAACCAGAACCGTCACCCAACCCAACGACAAAATATCCATAGCTATATGTAAAAACCATCACGAAATGTCTCCAAGCCATATGATAATTCAATCTGAGACTTCTATGGCACTTAATTGGGGATTGGGGATTGGGGATTGGGGATTGGGAAGAATTTTACTCAGCCCCTAAACCCTAGTCCCTAGTCCCCAGTCCCTAGTCCCTAGTACCCAGCCCCTAGTCCCCAGCCCCCAGTCCCCAGCCCCCAGTCCCTAGTCCCGATTATGTTTGATCCAAAAGAGCGAATTGAGTCTATCAAAGCAGGAACCCTGGCGGCAGTGTCCGTTTTCCTGACTTATAGTATTGTCACACTGGGCAATAATTTACTGTCACAAATACAGATCGTGACTGGTTTTAATTTACTGGTGAAGGTAGCGATCGCTCTTTTGAGCGGTTTTCTCTTTGGTGTCACCTACCGCTATATTATTCGGGAAGACCGCAACTCGCATCTCAAAACTGGCGCTGTGTTTGCCTTTGGGTTGGTGCGGGGATTAGGGCAAATAGAGGTTGGACTAAATTTCCCCGATACCTTCTGGCTGTATGCTGTACTGGGAGTTGAGAGTATCTTGTTGTTTGCGATCGCTCGTTTCACCCTTGACTTAGCAATTTATCGCAGCTGGCTAAAACCCTTCAAGTCAAGCTAAACTCCTCAAACTCAGCTTGCCCATACATCATATTTCTGTCAAGAGCTGACAAAACTTTATTATTAGCAGCATCAGACTCAAGACATCGACAAACCAATTGCGCCACATCAGCCCGA
Organism: Trichocoleus sp. FACHB-90; assembly: GCF_014695505.1. NCBI lineage: Bacteria > Bacillati > Cyanobacteriota > Cyanophyceae > Leptolyngbyales > Trichocoleusaceae > Trichocoleus > Trichocoleus sp. FACHB-90. The sequence continues at coordinate 70,451 of NZ_JACJOK010000089.1, forward strand.
TGAATTGTTCCCGCAACTCGCGGATCTTCCGTTAAAACTCCGTTACCAGTTGCAGCTTCAGACTTCAGCCCACCAGGGCGAATAATTGTGTAAATAAGTCCGCTTTCAATCAAATATTGCTCAGCTTTTTCTTTTTCTATTAAAACTGATTTTAGAGTTTCCAAAGCTTGCGGCGGCAAAGCAACAACACTATTGCCACTGCCAATAGAAGAAACTAAGATAAACTTTTTCACCCCCGCTTTCACCGCCGCATCTATGAGATTTTTGTTGCCCAAATAATCAGCTCTTTCGCCGTCTTTAGGTAAACCGCCAATGGTACTAATTACAGCATGAATCGGTTCTCCCAACATTGCCTGCTCCACAGAGGGAACATTTAGGGCATCTCCCATTACTACTTTAATTCCCATCCCTTCCAAATCAGCGCGAGACTGATCAGAGCGCAACATTGCCTTTATCTTTTGATTTTCCCCTGTTAAGTAATTGGCAATTTCTCTACCTACACCCCGACTTGCCCCACCTACAAAAATGTATGATTCAGCCGTCATCTGTCAATTCCTACTAACAATTCAAAACTTTTTTTCTTGCCACCATCACCAGCCAAGATTGAGCCTCGCAGGGCAAACCAGGCGGACGATAGTAGTGGTGCAAAATTTCAAAATCAGCTTTTTCTAGACAAGCAGTTAAAGTTTCATATTCCCAACCAACAACATAACGATAACCAGTTGGACGAACGCTATAACCCTCATCATCGCCGCGACAAATAGAAATAACAATTGCGCCGCCAGGAACAAGTGTTTGATGCAAATCTTTTAACACCCTAACCATTTCCGCGCGGGGAACGTGAAGCAAAGAAGCATTGGCAAAAATGCCATCAAAAGTTTCTGGAGGCAACTCAAGCCGAAGAAACGACTGTTGCCAAACCTCACAATCTGCCGCCTGTTGCGCCATCTCCACAAACGCTGGTGTAGCATCCAAGCCAATCACCGTATGCCCCTGACGCTTAAAAGCAACCAAGTCACGCCCAGGGCCACAACCTAAGTCAAGTATTTTACCAGGTATCTTAGGCATAACCGCTACCAGAGCATCGCGATTTTGAGAGACATCGTGATCCCAAGTTCCATCCCGGAAAGATTCTGCCGTCGCCTGGTACTCCGCAATTGTCAGATGCTCTTGTTGTTCCACACTCCCTCCCTTTCCTCAAACCTACTAAAATCTTAGTATTGCCAACTCCTGTGTGTTCCGCAGCGCCTCTGCGGTTGGAACTTCTTATCACACAGATGTTTTCCGGAGAAATATTGGCTTATAACGCTGATTTTGACAAAAATTCCCATCCGGTGCCTTGGTATCCAAAGTGGAAGATTTCTGGATGGATAATTTCGGCTAATATCTCCAGAGAGTCTACCAATCTAGGGCCGGGACGGTTGAAGTAGGCGTTGCCATCGGTAAGATAGATTCTGCCAGTTTGTACAGCTTGCAAGCTTTGCCATTCGGGACGCTGAATTATCTCAATTGCTTCAGAACGGGTGCGGTTTAAGTCGAAGCCACAGGGCATGAAGATAATTATGGCAGGGTTTGCGATCGCTATCTCTTCCCACTTCAACCACGGAGAATGTTCTCCCGCAACACCAAACAGCGGTTCTCCTCCCGCCATTTTGACTAATTCTGGAATCCAATTTCCTGCCGCCATCAACGGATCGATCCACTCGATACAAGCAACAGTGGGACGAGTTGTTAAGGATAGCGATCGCGTCTTTTCCACACAATCATCAATCCGAGATTGTAACCCAGTCAGCACTGGTTGCGATTCCACCCCTAAAGCCGCAGCAACTCTTGCAATATCATCCCAGACATCGCTTAAGAAATTGGGCTGTAAAGAGATAATCTGCGCCTGACTATGGGTAAGACTGGCAACAGCTTTCTCAACTTCTGCCAGACTAACAGCACACACTTCACATTGAGCTTGAGTAACAATGTGCGTAGGTTGCAGCTGTTCTAGAATGTCGGTTTCAACTTTATAGACACTCAGAGCCGATTGCAACAAATCCGTAACGCGATCGTGAATTTCTGGGCTGCTGCCTTCAGGATTAAATTTAGGCTGAGTGCAGACTGGTAGATTTTGGATTTCTCTTGGATAGTCGCATTCATGCGATCGCCCAACAATAGCATCAGTCAGCCCCAATATCGCCAAAATTTCCGTTGCACTGGGGATAAGAGAGACAATTTTCAACTCTTTTTGTTTCATTACTTTGTAACCAATTAATAAATTGTCAGTGATGACGATCACTTCTTATTATTGGGAAAATAACTGAGTATGTAGACATAATTAAAATAAACCTCTGAGCTAGAAACCCATTATTGGCTGGGATTCGATGGGTAAGGCTTGTGTCGCTCTATCCATAATAATTATATCCATCTATTTATAACAATCCTCAATCCTCCCTAAAATCGTCTGTTTCTCTTTTTTAGCGTTCTCTGCACTTTATTATTTTTTCCAACTTCGGCAAGCCTTTATATAACAAATAAAAACAACAACGTACACTATCAAAGCCAAACCATTATGCAGCAAACTAACTTGCGTCTGAGCAAATACCTGCGAACAATATCGCAAGCTGCAAGTATTATTGTATTTGCAATTGGCTGTTTTGTCATAATCGGATGGATTTTTGACATTACCATCCTTAAGAGCGTTTTTCCGGGATTTGTGACAATGAAAGTCAACGCAGCACTTTTGTTTATCCTGGCAGGTGCTTCCCTGTATAAAGAAGGCAAGAGGCGAAAGGTAAAAATGAATAAACTGGAAACTGAGGGATTTTCAAGAGTTAATATTCAAGAGTCAATCCCCATTTCCCATTTAATTTTACCTTTTATCGTTGCTTTAATTGGTTTATTAACGTTGATACAATATGGGCTTGGCGTAGACTTCAGTATCGATCAATTACTGATTAAAGAGTCAGCTAATGCCATTTACAGCTTTGCTCCAGGCAGAATGGCATTCAATACGGCTCTAAATTTTTTCATCCTTGGCGTTGCCCAAATACTACTATTAAGAAAACGTCCAAATTATCATTTTGCTCAGATATTGAGCATTGCAGTTTTTTTAGTCGCATGGCTGGCTTTTTTGGGGTATTTATATGGCATTTCCTCATTTTACGGAATTAGTGTCTATACCAAAATAGCTCTGCACAGTGCGATCGCGTTCATGCTGTTGAGTATCGGGATTTTATTTGCTTGTCCGGACAAAGGATTGATGGCAGTCATCACCAGCAATAACGCTGGCGGTATGATGGCGAGGCGTTTATCTTTAGCTGTAATTCTGATTCCGCCAATCTTATCGTGGTTTATCCTCGTCGGTTATCGTCACGATAAGGTTAATGCCGAAGAAGGATTTACAGTAATTGGAGTGATGAATCTGGTAATTTTTAGTATTTTGATTTGGGGAAATGCCAATTCATTAAATACTATAGACGAGCAGCGGCAAAAAGCAGAAGAGGAGCTTCGCCAACTCAATGCAGAATTGGAGGAGCGAATCGAGCGTAACATGACAGAATTGAAACGCTCCAACGAACAATTAGCAAGTGAAATTGTCGAACGTCAACAAGCTTTAGTGGCGCTACAGGAGAGTGAAGAACGCTTCCGTCAGATTACTAATAATATCCGGGAAGTATTCTGGATGAGTGACCCGGATAAGAACCAGATAATCTACATTAATCCTGCATACGAAGAAGTTTGGGGACGCACGCGAGAGAGTCTTTACGAGGAACCTAAATCTTTTGTGGATTCTATCTATGAGGAAGATCGCGATCGCATCGTGGCTGGTTTCGCCAAACAAGCTTCAGGTGAGTATGACGAACAATACCGGATTATTCAGCCAAACGGTCAAGAACGCTGGATACGCGATCGCGCCTTCCCCGTTCGCAACACCCAAGGGCAAGTTTACCGTATTGTCGGCATTGCCGAAGATATTAGCGATCGCAAACAAGCAGAGTCAGCGTTGCAAAAAGCCGCCGAAGAATTAGAAATTCGCGTTCAAGAAAGAACTGCCGAATTAGCATTAGCCAATGCAGATTTACAAAAGCAAATACAAGAACGTAAAGCAGCAGAAACGGCTTTGCAAAAGACAACCAGTTTGCAACGGGCAATTTTAGATGGTGCCAATTACACAATTATTTCTACTTCACTAGATGGCACAATTCTTACCTTTAATCGAGCGGCTGTTGCCTTATTAGGATATGCTGCCGAAGAAGTCGTGGGGACAACCGCCGCCATATTTCACGATATAGAGGAATTAAAGCAGCGATCGCTCTTGATTGGAGAAGAAGCGGAGCAATCCCCAATACCCAATCCCCAATCCCCATTATTCGAGGTTCTTGTTGCCAAAGCTCGTCTCGGAGAACCAGACGAGCAGGAATGGACTTATATCTGTAAAGATGGCCGCCGTTCCAGAATGCTGCTGTCGGTGACAGCTTTATACGACGCAGAGGGAAACATCACCGGGTTTCTGGGAATTGGCAGCGACATCACCGAAAGTAAAAAGGCCCAGGAGGAACTGCGAGAAAGCCAACAGCGCCTACAGGCAATTTTAGATAACTCTCCGGCGATCATTTACTTAACTGATACTCAGAACAAATACCAGTTGGTCAATCGCAGGTATGAAGAATTGTTCCAGATTACTAAAGAGCAGATCGTAGGTAAAAGCCTGTACGATATTTGGCCATTGGAGATAGCCGATCTATTTGCCGAAAATAACTTGAATGTACTTCAAACCACAACTTCTTTAGAGATTGAAGAAAGTATTCCCTATGACGGCGAAATACACACTTATCTTTCCATCAAATTTCCCCTTTATGACTCTAGTGGTGTCGCTTATGGGGTTTGTGGCATCTCCACCGACATCACCCAGCGCAAACAAGCCCAGGAAGCTTTACAAAAACTGAATGCAGAGCTTGAGAGCAGAGTCAAAGAGCGTACACAAGAGCTGACGCTGGCTAATGAACACTTAAAAATTGAAATCCTTGAGCGCCAGATAGCCGAGGATCGACTACAACATCTACTCACTTCTAGCCCAGCTGTAATCTATAGCTGCAAGGCTTCAAATGACTACGGTGCCACCTTCATTAGCGAGAACGTCTTCTCGCAACTTGGCTATGAAGCGCGGGAATTTATCGAGGATTCCGGCTTCTGGATGAACCATATTCACCCGGAGGATAGACCGGACATCCTTGCTGGGCTGTCAAACCTATTTGAGCAGGGGCATCATAATCATGAATACCGCTTCCTACGTCCGGATGGCACCTATCGCTGGATGCACGACGAATTAAAACTGGTACGGGATGAAGCTGGCAACCCGATAGAACTTATCGGTTCCTGGTGGGACATTACCGAACGCAAGCTCTCAGAAGAAGAACGCGCCCACCTTTTGTTGCGGGAACAAGCTGCTCGTGAGTTGGCTCAGGCAAACGAGCAACGCTATCGTTCTCTGGCTGAAGCGATGCCGCAGATTGTGTTTTCTGCACAGCCAGATGGTAATTGCGATTACTTCAATCAGCGCTGGGTTGATTATACGGGATTAACACTAGAAGAAAGTCTGGGCTACAAATGGATATCTGCGGTGCATCCGGACGATCGACAGCAAATTCGCCGCGACTGGTATCACGCTGTTCGCAAGAGCATAAGTTACGAAAGCGAACACCGCTTAAAGCGATCGCTTGATGGACAATATCGCTGGCACCTAAATCGGATAGTGCCTGTGCGTGACAATGATGGGCAGATTGTCAAGTGGCTCGGAACTTCTACAGATATTCACGATCGCAAGCAGATGGAGTCAGCGCTGCGAGAAAGTGAGGGGCGGTTTAGGCGCGTAGTTGATTCCAACATGATTGGGATCAACTTCTGGGATGTTTTCGGCAACGTCACCGAAGCCAACGATGCGTTTTTGGGGATGATTGGCTACACGCGGGAGGATTTACTTTCTGGGAAAGTGCTTTGGAAAGACATGACACCTGTGGAATACCAGGAGCTGGATAAGCAAAAACTCCAAGAGGTAGCAGCTACGGGAATTTGTACCCCGTTCGAGAAGGAATTCTTTCGCGCTGATGGCAGTCGCGTCCCGATTCTGATTGGTGGCGCTCTTCTCGAAGAAAATGAATATCAAGGTGTCTGCTATATCATCGATATTACCGAGCGTAAGCAGATGGAGGAGACACTTTCTAAACAGGCACAAGAACTGGCTCGCTCCAATGCTGAATTGGAAGAATTTGCTTATGTCGCTTCCCACGACTTGCAGGAGCCGTTGCGAATGGTTGCCAGCTATACCCAGCTTTTGTCTCGGCGTTACAAAGGGAAACTAGATGAAGATGCCGACGAATTTATTACATTCGCCGTAGATGGTGCCAACCGGATGCAAAAGTTGATCAAAGATTTGCTGGAGTATTCGCGAGTGGGGACACGAGGCAAAGAGTTTGATCCCGTCGAGTGCGAGGATGTGTTACACGAAGCGATCGCTAATCTGCAATTCGCTATTGATGAAAGTAACGCGATCATCACTTACGATTCCTTACCCACGGTCAGGGGAGATAGTACGCAACTCGGTCAACTGTTACAGAACCTGATCGGCAATGCCATCAAGTTTCACCAACATATTCCCCCTCGGATTCATATTGGTGTCGAACCAACAGAGAATGAATGGATATTCTCAGTTCGCGATAACGGCATTGGCATGAATCTCGAAGAGCGCGATCGCATTTTTGTGATTTTTCAACGCTTACACGCTCGCGAAGCTTATCCCGGCACAGGGATTGGTTTAGCTATCTGCAAAAAAATCGTTGAACGGCACGGCGGACAAATCTGGGTAGATTCTCAAGTGGGACAGGGAAGTGTATTTTACTTTACAATTCCCCGAACAGGAGTACATTAAAGGTGAATTCGGGTGATATACCAGTGGAAATCCTGCTAGTTGAAGATAACGAGGGTGATATTCGTCTCACCAAAGAAGCGTTTAGAGAAAGTATGGTTTGGAATCACATGAATGTCGTCAAGGATGGTGCTGAGGCGTTAGCTTTCCTACGAAGAGAAGGCAAGTATACAGATGCCATTCGTCCCGGTATTATCTTGCTTGACCTCAACTTACCCAAGCGAAGCGGTATTGAAGTGCTAGAAGAAATCAAGCGCGACGACGAACTAAAACATATTCCTGTGGTAGTTCTCACCTCCTCACAAGCCGAGCAAGATATTCTTAACAGCTACAATTTCCATGCTAACTGTTTCATCACCAAACCTCTTGACCTTGAACAGTTCCTGCAAGTGGTGCAGTCAATAAAAGACTTCTGGCTTACCATTGTCAAATTACCACCAGCTAGCTAGTAGCTAATTTCTTGGCTGAGGTTTCGCAAACGCCACGCACCAAAGGCGCTATTAACACAGCAGATGGGGTGGCTCCGATTCCCTACAACTAGAGTTTTTCCCGGCACGGGAAACAGAAAGATTATTTTACTTATTAGAAAATTTTCATAAATCAACCTGAAATTCATCTAAAACAGATTGCTGCACAGCCTCGCTTATCGGCGTTTCCACGCTTAGCCTGGGAACGCGCAAAAAACTTTTGGTTAGAGTTTCTTTATGAGTGTATAATGAAAGTTTTGCAAAGTTAAAGCAGAATAGCCAAGAGGAAGGTATATGTCCCGATATAGAGGCCCACGCCTCAGAGTTGTGCGTCGTTTGGGTGAACTGCCTGGTTTAAGCCGCAAGTCGCCGCGCCGCGCATATCCGCCCGGTCAGCACGGGCAAGCCCGCAAAAAGCGTTCAGAGTATGCTATCCGACTTGAGGAAAAGCAAAAACTCCGCTTTAACTATGGGTTGAGTGAAAAGCAGCTGCTGCGTTACGTGCGTAAGGCACGTCGCGCCACGGGTTCAACGGGTCAAGCATTGCTGCAATTGTTGGAGATGCGTCTGGATAACACCGTCTTCCGTTTGGGGATGGCTCCCACGATCCCTGCGGCGCGTCAGTTAGTGAATCACGGTCATGTGACGGTTAATGGTCGCGTAGTCAATATTCCTAGCTATCAGTGTCGCGCTGGAGAGGCGATTGGTGTCCGCGACAATGACGCATCGCGTCGTTTAGTGCAAGCAAACCTGGAATATCCAGGTTTGGCAAATATGCCAAGCCATTTGGAGTTCGACAAAACCAAGCTGGCTGGTAAGGTGAATGGCGTTATTGAGCGCGAATGGATCGCGCTGCAAATCAACGAACTGCTGGTGGTTGAATACTACTCACGGCAAGCGTAAGCAAGGGGCTGGGGGCTAGGGACTAGGGACTGGGGACTAGGAACAAGGGACTGGGTAAGAGTCCTCCCAATCCCCAATCCCCAATCCCCAATCCCCAATCCCCCATTACCCACCAATTTGCGACATGGTGCGGCTATACGCACCAGTCGTTCCTGAATCTCGTTGCTTGAAGTTAATTTCAGGTTTCAGAAAGAGCAACTGCCGCACTTTCTCTCGTAGTTCAGCCATTTCAATGCCAGTGCGGAGGGCCGTTTTCAGGTCAATTTGACCAGTTTCATTGAGTAGACAGGGGCGCAACCAGCCGTCTGCTGAGAGACGCATCCGGTTACAGCGATCGCAAAAACACTCTGACATCTGACTGATAAATCCCAACGTACCTTTGGCTCCGGGAATCTGGAAAACATCCGCAGGCCCGTTACCACGGACGGAAGATTCTGTCAAGCCGAAAACGTCGCCAATGCGTTGCCGCAAATCGGCAGAAGACACCCAACCCTTGCCAGTAAAAAGCTGGTCGTTGCCAATGGGCATGAATTCAATAAACCGGACGTGCCATTGTCGCTCAAGTGTCAGGGCGGCTAAATCTAAAACTTCGTGGTCGTTGACACCAGGAATCACTACTACATTGAGTTTCAGGGGATCAAAGCCGACACGATGAGCAGCTTGGATTCCATCCCAGACTTCTTGCCAGCGGGAACGTCCGCGATTACCACTAATTTGGGCAAATGTATCTGGATCGAGAGAGTCGAGACTGATATTGAGCCGTCGCAAACCAGCATTGTAGAGGTCTTGCGCTATCGGGGAGAGTAAAAAGGCGTTAGTGGTCATCGAGAGGTCTTGGGTTTCGGGGAGGGATGCGATCGCGCTTACCAATTCCACCACACGCGGACGCAGCAACGGTTCGCCACCAGTCAGGCGAAACCGACTAAATCCCACAGGAATAAACACCTCTTTAAGCAGGGTAAGTAGTTCCTGATTAGTTAACAGCTCCTGCTGCAAAATATAGTCAAGTTCAGCCCCCTCCGGCATACAGTATTGACACCGAAAATTGCAGCGGTCAATTAAGCTGATACGGAGATAATCTACTTGATTCATAAGATTTGCTGACCCTTACCCAGTTTTGTTTTTATCACCACTACTGGGTTCACTGGGTATATTCACCATACTAAAGACTGCTCCAGAGGAAAGCTTGCCTGATACAGTCGTTGAAAATCTCTGCGGCTTAAATCATGTTTAATAGAGTCACTTCCCAGACCAGTCGCGGCTGAGCATAGCTCCGGAGATATTCGCGGGCTTTTTCTAGATGCTGTAAGGGCAATTTAGAAATTTTTCTGTCTAAGAATTGCTGCCAGTAACTGTGCTGTAAATAATCAACTAACCACAGTTGGGCTTCTGTATCTAGGGTTTTATCAATTTTTTTGGCGAGTTGTAGAGCATTGCGAGGAGATTTGGGCAACTGGGTAACGTCTTGGAGTAAGTCTGGGGGAATGGTGGCGAGTTGCGTGAAGGATGCGATCGCATTCCCCGGACTGCCTTGCGCGATCGCTAACACTGGCGGATGCTTCAAAATCTCTTCGTGACCCGTTTGCAGCAGCACTTGCTTCATTGCCGCCTTATCTAAACCATAAAAAGGAATCCGCTGACAACGCGATACCAGCGTTGGTAACAACGACGACTCTGATGGTGCCATCAAAATTAGCGTTGCCTGTCCCGGTTCTTCGAGTGTTTTCAGTAAGCCATTCGCCGCCGCCTCTGCCATTGTTTCTGCCGCCTCCAGCACCACCACATTCCTTGAGGCCTCCAGAGGATAACGTCCCAAAAACTGACCGATTTCCCGAATTTGCTCCAGCCGTATTTGTGGCGGGGCCTTGCGCTTCACACCTTTTTCGGCTGCTTGGGCGGCAGATAATCTTTCCCCCTGGTGGAGATAAGTCGGCTGCACCCACAGCAAATCGGGATGGTTGCCAGCAGCCAAGCGTTTTTGTAACGCGAAACCATCTTTTAAGTTTGCCTCGTCAGTCGGGGAATTGGAATTTAGTTTTGCCAAATGGGTACAGAATAAAAGCTCCACAAAGCACCGGGCGGCTATACTTCTGCCAACACCTTCTGGCCCAGTAAACAGGTAGGCAGGTGCAACCCGATTTTGTGCAACTGCCTGGGTTAGTAACTCAACGGCTCGATTTTGTCCTACAAGTGGTGCAAAAAAGTTCATTAAACTGGTGGAGAAAGGCAGGGAAAGGAGCAAATAGAGAGAGATTATCTATTTTCTCGTTCCCAGGATCAGTCTGGATACCATTGGGCAAATTTCTGAGTCAAAATCATCTGAATTTGCTCTTGTACTTCTGCCTCGCTGCGACTGGCATCCACCCGCACAATCCGATGCGGATGGGCTGCTGCCAATGCGGTGAAGCCTTGCTGCACCCGCCGATGAAACGCTAAATCTGCTTGCTCCATCCGGTCAGCAGTTCCTCTAGCCAAGGCTCGTGCTAAACCAACTTCGACATCAACATCCAGCCACAGGGTAAGGTCACTTGTCCTACCATCGGTCGCTACCTGGCAGATATTCTCGATTAATTCTAGGCTAAGACCGCGACCATAACCTTGATAGGCAATTGTGGAATCTGTGAAGCGATCGCACAAAATAATTCCTCCCGCCAAGAGAGTCGGGTTAATAACTTCCTCAACGTGTTGAGCGCGATCTGCTGCAAAAATCAGTAGTTCAGTCCTGTCTTGGATTGGGTGCTGGTGTCCTTGCAGCAACAACTGGCGCAAACGACTGCCTAATGTTGTCCCTCCCGGTTCCCTGGTTACTACAACGTTGGATGGCTTTTGATTCATCCTTTCCAGAAGCCAATGGCGCGATCGCTGTATCTGGGTTGTTTTACCGCTACCTTCGACTCCCTCAAACACAATCAGCTTGCCCTGCATTACCCAATTCTCATCATCACAGCACTTTTTTCCTTTTACATTCAGCCCTCCGTCCTATTCTGGTTCTTTCCGGAGAGATGACTGGTATGCTAGAAGCTGATAAAAGCTTTATTAATGGCTCTAGCCTTAGAAGAAAGCATACTTATTATGACCCTAAACTAAGGTTCGGTATGATGAGAGGGTCTAGGGATATGACTCGGGGGTTTATTTTATGGCTCGCTATACCTGTTCATTTATCATTGCAGTTCCCCTTGAGCGTCTCCAACAGGTGCTCATAGAAGTTTTGGAGTCCTGCAATTTCGATATTATCTATAACACTGGAGACTACCTGATGGCGAGGGAAATACCAGGTCACGTCTCCTTTGCCAAGCTGGTGACGGTCGAGGTGCTGATTGATAAATCTACCGCCACAGAGCAAGAAGTGCGGATGAATTTTGTGATTAAAAACGAAGAATTGCCCCTCCAGGTTGACAACCACTGTCATCAAATGTTCCACCAAGTGCAGCAGGCGATCGCCCAAAATCGCCATTGGCAACTGGTTGAAAGCGTAGCCGGATAGGCGATCGCTCACTTTTGGGTAGCAGGAGGTTGAGCTTTCGATATGGAGAGCTTAAGTTTCGTCTTCGCCTACCATGTTGGGGCTAATCAGAGTGATGTCCCATTCATCGGGAGGCCCCGTCGGAATTGATTCCTTCTTCAAGTGGAAATATCTTGCCCGCACTTGCGGCCCAAAAACAATCTCGTCCTCATCTTCAAGATCGTGGGATTGAAGTTTACGCCCATTAATCAACAGTCCGTTGGCACTAGGCTTGCCTTTGTCGCCATCGACAATCCTGTAGTAATAGGAGCCATCCCCACGCATTTTTTGCACTAAAGTTGCGTGCCTACGGGATACAAACTGTGAGTATAGCCGGATATCGCATTTTTGGTCTCTGCCAACGCAATATTCAGGGTTTTCTAAGGTAAACTCCTTGCGTCCCTGATCATCCTCAATAATCAATAAATGGTTCAGATGCAGTTTTGAAGGCATTGAAAAAATAGTTTAGAAAGAGCGGTTGGTTGGGAAAAAACAGTTACTTCAACTAACAATGGCACCATCTTCAACTGGCGGGGTAAGCGCCTGTGCCTGCACCCGGATTGACAACCAGCAACCAGATATTATCTTGAGGAAAACAAGAGTAGCTATGGCTGATGTTGTCAGGACTCCAGCGTAACACCCGCTACACCTTTGAAGCCAGTATTGTCAAGTTGCAGCAGGCATGATAGTGCTTTTGGGTTACAATGTTCCCCTATCATATTGTAGTTATTAGAGATCCCGTAGTGACTACAACCGAGAAGCTACAAACTCCGGACAAACCTCAATCTTGATTTTTCAGGCTTTGACGGAGTAACAGCGAATTGGTGACGACGCTTACAGAGCTAAATGCCATCAATGCTCCGGCGGCAGATGGGCCTAAAACAATGCCGAAACTTGGTAGTAAGATGCCAGCAGCAACGGGCAATGAGAGTGTATTGTAGGCAAAAGCCCAGAAGAGATTTTGGCGGATTTTGTTGAAGGTGGCACGGGAGAGTTGGATTGACTGCACCACGTCAGATAAGCGATCGCGTATTAAAACAATTTGGGCAGTTTCAATAGCAACATCTGTCCCCCCTTGGAGAGAAATTCCAACATCGGCTTGTGCTAACGCCGGAGCATCGTTGATGCCATCGCCAACCATTGCCACTCGTTGCCCTAAAGTTTGCAACTGTTGCACTGCGGTGGCTTTAGCCTCTGGGCGGACATTTGCCAAAACATCATCAGGGTGCAGTTCTAGTTGAGATGCGATCGCGACAGCAGCTTCCATCCTATCCCCAGTTAGCAGCATCACCCGCAATCCCATTGAACGCAATCGCTCCACCGTAGCCTTTGCATCCGGTCTAAGGGTATCAGTTACAGCAATCAACCCAGCTAAATTACCGTCCACTGCGACATAAACTACTGTTTTCCCGGCAGCAAACAGCGATAAAGTGCGATCCGCCGCTGTCTCACTAATCACAATCCCCTGCTTAGTTAACCAATCAGCGTTACCCAGGAAAACCCGCGAATTATCTACTAAAGCCGATACCCCCAGCCCCGGTTCCGTATAAAACTCCACAGCCGGAGGAATTGCTAATTCTTGCCGATGTGCTTCCTCTAAAATTGCCTTAGCTAGAGGGTGCGTCGTGCCACTTTCTGCCGCCGCCGCCAGGAGGAGAAGAGTTTCTGGGGTTAAATTTCCTATGGGTAAGCAATCTGTCACCGTGGGATGACCAGTCGTTAGCGTTCCCGTCTTATCAAATACCACTGTATTCAGATGGTGTACCCGTTCCAGCACGTCCCCACCTTTGATCAACAGCCCGCGTTCTGCCCCAAGACCAGTCCCTACTAGAATTGCTGTGGGTGTCGCCAAGCCCAAAGCGCAGGGACAGGCGATGACCGAGACAGAAATCGCCAGCTTCAAACTTAATAACATTGGTGAGTGGTTGCTGGCACCGTGGTGCATTGCAGCATGGCTATCAATGCCAACAACCCGCAATATGGAGACATCAGGCCAAAGTTGAGAGCCGATAAAGTACCAGAATAGGAACGTTAAAGCCGCAGCTGCTAGAACCCCATAGGTAAAGTAACCCGCCACCGTATCCGCCAACCGTTGTACTGGTGCCTTACGGGTTTGGGCTGCTTCCACCAATGCCACGATTTGAGCTAAAGTCGTGTCCTTACCAGTACGAGTTGCCTTAATAGCGATCGCTCCCGACTGGTTCAGCGTCCCAGCCGCCACCGCATCCCCTGGCTGCTTCATTACTGGTACAGGCTCCCCCGTCAGCATCGACTCATTCACGGTCGTCTGACCAGCCACCACTTCCCCATCGACTGGGATCTGTTCACCCGGTAACACCCGCAACCACTCGCCCACACGGACTTGATCGACTGGGATTTCTACTTCTGATTGGGGATTGGGGATTGGGGATTGGGGATTGGGGATTGATAAATCTGCCCCTCTGCTTTTCTCCCCGGCTCCTTTTCCCAAATTAGTTGGATTGGCAATCAAACGAGCTACTTTTGGCTGTAATGCTAACAATGCCTCAAACGCAGCCGCAGCACGACCTCTTGCCCGTTGCTCCAAAGTGCGCCCCAGTAAGATAAATCCCAATAGCATTACAGGCTCATCAAAGAAACACTCCCAACCCAGCTGGGGGAAGAACAGCGCCACACAACTTGCCGTGTATGCCGTCAGGGTTCCCAACCCCACCAGCGTGTTCATATTGGGAGCATTTCGCCGCAAACCTCGCCAGCCATCTAGTAATATCTCGCGCCCTGGTAACAGCAATGCCGCTGTTGCTAATCCCCAGTGAAACCAAATATTCGTCAGCAGTGACAACTGGGGCAAAAGTAAAGAGTGTTGCCCAAGATGACCAATTCCGGAGAAGAGAATCAGCACGCCTGCAACTATCAAGCGCCGCATTTGCTTACGATTTTCCTCGGCGTGTCGCTGGGCTGGACTCAAAGCCTCTTTTCCATCGCCTGTAGTAGCTACACGAGACTGGGTGGGAAATCCAGCGTCAGTGACCTGCTGCGCCAAAGCTGTTGGATCTACTGCGCCAGATTCGCATTCTACGACAGCTACTTCTGTCACCAGATTGACGCAGGCGGAAATGACACCCGGATGCTCTTTTAGCTGCTTTTCTACAACCTTCACGCAGCCTGCACATCTCATTCCCCCCACGTCGAGGGTAATAGTCTCTACCGACGATTCGGGGGTAGCAACTACGGATTTGGTCGAAACTTGCATAGATTTGGGACTTACCGCGACACCAAGAGTGCCAGATTAATCTAGCGCCTCTATTTTGAGGTTAGGCGAAAGTCCGCGTCTTGGCGCAAAAATTGTGAATTTTTTTTAAGTTAGTTGCCCCTGGTTCGGTCAACGATTCCCCCAGCGCAGATAAAGCACGAAGCATCACGTAGAGCCACTGCCTAAGATGAAGAGACTCACGAGGGTGGCGCTATTCCAGAGAGAGTGGAGGAGGATGGGGGCGAGGAGGTTGCGCGATCGCGTATAAACTGTACCCAACACAAACCCCAAAGTCGCCAAAGGCAGGATTTCTGAGAGGTGGAGGTGAACAACAGCAAATAGTAAGCTAGAGACAGCGATCGCGCCCCACACTGGCAAGTAACGAGTCAAAGACGGCAACAGAAACCCGCGAAACAAAAATTCCTCAAATAGCGGTGCCGCCACAGCCGCCGTCAAGAAAAATATCGTCAGCGCTACGCTATCCCGTCCCTCTAGGGCAATTGGGAGAATCGGATTACTCCCGCCTTGTCCCTGCCAGAGTTTTTGGTTAATTAGCGACACTATAATCACCAGGGGTAATGCTACCAAGTAGCCTCCCAATCCCCATAAAATCCAGTTTCCCCGCCAATCCAAGCGAAACCAACCTTCAGGCAGGGGAAAAAATTGTTTTATGGAGAAATACAGCACTAAAAGACACGGAATTGCCAAAAATAGGTAAGTAGCTAGAACAAACAAAGCTTGCGTCCGACTATCGAAACTGGCTCGGTTTAGGGGCAGTAAGCTGAAAAAGATCGGCAGCAGAAATTGACCGATAAAGAAAAAGCCGACAACAAACACTTGCCAGATAGTTTCCCCATTCCAAGGTGTTGTCCATTTAACATCGCCATTGTGAGCCAGAAGGGATTCTTTTCCCTTAATCAATCGTCCAACTAACAGAAAAATCAGCAACCCTATGCCGACAATTACCCCGAAAAGCGGCACCGTAGCGACCATTGCTAATTTAAAAACTGCTTGTTCGGCTACTTCCTGTTCTTGTGCTTTGAGAGCCGAAAGCGTCTCTGTCCGCCCCTGTAATTCGTACAGCTTGCTTAAAGCGCGATAGCGGAACCAACCGTCTAAATGCTGTTCAATTTGCTCTTGGGCATTTGGCAACGGGCGTGGGGGATTGCTCCAAAGCCCGATCAAAACATCAGCCGTTTGAGAGGGCGATCGCTCACTCGTCTCTTTCCAGGTTGCGATCGCTGCATCCGTTTCTCCTGCCACCTGTAAGATTCCCACTCGCAAGTACAGCTCATCAATCACCTTTTTTAACTTGTCTATTGACAAAAGTAATTGCTGCTGATCCAATTTATTTGGATCTGTATCAGCTTCAACTTGCAGCTTTTTCAGTTGCCCTTGGAGCTTTTCCAGGGTAATTTTATCCTCCGAAAGTGCATCCTGATACTGCTTTTGGGCAGCTTTTAAGGGTTCGTCACCCAGGATGGCGTTACGGGCGGTCGTCAAATTTGAGCCACCGGAATTTTCCGGCTCCCACTCAGTTGCGTGCAGCAGCAGATTCGTTTGGTACAATTCCAGACGACTTTGAATCTGAGGCTGACTCCAGCTGCCTTGCAAGGACAGAGTAACTTGGACAATAGCCAAAATTGTCAGCAACCCCAAAATCAACCGCTTAATTGTCATGCGTTCTCCTATAAACATTTACTATCGTGTCGCCTCTGGAGAATATCTTAGCGACGTGTCCCGAACAGGTTAAAATTCTCCTGAACCTTTTTTGTTCACTGACTGAGGCAGCAGCCTTGCTCAACTCGTTCTCAGGCAGCAGCCCAAAAACGAGAAATCCTTGCATCCAATCCCCCCTACCCCGTTATCAAGGGGGTGTCTAAAATCTAAAATATAAAATCGATTCGCGGAGGATATTACCCTGAATACTCGTGTCATTCTCGTGCGTCATGGTCAGAGCAGCTATAACACTGAGCGTAGAATTCAGGGCCGCTGTGATGAATCAATTTTGACCGAAAAAGGTCGTCTCACTGCTGGTCAACTTGGTGCTGCTCTAGGTGGCATAAAATTTGATGCAATCTATACCAGTCCCTTACAAAGAGCAAAACAGACAGCAGAGGTAATCGTATCCTGTTTGGCGACACCTGCGCCGTTACAAGCGTCAGATAAGCTAATGGAAATCGATTTGCCTGCTTGGGCGAAAATGCTTTCTTCTGAGGTGAAGGAGAAATTTTCCGAAGATTATCGCTGCTGGCAAGAACGTCCCCACGAACTGCGGATGATGATACAGGAAGCGGAGGGCGTGAGAGAACATTTTCCAGTTTTAGCTCTTTACGAGCAAGCGCGACAGTTTTGGCAGGAAATTCTGCCGCGCCACGCTGGGGGAACTATTTTATTAGTGGGGCATAACGGCATCAATCGAGCTTTGATTGCGAATGCGATCGCTATGTCCCCTGAGCGTTACCATTCGATTCAGCAGTCGAACTGTGGCATCAGCGTACTAAATTTTGCTGATGGCTGGGACAAACCTGCTCAATTAGAGTCGATGAATTTGACTGCTCATGTGGGCGAAACTCTGCCCAGTTTTCGTCCGGGACATAAGGGGTTACGTTTGTTGCTGGTACGCCACGGGGAAACTGAGTGGAATCGTCAGAAACGCTTTCAGGGACAAATTGATGTCCCGCTTAACGACAATGGGCGAGAACAAGCCGGAAAAGCGGCCGAATTTCTCAAAGATGTGCAAATTGACTTTGCTGTTAGTAGTCCACTGCTGCGTCCCAAGGAAACAGCGGAAATTATTCTCAAATATCATCCCCATGTCCAGATTGAACTACAGCCACCTTTAGCAGAAATCAGTCACGGACTGTGGGAAGGTAAATTTGAGGAAGAAATTGAGCTAACGTACCCAGGTATGTTGGAACAGTGGCGAGATTACCCCCAGACCGTGCAGATGCCAGAGGGAGAAAATTTGCAGCAGGTGTGGGAACGCAGCGTAGCCGCTTGGCAAATGGCGATCGCATCTTATTCTGGAGATCAGCCTAAAACTGGTTTAGTGGTGGCTCACGATGCCACGAACAAAGTCTTGCTTTGTCACATTTTAGGTTTAAAGCCAGAAAATTTCTGGAGCATTAAGCAGGGTAATGGGGCAGTCACCGTAATTGATTATCCCCAAGGCCCAGATGGTATGCCAGTGCTGCAAGCGATGAATATCACAACTCACTTAGGGGGAGGTGTTCTGGATAAAACGGCTGCTGGTGCGTTGTAACTAACATCTTGCACCTCAATAAGCCTCAAAACCAGCCTAGAAATAAATTTTCTGGCTAATAGCGAGAGTCTATTAAAATGGACTGGAATCTTTATCTGGTAAGCCTTTAGTCCTCTTAAGAGGAATGGCGCTTAATTGAGCCAGGAAATAAATTTCCCGCTTAAAGCTAAAGTAAGCTAAAGCTTACGGAATAAGTCTTTCAACTCTTTAAAACGGGTTGCAAGCTTTGAGGCTTTTACTTTAGTTCAGGGCATAAGTTAATGCCATTCGGCTTAAGAAAACTTTCGCTATTAGCCAGAAAAATCTCTGGCGGGTTATTGCAACTGGTGCAAGATGTGCTTTGTAAACGGCTGAGAAGTTCAGGACTGAGGGCTGAGAACAAACAGAATTAACAACGTCCTCAGTCCTTAGCCCTCCGTACTCATATATGAATAGTGAACTACTTCAACAAGTAAGGGTAATAGATCCTGTTTCTGGAACTGACCAAATTGCCGATGTTCTGATTGCTGATGGTTATATAAAAGCAGTCGAAACTCAAATTTCTGTAAATCCCGCAGAAATATCGGTGCGAGATTGTCGTGGATTGGTTCTGGGGCCAGGACTGGTGGATTTATACAGCCACTCCGGTGAACCTGGGTTTGAAGAACGGGAAACCTTAGTAACGCTTGTTTCCGCAGGGGCGGCTGGAGGCTTTACCCGGTTGACAATTTTGCCGGATACGTTACCAGCTATCGATAACCCAGCTGGTTTATCCTATCTTCAACAATCCACAATCGGAAATACACAATCGAAAATTGGATTTTGGGGTGCTTTAACTTTGGGCGTGCAAGGCCAGCAAATGACAGAGTTGGCAGAACTTGCAGCGGCTGGGGTGGTGGGTTTTGCTGATGGTAAGCCGATATCAAATTTGGCGCTGCTGCGAAGAATTTTGGAATATCTTCAGCCTTTAGGAAAACCAGTGGCTTTGTGGGCTTGCGATCGCCATCTTTCAACCAATGGGGTGATGCGAGAAGGTGCGGCTTCAATTCGTTTTGGTTTGCCAGGAAATCCCGCGATCGCGGAAACATCTGCTCTGGCTGCTTTGTTGGAAGTGGTAGAATCCACTGGCACGAAAGTCCACATCATGCGCGTTTCGACAGGTCGCAGCGTTAAGCTAATTCAGGATGCTAAGGCACGGGGTTTGCCAATAACGGCGAGTACCACTTGGATGCACTTGCTGCTGAATGCTGAGGATGTGGGGAGTTATGATCCTTCTTTACGTGTGGAACCGCCTTTGGGCAATCCATCTGACCAAGGAGCATTAATTGATGGTGTGCGGAGTGGGGTACTTGATGCGATCGCTATTGACCACACTCCCTACACTTACGAAGAAAAAACCGTCGCCTTCGCCGAAGCACCACCGGGCGCGATTGGTTTAGAGTTAGCTTTGCCGCTACTTTGGCACACCCTGGTTGAGAATGGCGACTGGAGTTCTTGGGAACTGTGGCGGGTTTTGAGTACCCGTCCCGCTGAGTGTTTACAACAAAAACCAGCTGCGATCGCAGCTGGTCAACTCGCGGAAATTATTTTATTTGACCCCCAGCTAACTTGGACAGTCGAGACGCAAAACCTGAAATCCCTCTCACTAAACACTCCCTGGTTAGGTCAACAGTTGCAGGGTCGCGTCGTCCAAAATTGGAGTCACGGCTAATATAAATGAACTAGCCATCAGACTGGCAAAAGCCTTAAATAAATTTTAGGCTTAAAACTTAAACCCGTTTGAACTGACATCTTGCACCATTCTCAATTAGCCATACTGCCAGCCAGAGACAGAAATGAAAAAGCCCTCGATCTGCCAACGCCTTCTGCCTAAAAGGGTGATGTAAATACCCGACAGGGGTTTGGTAGACACCACAAACCGTTTTTCTCTAGTGCCATCATCTTTGTTCAACCAATACCAGGATAGTGTGACGGGGAAATCCAGTCCCCACAAATACACCTGCTGACCGCGAGCCAGCACGTTGTAGACGTGGCGACCATCAGCTAAACGTCGGTCACGGCTAACACCAAAGATGCCATGAGTGCGCTGGCGTTTTTTGATCCATGTGAGCATCTCGGTGCTACCAAAGGCAGTATCACCAAGAATACGCACTTCAAAAGTTTGTGTCAGTGTCTTGGGAAGGGTCAACATCAGACGCTGTGCTAGTTGTATCGGTGTTAACTCTCCTTTACCCCGATAGATACGGTATCCCCACGGTATTCGTCGCTTTCCCAACAGGATGTAAAGGACAACCAGATGTAGTCCTCGTTTCCCGTTGTACACACGGATGAGTTTGCCTAACCCCTTAAACTTGCCCACTTTTTCTATGGTGGTCATGTCGAATACCACCTGTAAGATGGGTCGCCGACCTGGTGGTCGTTCCGCTTGGATTTGTGCCACTATCTGTGCTCGTATGCTCCGGATAACGGCAAGCGTTGACCAGTTGTACTGGTTGAGAAATCGACTTAGGGCACTAGCGCTTACCGTCTGGCTGTGTTCGGGTAAGCTATGACCCGTCGCTGACAAAAACAGTCCGAGTAAAGCTCGCAAGCTGTTTTGTTGATACCGACTCGGCATCAGCTGCATCAGGCTATAGACTATTCCTTGGGCGTAACTCAGGATGGTTAACATTGACCATTTGTTGAATTTTTCTCTACGCCCTTTTTTTCAGATTTTTACCGGCTTTGCAACCCCACTTCTTGAGAATGCTGCAAGATGTCAGTTTTAACGGGTTGAAACATTTACCCAGTCATCTTTAGATGACTTTAGCTATTAGCCCCGTAGACGCGAAGCGGCTTCTCGAAGAGTACTTTAGTTCAGGGCTTTTCTTGCTTATCCGAGGAATCAACCGGAGTCTGATCCACTTCTCCGGCGCGATTCAAAGGCCAGAAACGTACTATCGCTCGACCAATTATCTTGTCGCGGGGGACAAAACCCCAGTAATGGCTGTCGTAGCTGTTGTTGCGATTATCACCAAGTACCAAATAAGCGTTAGGTGGCACCTTCACTGGGCCATAACGGTAATTAGGCTGTTCGTCGATATATTTTTCCCGCAAGGCTTGATCGTTGACATAAACTCGTCCCCCTTTCACCTCTACTTTGTCTCCCGGTATACCAATCACCCGCTTAATGAAGGCATCGTGAAAATTTTGCTTTTCTAGGGCTTCGGTGGGATTAAATACTACAATGTCTCCCCGTTCTGGAGAGGTAAACTTGTAACTAACCTTGTCTATAATCAGACGGTCATTGATTTGTAGCGTTGGTAGCATCGATCCCGAAGGGATGTAGCGTGCTTCCGCTACAAAAGAGCGAATTCCAAAGGCTAAAATGGCGCTAAGCCCAATCGTTTTAATTCCCTCTATAAAGGGATTTTCAACTTGTTGTTGGGTTTTGCTGTCTGGTTCTTGATTCTGCACGTCAGTCATAAACGGTTAATCACTCAAAGCAAAGGGATATAACGGATTACCCATCTAATGATTTATATCAAGGAAAACATTGTTTCTACCTATATTTTGTCTAAATTTTGCCTAAATACATCCTGCCATCATTAAAAATATTTGGCTGGCGTGTTTACCGTAATTGTCTTGGCCCAGTTAAAAAAAAACGCCTTATTGCGGTAAAGTCTAAGCACAGCATACACTTTTCGCGCTCACTTGACGATTGCATAAACCACTGATTGCCATGTCCTCTGCTTCTTCTCTGTTTATCCGCAACGCTAACATTCTTCTGCCCAATGGTGAGTTTTTAATTGGGGATGTCGAAACTCGTGGCGGGAAATTGTCCAGGTTGCGTCAAAAATCCCAAAAGATGACTCTGGTAAAGAAATAGACGGTTCGGGTCTGACTTTGTTGCCGGGAGTTATTGATCCGCAGGTACATTTCCGGGAACCGGGGTTGGAACACAAAGAAGACTTGTTTACTGCGAGTTGCGCTTGTTCCAAGGGAGGGGTAACGTCGTTTCTGGAGATGCCTAATACTCGCCCTCTGACAACTACGCAGGCGGCTTTGGATGACAAGCTGCGGCGGGCGCAAGAAAAGTGCTTAGTTAATTATGGCTTTTTTATTGGGGCAACGGCGGAAATTTGGCCGGATCTTTTAGAGGCGCATCCGACTCCTGGGATTAAAATCTTTTCTTTATGGGATCGATGCACGGTCAGTTGTTGGTGGATCAGGATACGGCGCTGGAGTCGATTTTTGCATAAGGTGATCGCTTAATTGCGGTTCACGCTGAAGATCAAGCCCGAATTAATCAACGTCGTCAGGAATTTGCCGGAATCAACTATCCCGCAATTCACTCCCAAATTCAGGATAATCAAGCTGCCCTTAATGCTACTCAACTAGCGTTAAATCTTTCTAAAAAATACCAGCGACGGTTACATATTTTGCATATGTCCACAGCTGAGGAAGCCCAGTTACTGCGTCAGGATAAACCGAGTTGGGTGACTGCGGAAGCAACGCCGCAACATTTGCTGCTAAACACTAGCGCTTATGAAAAAATTGGCACGCTGGCGCAGATGAATCCGCCTTTGCGATCGCTTCATGACAACGAAGTTCTCTGGCAAGCTCTTCTCGATGGTGTAATTGATTTTATCGCTACCGATCATGCTCCCCACACTTTGGAAGAAAAAGCCCAAGTCTACCCGAATACTCCTTCGGGAATGCCTGGTGTTGAAACATCTCTACCGCTGATGTTAACTCAGGCTATGCAGGGACGTTGTAGTGTTGTCCAAGTTTCTAACTGGATGTCGGCGGCTGTAGCCCAAGCTTATAATATTCCAAAAAAAGGCGCGATCGCTCCTAGTTGTGATGCCGATTTAATCCTTGTTGATTTGAACAATTACCGCCCTGTTTTGCGCGAGGAATTACTTACTAAATGTGGTTGGAGTCCCTTTGAAGGCTGGAACCTCACTGGATGACCTGTTGTTACTATTGTCGGCGCTCAGGTTGTTTACGACCGAGGCAAACTTAATACAGAAGTTCGCGGTCAAGCTTTATCTTTTGGCTAATTTCTAACTTTTAAATTAGTCAGTCTTTTCCGCACAAACTGCTTGACAAACTCTTGTAATTATAGTTAAATAATAATACAACAAGAGTTGACACGGTAGGCATGATGCCTACCGTGTAACTTTTTAAAGGGCAAGATTTAAACGCAAAGGTAGGCAAAGAACTTTGCCTACCTTTGCTGCCTAAAGCGTTTAAATCTTTAATGACCCGAAATTAAATGCACCTGCGGGGACAAGTTCAGCTTGACGACCATTATCAGCTGAATAAGTTAACTGGATGCTCAAGAAGTTTAACGGTTTATACTGCAAACGTTCCGCCCATTCAATGGCGACAATTCCCAAAGGGACTTCAATTCCTTCCCAGTAAGTTTCCAAGTTTAACGCTGTCACTTCGGTAGGTTCTAAGCGGTATAAATCCAGGTGATACAAAGGAATGCGTCCTTCTCGATACTCGTTAATTAAGGTGAAGGTGGGGCTAACAATTGGATCGATAATGCCCAATCCTTCACCAATGCCTTGAACGAGAGTAGTTTTGCCAGCACCCAAGTCTCCTTCTAGCAAAATCGTACTACCAGCACTTAGCGATCGCCCAAGATTTACACCCAGCGATCGCGTAGCTGTTGCATCTAGCAGAGAAATTACTTGCAATTCCTAACTTCCAACTCCTAACTCTATCCCTTGAGCGCGACTATACCACCTCAGCAAAATCCTAGCTAGACGTTGAGGATCGTGCCTTACATAACCTGTTTCTTCATCCTCATCCATCACATTCGCCAGAACAATTCGTCGTCCCAACTCCCCCACAGCTTCTCTGTCTAAGAAAACCGGATGAGAACTTTCCTGAGCATATCGAATCAGAGTATGAGCAGAGGGAACTTTTTTATGTACCAGGACGGCGTTAAATAATTGTTGACCGCAGGCGGCGTCAATGGCGCGGATGTGGTCTGAGACAGTGTAGCTTTGGGTTTCCCCTGGCTGGGTCATAATGTTACAGACGTAGATGATCGGAACTTGTTTTTGGGCGATCGCTGCGGCAATTTCCGGTACTAACAAATTCGGGATCACGCTGGTATAAAGGCTACCAGGGCCAATGATAATATAATCGGCTTCATGAATTGCCTGTAAAGCTTTGGGCAAGGCTGGGGGATTGCTGGGAATGCAACCAATTTTTTTAATTTTACCCCCCGCTTCCGTGATGCTGGATTCTCCCTCAATCCGCCGCCCATCTTCTAATTCTGCCCAAAGACGAACATCACTCAATGTTGCTGGTAAGACCCGTCCCCGCACAGCTAAAACTTGGGAACTAGCAGCGATCGCTCTCTCCAAATCCCCAGTAATATCGCTCATCGCCGTTAAGAACAAGTTACCAAAACTGTGACCTACTAAACCATCCCCAGCCTTAAAACGGTATTGAAACAGTTCTGTTAATAACTTCTCCTGGTCTGCCAAAGCTGCTATACAGTTGCGAATATCCCCAGGAGGTAGCACCCCAATTTCCCGCCGCAGACGACCGCTAGAGCCGCCATCATCTGCCACAGTGACAATAGCGGTAATGTTGGCGCTGTAGTGCTTCAATCCCCTAAGCAAAGTAGAAAGCCCTGTACCGCCGCCAATTGCGACAATTTTTGGCCCTCGGTTCAGTTTACGATGAGCTAACAGCACATCAATCAGTTGTTCATCTGATGAGGGCTTCAGCACCGAGGTAATCGCTCCCATAGAGCGAGTTTGCCCCAAAAAAATCAAAAATACGCCGAAAGCGATCGCAATGGGGCCAGACACATAGTTAGGAAGGATGGTGGTAATCGTTTCCAGTAGCTCCCCAATGAACTGAATCATCCAAAAAATCGGCGTCAGCTTCACCCAAATTGCCAAACCCAAAGTGGTTAGCAGCACACCACCCGCACTAATCACCAACCAACGTTTTACCAACAATCCGGGAGCCAACCATTTAAACCAGCTATTGACTCGGTGGGGAGTTCTGGAGTTCAAACCCCAGGGGATGTGCGACTCTTGTCTCAGGGTGCGTAAAGCTTGTTTAAAAATAGCGTTTGACATTGCTGATTCCTGGGGAACACGAAGGCAAGATTCGACTTTAACGAGAAAGGGCGCAAAATCACTGAAATAGGAACGCTCCCATAAATCGCCTCTACGACTTGATTGGACTGGCACACTTGTGTCTAAGTTGCCACTTTTAAAGAGCAACAGGGAGCCTTTGCCCATCAGAATACATTTTTTGCAGCTTCTTGGGATGTGACATACGAAACTAATAAAGTTTGTCTCCAAATTTTTAACTGAGCTTATGATACGCTTGCGACGTTCAGCAGCAAAATCAGGAATTAGAGGGAGCTAATATAAACATTGCATCAGAAGTCAGCTTGAGTCGCCATTTTAGGCGGAAGCTCGCTTGGTTTATCCCGTAAAGGCTAAATGGAAAAGCGAATTTTAGGATTAGACCCTGGACTTGCCACATTAGGATTTGGCGTAATTCTCTGCAAACCACCTGACTGCTTAGCTGTGGCGAATCTTCCTCCCGCCAAGCGCCCGGTACAAACCGCGTCAGAAGTGGCAACATTGCTGGATTTTGGCGTTATCCAAACCTCCGCCAAAACGGAGATGGGAGAACGACTCCGCACAATTTACGACGATTTGCACACTCTGCTGGATCAGTGGAAACCCGATTTGGTGGCGATTGAGAAATTGTTCTTTTATCGGATGGGGAACACAATTTTGGTGGCTCAAGCACGGGGGATAATGGTGTTAGTGTTGGCACAGCACGGTGTCCCCTATGTTGAATTTACGCCAGCACAGATTAAGCAGGGGCTGACTGGCATGGGTAATGCTGATAAGTCGGAAGTGCAGCAAGCCGTAGCGCGGGAATTAAATTTAGACTATATTCCCAAGCCAGACGATGCCGCAGATGCCCTTGCGGTGGCGCTGACAGCGTGGTATGGGCAGTAGCCGCAATCTACACATCCCTACAAAGGAAACACGCTGGGTCGATTTGCGTCATCAGTCTTATTGAGTCATCCCTCTTAAATTCGGCTACTTACCTTTGAGTGTCATGAAACCTGAGCGCTGGTTGTTGTGTGCTGCTTCCCTTTGTTTGCTCAATACGCCTGCTGTGAGCAGTGTTCCCGTTCCCACGATTCTTGCCCAAGCTCAAGGTGAAGAACAAACTAGCATTGATGTTTATCGCACTGCCAGTCCGGCGGTAGTTACCATCAGTACCGGAAGAGGTTCCGGTTCTGGCACTATTGTTAGTCCAGAAGGACTGGTGTTAACTAACGATCACGTGATTCGCAGCGCCAGAGGTGGTGTGGTGAGCGTCAGTACCACTACAGGCAAACGCTATACCGGGCAAGTAATTGCTACTGACCGAGCGAATGACTTAGCGCTAGTAAGATTAAATACAAGCGATCGCTTCCCCAGTGTAAAGCTGTCCAATCCGGCAAGCATTCAAGTCGGTCAGCGGGTCTTTGCTATTGGCAGCCCCTTTGGATTGTCCGGAACGTTGACAACAGGTATCTTAAGCCGTGTTGGTCGCAATGGGGACTTACAAACGGATGCAGCACTTAATCCGGGCAATTCTGGAGGCCCTTTGCTCAACTCGCAAGGCGAACTCATCGGTGTAAACAAAGCCATTCTCAGTCCCGGTGGCGGAGGCAATACGGGGATTGGGTTCGCTACCAGTGCGACAGTTGCCAGAAATTTTATTCAACAAAACCGTAACCGAACCGCTCCCCCCATTACTACCGCTCAAAGTCCCTCTTTGCCTTCAGCTCGTGGTTTAGGTGTGACTGTAGATACAGGGACACTGGTAGTTGTGGGGGTACAGCCAGGATCGCCAGCTGCGAATATCGGAATCAGGCCCGGAGACAGAATCATTGCTGTTAATGGTCGTCGTCTCAGGGGAGTTCAAGACTTGCAAACTTTCTTAGCTCGTCGTCCCGCTTCGGCAATTCTCACGGTGGGACGGAATCGCCGTTTGGCTGATGTCCGGGTGAATTTTTGAAGTTGGGAAAAAATGTTTTTTTGATAGGGCGGGCATCTTGCCTGCCCAATTTTAATGCCATACTTCCTCTTATAAGACGAACCTAACTGCCCTTGCCTCCCTTCCTGATTAGGCAAGGCCAGGGTGGTTTCATTTATTAAAAGAAAATTCTGTAACGATGAGGGGCATCTTGCCTGCCCCACACGGGCCTACCCAATAGCTTCACTTCCTCCGCACTGCTTGACAATATTCCCCTTTTTCATGTATTTAGCACTAATTTTTCTGTATGCTATTTGACTAAGAAGCTTCCGCAAACTTAACGATCCTATTGCTTAGTGGTGTAGGGACGGGTTGATAGAGATGCGCCAGCTAATCAGTCAACCATTATGAAAAACAAGTCTCGACTGCGGGGATGCTTTTCGATGTGGAAGCTTCTAACACAAACGTTTTGGTGAGATGAGGAGTGTAGCGTATGAAAACAAAGAGCCACTGGGCAATGCCTGTTGCCCTGTTTGCTGTCGGATTAACCGCTGTAGGGGGTTTGAAAGTCTCCGCCACTGCGGTCACTAACAGCACCACAGATAGCTCTATTCAAGAATCACAACCAAATTCTATTCAGCCTCAGGGCGAGTTGCTACTAGCACAGGGACTTGTGGGACAGTGCCGCGCCGTTAAGCAGCGGATTTTTATCTACGCACAGCGTTCAACCACCAGTCAAACGATTAGAACCTTAGCTCCCAACGAAGCAGTTACTCTAGCAGATAATGGTAGTGCTGGTTGGATCGCCATCAATGCACCTGCTACGGGTTACATACAGGCACAATACCTTAAACCCTGCACTGGAGCAAACAATCCTCCCCCTGCTCAACCTTCCAGCCTCTGTCGTGTAGTTACGTACAGAGGAAGTGAGGGTTTGGCTATCCGTAGTGGCCCCAACAAAACTGGCACCAGAGTTGGTGGAATCAGACTTGGCGATCGTGTTACTCTCGCAAAGAGTCCTCCAGACTTAACTTACGATAGCGATCGCCGTGCTTGGGTACAAATTACCGCCCCGGTTGCCGGATGGATTTCTTACGGCTATCCTAGTTCAAACTCATTGAATGTCGGCCGTTGTCCGTAGTACCTTAGCCTAAACTCATTAAGTTAAAATCACCCCATATTTCTACCAAGTTTCTTGGAAATGGGGTGATTTTTTTTGACAAGATTCAATTGAGTGGCTGTTTCCTTCTATTTATAGGATGCGTTAATCACGCTTAACAACCTAATACTTTGAATCAATTCAAAATCCCAATTTGACATTACTCTACTTGACGTACTGACATTCTATGTAGCGGGAGAGACAGTATGCAAGAAAAGGTCAACAAGTAAGAAAAAGCAGCCGTCAACCTCAAATTAATTGATAAGATTTCCCACTCAGGATGCCAAAGCTTCAGGATACCTACCATGACGCAGTGCACTATCCAGTAAGAAAAGCTCATTGATAACAGCATTTGCTCACTTATCTCAAGCTCCGACGCTTGAGTTGAGTCGCCATCAGATAGTAAAAAAAGTCCCGCAATACTAGCAACTAAAGAAGCGAAAAGTAAATAATCGTGCCAGTGCAGATTTGGCATTTATCTAACCCTGCTTATCTCAAATTTATGAATTGCAACTCAGTCTAAAGGATAATTTTCCGGAGATAAAGCAATAGTTACAAACTGCAATCTACGACACCTAAAAACTTAAAGTTTTGCAACAAATGCCAATTAGCAACCCTCTTGTTGAGTTTCGCAAGCACCAATACTCACCCAACTGCTAGAACCATCCGCCCAATGTTCCTTTTTCCAAATTGGGGCGTTGTGCTTCAGGGTATCAATCGCATACTGGCAGGCTTCAAAGGCTTCCGAACGGTGAGGACAACCCACAGCTACCAGCACGCTGATTTGACCAATTTCTAAGCGTCCGATGCGATGGTGAATTACAATCCGATTGACATCTTGCCATTTTTGGCGGATATCAGCGGCAATTTGTCTAAAGATTTGTAAAGCCATCGGCTCATAAGCTTGATACTCCAAGGCAACTACTGGTTTACCATCGGTTTGATTGCGAACCATTCCACTCATCACCACAATTGCACCGTTACCTGGGTCATCTGCTAAGCCATAAACTTCTTCCAGTGACAAGGGAGCAAAGGAGATGGCAAAGTTGTCTCCTTTGTGGTGTTGAGTGGGAGTGTTTAAAAGACTGGTGACACCATTCATCAAGTTGAAATCCTGAGCAAGGAACTGGATCTATTGTGATCGATCCAGCGCCCTAAGCCCATGAAAAGGTCAACAGTGAGGGGATGGCAAGATGCCCACCCACAGATTAAGATTTGCCGCTGCCCATCAGGTAAAGTAGTGCCATGCGGACGGCAACGCCACTCGTCACCTGTTGGGAGATTAAACTGAACTGGGGGTCGTCCATCAAGTCAGAACTAATTTCCACGCCACGATTAACTGGCCCTGGATGCAGCACTTTAACATCCTGTTTGCAGAGTTTCAGGCGATCGCGTGTTATCCCATAGCGCTGATGGTATTCTCGCAGACTAGGCAGCAAATGCTGAGTCATACGTTCCTTTTGCAGCCGCAACGTCATTACAAAATCGGCATTTTGTAAAGCTGGTTCTAAATCCCAGTGGAGAAATAGCTTTCGTTGGGGATTGGGGATTGGGGATTGGGGAATTGCCTCTCCCTGAATCTCGCTACCGTAGGCGGCAAAAAGCTGGGGTAAAAGAGTGGGTGGCCCAGCTAGATGAACCTCTGCGCCTGTCGCTGTCAAACTCCAGATATTCGATCTGGCTACCCGCGAGTGGAGAATATCGCCGACAATGACAATTTTTTTGTCTTTGAGGAGTTCGAGTCGCGGGTGGTCTGGGTCTAAAAGAGTGCAGATGGTAAACAAGTCTAAGAGTGCTTGGGAAGGGTGTTCGTGCTGACCATCACCAGCATTGAGGACACCTACCCGCGATCGCAAACGATCCATTTCCAAGGCGATCGCTTGCGGCACTCCCGCCTCCCGATGGCGAATCACCATCATATCCGCACCCATTGCCAGATAGGTTTTCGCCGTATCCAGAATTGTCTCGCCCTTCGTCAAAGAAGACGTTGCTGCTGCAAAATTCAGCGTATCAGCAGAGAGGCGCTTTGCTGCCAGTTCAAAACTACTGCGAGTACGGGTAGAAGATTCAAAAAACAAATTAGCGACTACCTGACCTTGTAGCGTTGGTACTTTCTTCGTGCGTCGCGAAAGCACCTCTTGAAAACTGGCAGCAGTTTGCAGCACAGTGTCGTATTCATCTGGCGTGAAATCTGCCAAGGAAAGAATGTGGTGACGAGTCCAATTGGTAGTAGGCATCAGAAAAATAATTAAAAATTAAAAATTAAAAAATCAAGATATGTTCTTTCATTTTTAATTTTTAATTTTACATTTTTAATTGTGGGCTACTACCTTCAAAGCAACCGATATCAGCGATAAGAAGGTCAAAAATCCCACTGCATCCAGCATTGTAGTTAATAACGGGCCACTAATTAGAGCTGGATCGAGGTTAACCCGCTTCAAACCCATTGGCAGCAAAGTTCCCAAAGTCGCGGCTACGATAACATTAACAGCCATCACCATTGCTGCAACTAAAGCCACCCATCGGTCATTTGGCGGCGACCAAATTAACGAAAGGATGCCAAGGGCAAAACTTAAAGCTAAAGCCGTACCTAACCCCGCTAAGATTTCCTTGCGGAGAATTTTCAACGTATCTTCCGGTGTCACTTCACCTACACCGAGTCCGCGTACTGTCACGGATAAAGCTTGAATAGCGACATTGCCACTGGTGTTAGACAAAATTGGCATGATGACCGCAAGAACTGGCACAACCGAAATTACACCTTGGAAGGGCGCGATCGCACTCGCCGCACCAATATACAAACCAATATTACCCAACAACCACGGCAGTCGCTTGCGAAGCGTAACGTGAGGAGGCGACAAAGCGGCTTCATCACCACCACTCACCCCAGCGAGTTTCTGAATGTCTTGAGTTGCTTCCTCCTCTAGAATGTCCACCACGTCGTCAATGGTGATAATCCCCACCAATCGGTCTTCGCGGTCAACTACAGGTACTGCAATCAGGTCGTAACGCTTCATTAGTTGCGCGACTTCTTCCTGGGGCGTTTCCGTAGTAGCTTTGACAACGCGATCGCTAGCAATATCCCGGATTAGGGCATCGGGAATGGAAAATAACAGCTGCCGCAAAGACACCACCCGTACCAGTTTGCGGTTGTTGTCAGTGACGTAGGCGTAATAAATTGTTTCTTTATCTTCGTCACTCAGACGGATTTTGCTTAAGGCTTCTCCCACCGTTAAGCCTTCCCGCAACCATACATATTCTGTAGTCATCACGCGCCCAGCAGTACCTTCTGGATAACCCAGAATTCTCGCTGTTGCTTGCCGTTCTGAAGGGCTGAGTTGCTGCAACAGTCGCCTTACGACTCCAGCTGGCAACTCATCAAACAATTCTGCCCGGTCATCAGGGCGCATCGCCTCGACAATTTGCACTACCTGGTTGTCATGCAGCGAATTAATCAATTCTTCCTGCACCTCTGGCGGCAGATATTCAAATACATCAATAGCCGGATCTTTCTTCAGTAATCGGAATGCGATCGCCCGCTTTTCTGGGGGCAATTCTACAATGTAATCCCCCACATCTACCGCGGGCAAACCATTCAATTCCGACTTTAGCTGATTTAAGTCGCCAATATCCGACAGTGCAACACGTCCTTCTTGAGTGAGCATTCTTCCTCCTATTCCTAGTCTCCCCACGCGCTGGCAAAGACTAGATCGCCCACCAGACGCTAGAGGAGTTTCTTACTGTCACCTAATGGACTTCGGTCCATAAATTCCGCAGAAATCTACACTGATATCGCTAAGCAATGCCAGTAAATATATGCTATCCCCTCAAGGTGCATTTCACAATTGGCGCGATCGCACCAATCTATCCAAATACCAAATATAGGTTTCAAAAATTATGCAACTTATAAAAAAATCTATCGTCCCGCTTTTAACTGGGGTAATTGTCCTCAACCTAAGTAGTTGTACTACTACTCCCGCTGATCCCAAAACCGAGAATGCAGTTAATCCAACAACAATTTCCAATACTGCTGCTAGCACAACTAATACCGCCACCTCAAAAAACACCGTCACTGTCACCATCTACCAACCCGATAATCAGTGTCAGGAATTAGTGCCAGAAAAAGTAGCTGTCTCAGATAAAAATTCAGTAGCAGCAGCGGTTGGTAAAGTTTTGGAAGAAAGGGACACAGCGGACTTTAATTTAGCTGGATATCGCGTCAAGGTTAATCAAAAAAGTGGCGTTGCTACTGTTGATTTGCGACTCGCACCCAATCAAGAACGGAAGTTTGTCTCTTTGTCAACTTGCGAACAATTCGCTCTTTTTGGCAGTTTGCGAAAAACGCTGATTAGTAATCAAGCGTGGAAGATTAAAGATGTCCGCTTCACAGACCAAGGACAGGAAATTTATCTCTAGAGTTTGGAAACAGCCGGACAGTTTCCCAGATACCACCGCCAAGGCAAATCAATCCCCTGAGTTAAACCAATCCGGGTTGTCTGGAGGATTTCAGATGTAAATTCTGAGGAGCGATGTTCTAACCACA
This sequence comes from Trichocoleus sp. FACHB-90, assembly GCF_014695505.1. Taxonomy (NCBI): domain Bacteria; kingdom Bacillati; phylum Cyanobacteriota; class Cyanophyceae; order Leptolyngbyales; family Trichocoleusaceae; genus Trichocoleus; species Trichocoleus sp. FACHB-90. The sequence continues at coordinate 103,423 of NZ_JACJOK010000089.1, forward strand.
GAGGTTGACCGGGTTGTAGAACTTGGGCATTGAGAGTGCTGTCAATTTGCAGGGCGCGGCAGAGTTTACCTGGCCCAGCGGCGATTCGTGATGGTTTTACTCGGTCGCGCTCATTTATCCATTCGGGTACTAACTCTAGCTGCAAAGCCCGAAGCAATACTGCACTTGGAACGCCGTCCCGGTCTGTCACAACGTTGAGGCAATGATACATCCCATAGATTAAATAAACATAAGTTCGTCCCGCCTCCCCAAACATCACCGAGTTTCGCCCAGTTCGCCGCCGATAGGCATGACACGCTGGATCGTTTTCCCCGTAAGCTTCAGTTTCCACTATCAGCCCTCGGATAATTTCTCCGTCTGCCATTTGCCGTACCAGCGTACAGCCAATTAGGTCGGGTGCAACTTCCGTGGATGGGCGTTCTAGCCAGGAAAGTTCTACAACTTGATTATTTTTGATACAATTCATCGTAAATATACTTAATTACGCCTTAGGGGACATAAAAACAAATGGATGTGAAGCTGGTTTTAGTGGCATTAACAATTCTTTTTACTGTATCGTGCCTGTTCTTTGGCACCAAGAATGGATTCTACGATTCAGACAACTATCATGGAAACGGTTCTGCCCACTAATTAATTTTGGATTTTAAACCGATTTGGATTGAGTCGGAATCCACAATTTTAAATTGCAAATATCAATCGAATAATGAGTCAAGCTCCCCCGGCATCATCTCACGGCTACGATGATCTAGCCTATTTGCCCTATGGCGTTGGTCATAGCGACGAAGGGGTATGTTTGCTGGTGCGGTTGGGCCCATACCGCGTTCTTTTAGACTGTGGTTTGGCGGATATTTCACCGCTTTTGAAAGCAGGAAATCCTCCAGCAGATTTGGTGCTGTGCAGCCATGCACACTCGGATCACGCGCGGGGGTTGCTGGCGTTACGTCAGGCTTTCCCACAGTTGCCGATTTACGCCAGTGAGGTGACAACCCAACTACTGCCACTCAATTGGCCAGAGGTAGATACTAAGGATATTCCGCAATTGTGTCAGGCTTTGCCGATGCGATCGCCTGTGGAATTCCAAACCGGACTGGCGGCAGAATTGTTCCCATCTGGGCATTTACCAGGCGCTGCGGCAATATTGCTTACCTACACTGCTCCACAACGCACCTACTCGCTACTTTATACAGGTGACTTCTTTCTCTCCAATTCCCGGCTGGTGGAAGGTTTGCCCCTGGAAGCTCTGCGGGGCTTAGAGCCTGATGTGCTAATTGTGGAAGGCAGTTATGGCACAGCACGTCATCCCCACAGACGAAACCAAGAAAACATTCTTGCAGAGCGAATTAATCAAGCGATCGCTGGGGCGAAATCTGTCTTAATGCCCGTCCCGACTTTAGGGCTAGGACAAGAACTCCTAATGCTCTTGCGGAGTCACCATCTCTTCACTGGTCAAAATTTAGACATTTGGGTAGATGGCAACGTTGCAGCTGGTTGCGATGCCTATTTGGAACTGCTGCCCTCTCTCCCACCATCAGTACAAAATTTTGCCCGACATCAATCTTTATTTTGGGATGAGCGGGTGCGTCCTCGTGTGCGCCGATTGCCTCCAGAACAGCGTTCCTCGATTGGTAAGTCTCCCTGTATCGTCCTCACCGATGAAAGCCACGATTTAAGGGAATACTGTCAACCAGGCACCGGGCCTTGGGTATTATTACAACCTCAGCAACGTAGGGACATGGGAATGCCATATCCCTACAGCCTGACTACTGGCGGCGAAGCACTGATTGCTCAGGACTATTTACTGGCCCAGCATTCGGATGGTCTGGGAACCACCCAATTGATCCACAATCTCCGTCCGCAGCACGTAATTTTTGTTCACGGCTCCCCGACTTATTTGGCTGATTTAACTGGTTTAGAGGAGTTACATAACCGCTACCACTTGCATTCTCCAGGCGCGGGAACGTTGGTAGAACTCCCGATAGGCGAGACGTTTGTGCAACCTGCGGCACCAGAAACCAGCTATGAAGGGGAACTGTCGGAATTGGGAGCCGTGGTCACAATTACTTTACCAGAAGCGATCGCTCTTGACCCCCGCTTTACTAACTTTTCTGACACTGGTTTAGTAGAAGCCCGATGGCAGGGTGAAGAACTCGTATTGCGCGGCTTGTCCCAACGGGAACTACTTAGTCAGAGCAGCAATGCCAAAGTTCCGCTGAGTATTGAATGCTGCGGCAATTGCCTGCACCAACGGGGACAACGCTGTTGGAATCAGGACTCGCCCCTCTATGGTTTTAAAGTCACACCAGAGGGATACTGTCCAGTTTTTGAAACGGCGCATCCCAACGCTACACCCTCTGATACCGACTTAGAAAGTCTTGAAGAGTGAAGTACCAACCACCAAATCCGAGTACCGATTATAGTGGTGGCTTCAAGTTGCATTGTTAAAAAGGCAAAATTGAAAAGTTAAATTTTGCCTTTTTAACTGTTTAGTCTGGATTCGACTCTGGGAAAGTCGGACGAATCTGCTCAGCTTCTGGGCAATCGTCAGATACAAGAGGTTCAACATTCCCTCGCGGTACTGAAGCCAACTTCTGAGTTACAGCACCGATGCTTTCCAGGCGAACCATTTCTTCCCAAGAACAAACTTCATCTTCTTCTTCGGTTTCATACCGGAGTGTTACTAAATCTCCTTCAATGTCAAGAATGCGAGCGCGTTCTATCCAGCGTTGTTGGTCCCGCAAGAAAATACAGACCTCACGACCATCGCAACAGAGTTGATAAATCTTGCGGTGTAGCATGAGTTGCTTCTCCTGAGCTGATAAGTTTTTAATCCGTAAGAAACCTGTGAACCAATTTTTGGGTACACAACTTCTTTCCAACTTGATACGATTTGACTGCCCCACTTCTGGCAAGTTCCACTTTTCATCTTTACCCACTTTTCCTCAGATTCTTGAATCTTGAAGCGAATTTGAGGATATGGATTTTTCCCTGACAGAGACAGGGAAAAAGAATTTTTCCTCCAACTCGCTCTCCAAAATCTCGCAGGTGGGATTTCCTTTCCAGGTTCAGGCTGGAAATCCAGTTTTTGGGCTGGCGAGGATGCCTTTTGGTCTGCCCGGCGCCGATTTCTAGGAAAATGTGGGAATTGAGGGTAAGGACAAAAATTCAAGGTGAGGGTTCTAAATGATGTTACCGATTTAATCTCAAAGTTTAGCTTGAATCCTGTGGTATTTAAGATGGTAATTTCACAATACTCCCCAGCTACAAGCTCTTAGACGCCAAGTTGCTTCTCTTAAAAGCTCGCTTCCATCTTCATTCAAGGTCATTGGCTGACTAGAAAAACTTGAATGACAATAGTTGCGGGTCTCACACAAGCGCTTTGAGTAGAGTAGATGGAAGGTTACTGATGAGAAAAGCAGCGACGGGAAACAAGTCAAGCTGCGGCAGCCATCAATTTTGACATTACTACTCGCGTTTTTTCCAAGAAGCGCATCTAAGCTGCAATTGGTAGTTCTTATTAATCATTCTAATAATTCTTGGGCAAAGTCGGCGGCTAGAACGGGGAAATTTTTATGAATATATCAATATATGTAGCTTTCCGGTATTGCGGCATCCCTGAATGAATTAATCAGGACGCTTTGCAGCCCTCTGCTAAGGGCCTGAAAGCCAGGACTCCTAAAGATACCATTGCCACACCCGCGCCCGCCTCTCTTTTGATCTGACCTGCATTCACTGCCTCATAAAGGGAATGAAGAGCTTCTAAATCCGATGACTGGTAGCATTTGTTCACCAGCACCTGGCGAATCAATCCCTCTGAAGCAACGCTGAGGCAACCTGTTTGGAAAGCCGATTGTACAAGTGTGCGAATCATGATGTAGGCGTGCATCCTTCGAGTGTGTATTCTTAGTATCTAATACTTTTCAAACGCGGATATTGATTGAAATCGGTCATTAAGTGTGATTTTAGGCGGTATTTACCTGTGATTTGGGTCACAGCTAAGGCGAGCTATTTGAGGGGTGACTGATTGACTGTTCGCTCTTGCTGATTTGTGCATGGAGACTCCAGGGTTCGACCGAAGTAAAATATATTACCCATCCCTTAATGACAGCTTAGAAGAACAACTGTTAAAAAGGCATAAACTTAATGAGGATAGGTATAAAAGTTTGTTAAAGTTTGAGACTGGTAGCTGATCACCCGATAAGTGGGGAAACAAAACCGGTGTTTGAGATCGCCATTAAGCAGCAGCAATACAAAACCTATGTCCTCTCAGACCAATCTGCTCAATCTCACCTAGAGGTTGTTCCCGAACGAGGCGGCATTATCACCAGCCTACGTCTCAAAGGTCAGGAAATCCTCTACCTAGATGCAGAGCGGTTTGCTAATCCAGACTTGAGTGTCAGAGGTGGGATTCCGATTCTCTTCCCGATTTGCGGGAATTTACCCGAAAATACATACACTATTAACGGTCAGTCATACCATCTCAAGCAACATGGCTTTGCCCGCGAACAGCCTTGGGAAGTTACCGACCAAGAGACTCAAGACAAAGCAAGCCTTACCCTTGTCCTAAACAGCAACGACTCCACACGTGCCGTTTACCCTTTTGACTTTCAACTCGCCTTCACCTACGTTCTGTTGGACAATACGCTAGAAATTCAACAGCGCTACACCAATCACTCAGGGACAGTGATGCCCTTTTCCACAGGTTTGCATCCTTACTTCTGGACACCGGAAAAGACTCAACTAGGCTTTGAAATCCCCGGTACCGAATACCTGGATCAGCGCACCCACCAAACCCATTCGTTTAATGGTGCCTTTGACTTAGACTCTGATGAAATTGATGTTGCTTTTCGACAGCTTAGCGGGAATTCTGCCACAGTTAGCGATCGCGCTCGCCACCTACAGCTAACCCTCAACTGGGACAACAACTATTCCACCTTTGTCTTCTGGACGGTCAAAGGCAAAGACTTTTACTGCATAGAACCTTGGAGTGCGGCCCGCAATGCGCTAAATACTGGTGAGCAACTAATTCACCTGGAACCAGGAGCCAGTTTGGAGACACTTGTGCGCCTAGCCATAAATTTTGTCTGAAAAAAGTTTTGCATTTCTAGTAATTCGTGTTATCGTTATGAACGGTGCGAAAAATACAAATTTCTTCGGGTCGCTAACTCAACGGTAGAGTACTCGGCTTTTAACCGAATAGTTCCGGGTTCGAATCCCGGGCGACCCATATAAATATAAAAACCAATATAAAAAGACAAAAGACAGAAAAAAGAACTTTTGACTTTCTCGCGCTTGGTATATAAAACAAGCTTATAGTTGCTGTAGTCAGGGATAATCTATGAATTAACTAAGATAATTCCCTAGAGACTGGTAAACTATCTTAAGATTATCGTAATAATTTCGCTCGTCTAGAACAAATTAACTTGACGACCACTAACTAGGAGGATCATATATTATGGCGCTCGTACCAATGCGGCTGATGTTGGATCACGCGGCCGAAAACGATTACGGCATCCCTGCTTATAACGTAAATAACATGGAGCAGATCCAGGCAATTATGCAGGCTGCTCATGAAACAAATAGTCCCGTGATTTTGCAAGCCTCTCGCGGCGCTCGCAAGTATGCTGGAGAAAACTTTCTGCGCCATCTAATTTTAGCGGCAGTGGAAACTTACCCTCACATCCCCATTGCCATGCACCAAGATCATGGTAATTCCCCATCTACCTGCTACTCTGCCATGAGCCACGGTTTTACCAGCGTCATGATGGATGGCTCCTTAGAGGCAGATGCTAAGACTCCAGCCAGCTTCGAGTACAACGTCGAAGTAACCCGGAAAGTGGTAGAAGTTGCACACTCCATCGGCGTTAGCGTCGAAGGCGAACTAGGTTGCCTGGGTTCTCTAGAAACTGGCATGGGTGACAAAGAAGACGGTCACGGTGCGGAAGGAGTTCTCTCTCACGACCAGCTGCTGACTGACCCAGACGAAGCCGTTGCCTTCGTGGAACAAACTCAAGTAGATGCTTTGGCGGTTGCTATTGGTACCAGCCACGGTGCTTACAAGTTTACCCGCAAGCCGACTGGGGAAATCCTAGCTATCAGCCGCATTGAAGAAATTCACAGCCGTCTGCCAAACACACACCTAGTGATGCACGGTTCCTCCTCTGTACCGGAAGACCTGCTGGCTCTGATTAACCAGTATGGCGGTACAATTCCGGAAACCTACGGTGTACCTGTAGAAGAAATTCAAAAGGGTATCAAGAGCGGTGTTCGGAAAGTGAACATCGACACTGATAACCGCTTGGCTATCACAGCAGCAGTGCGCGAAGCTCTTGCTAAAGATACTAAGGAGTTTGACCCCCGCCACTTCCTCAAGCCTTCTATCAAGTATATGCAGAAGGTTTGTGGCGATCGCTATCAGCAATTTGGCGCAGCTGGTCAAGGCACCAAGATTAAGCAGGTGTCTTTGGATGATTTCGCTGCTAAGTATGCTAAAGGCGAGTTGAGCGCTGTCACAAAGAAAGCTTTGACTGTCTAAGCAAGTTTTGGATTTTGGCTTAATCTCCAATCTAAAATAGAAAATTTTCCTTGGCGGGTAGCTTTTTAGCTACCCGTTTTTGTCTATCAGAAGAGTGACTTGGCAAACTTTCAGGAACCAACCAGAACAACCTTGTAGAACTGCATATCGTTGTTTTTCAAGAGTTTGTTATTTTTATGGCTACTAATAAAAAGTTTCAGCCTTCTAACATTGGCAAGCCCGCAAGACGGCAAGGAAGCGCCCCGAAAAATACTAGCACCCAAAATACTACTAAGCCAAAGAAGCCTGGTAAGTAAGGTGCAAAGTGTGGGTGTTAATACTTCGCGGGACTTTTTCCATTCAACAATACTGGCGGCAAGCAGCTTTATTCGCATATCGCCAGTATTGTTAAGGGGAAGTTACATGAAAACCCGATGTTGCAGGGAGGGCATCTGACGGCGGACTTGTTCGAGGCGAGAGGGGTTGATTTCTGCGATCGCTACCCCCGGTGCATCCCCCGCATCCGCTAAAATAACACCCCAAGGATCAATAATCATCGCGTGTCCGTGAGTCTGCCGCAAGGCATAGTGTTGCCCAGTCTGGGCTGGGGCGATAATGTAGCAGGTGTTTTCAATGGCTCTGGCTTGAAGTAATACTTGCCAGTGGTATGCGCCAGTGTAGGCGGTGAAGGCAGCTGGGACAAAGAAAATGTCCGCTCCCATCTGCGCCAAGTGCCGATAAAGTTCGGGAAACCGGACATCGTAGCACACCGAGAGTCCTAAATTACCTAAGTGCTTTGAGGGATAAACTGGCGGTATGCGAGTGCCAGCCATAACTGTGTTAGATTCTCGGTAGGTGTTGCCGTCGGGCAAGTTAACATCAAATAGATGCACTTTTTCGTAACGGGCGAGTTCTTGCCCTGAAGGATCGATGAGCAGGGCGGTGTTATAGACTTTTTGGCTGTCAACCGGAACCGGGAACCCGCCCCCTAAGATGGTAATTTGGAAGCGCTGTGCCATCGTTTTGAGGAATTTTTCGCTCTTTGTGGCGATCGCATCCCCAAGAGCAATCTTATCTTCCTCTTTTCCCAGGAACGAAAAGTTTTCTGGCAAGCTCACTAACTCGGCACCCTGCCGCACGGCAAGATCGATCAGTTCTTCTGCCTGTACCAGGTTTTTTTCCAGGTCTGGCAAGCTAGTCATTTGTATGGCGGCGGCAAGATAGGACTTCATGTGGCTCTCGTGGATTATTTAAATCAGCTTAAATGCTGGTGATGTTGGGAACATAAAAATATATGTTATTACTTTGCCGCCTCTGTGGGCAGTAATAAGGTGATGGTTTAGACAATCTAGCTTTTAGATATAGATATTTAGCCTACTCCTTTGGATAGATATATGGTCTATCTATCCGGAAAAGCGAAACAAATCTTAAGCAAGGTTGGTCTTCAGTTAAAATGCTGTATAGGAAATTCGCGTGTTCTGATGGGAATAACTATGAGTCTAATCCGTAAAATTGTTCAACAAGCTTTAGCGACTGGGTATCTAACCGTGGAAGCAGAAGATCAGCTGCGTCAACTTTTACAGACAAAGTACGATTTCGAGGACTTTACGGCTTTTATTACTTTACAGAAAGAGGCAATGGAAGGTCGGGTACGGCAAGAGTCGCGGGAATTGCTGCACTCAAAGCGTCTTGCGGCGTTGGTATGACTGGCGGGTAGCGATCGCACACCAGAATGACCAGTGATGATGTCTTAGAGAAAGGCTGCAAGGCGCAAGAGGAAGAGAGAAGAACAGGGCGATCGCTTCTGTAAGATGAGGTAAGCGATTGTTTGGGCTGCTTCTTCAGGAAAAGATTAGAGAAATGTAACCGCAGGTAGACGCGCTGGGATGGGAAAGAAGATCCAGGGCGGCTAAGGTAAAAAATCAGAAACAGGCGATCGCTAGTCGGGGCTGGGGGCTGCTGACTTGTTAGTTTGAGATCGACCTTCGGAATGGGGAAATTTTATAGCGATCGCATTACGGTTGAGGAAACATTTCGTAAACTTCAATCGTGGATATCTCTGTTCTGGTCAAAACCTTTGTTGCTGTGTTTGTCTTGGCAGATGCTTTGGGCAATGCACCGATATTTCTAGTCCTGACTAAGGGCATGGAATCAGAGCAAAGAGACAATGTGGTGAACCGCGCTAGTGTGGTGGCAACGGGCGTGCTGCTGCTATTTGCCTTTGGCGGTAAATGGATTCTAAAATATTTAGAAATCAGCATGGGGTCTTTGCGGGTAGCTGGGGGACTGTTGTTGCTGTTAATTGCCCTACAAATGCTCCAGGGAGAACTGGATACACCCGTCGTTGATGAAACGCGGGATGTGGCAATTACTCCGCTAGCTTTTCCGCTTTTGGCGGGGCCAGGAACGCTGACTGCGGTGATGCTATTGATGTCTGAGTCTCCTGATGCTCATCTAAGCGTGGTGGTTGGTATTGTGTCTGCTATGCTCGTGACTTGGTTTATTGTGCGTCTGTCTGCTCGCGTAGACCACTTGATCGGGCCAGAAGGGGCAGTTATCATTACTAAACTTCTAGGTTTTCTTCTAGCAGCACTGGCGGTGGAAATTGGCAGTGCTGGAATTCGGGAATTGTTTCTGACGTAAGATGCGATCGCGTTTTTATAAACGGCAGAGATGCAGAGGAAGACACAGTGATCGCATTCTCCATGTAAGGGCTTTAACATTTCTTACGGGGAATCGTGTTTTTATAAACCGCAGAGACGCAGAGGACGCAGAGGAAGAGAGGGCGATCGCATTCTCCATGTAAGGGCTTTAGCATTTCTTACCGGGGATCGCGTTTTCATAAACGGCAGAGATGCAGAGGAAGAGAAGGCGATCGCATTCTCCATGTAAGGGCTTTAACATTTCTTACGGGGGATCGCGTTTTGATAAACCTCAGAGACGCAGAGGAACAGAAGGCGATCGCATTCTCGATGTAGGGGTGAAGCATTCGGGCGAGTTAGTTTGTGGGAAAAGTGTAGATTAATACACCGAATGCTTCGCCTGGACGGTCAGCGATCTACATTGCATATCTTGTTTTACCCTTGACAGTCTTATTCTTTCTTCCCCACAATTTCTGCAACCCAGGTTTCCTCCTCCGGCGACAAAGGTGGTTTTACAGGCTGTGAGTAATCAATTGCTAATGCGTTGCCATTACCCCTATTTCCTCTGCGCTCTCTGCGGTTCAATCAACAACTTACGACTTACGCCTTTTACAAATATTCCTTAGTATGCCTCAGCTTTAAACACAATGTAGGACTTAACTTACATAATCCTCTTCCTGTCAATGGGTAAGTCCTAATATTGGCTCAACGCATCTTGACACTATGCAATAAATTTAAAATTCAGATTAGTTTAAATTATATTACTTAAAATAAACTCATCCCTGCGATAGTCGTTGTAGAAAATAGTAGCCGTTAATTTTGTTAATTAAGAGCCAAGACTGAAGTAAAGTAATCCATCAAGTTGTTAAATAAATAACCTCCTAAGTAGCTTTATCTAAGAGGAAAAAGAATTGATATGGACAATCACGACTTTCTACAGCTCGTTACTGCCAATTCATCCTTACCAATTTCAGGACAACAGCAAGGTAATCTCTTTTTAAGTGGCCTCTTACAACCTTTTGATACTAATTTGAATCAAACCGGAAGCTTTAGTAACCAAACAAAAGCAGTAATTGCCGACATTGAAATAAAACCCGTTGAATATGATCATTATTTTAAGGAAAATATATTAGGAAACTCTACGTCTGAACTTGGACTTTCTATAACCAATTCTGAATTTACCATAAGTTCAGATTATTCTGATCCATTAACCGGAGATGTTACATCGGTTAGTGGCGAAGCTCTCTTGAATTTAGCCACTGCTACGGCTAAGGAGCAACTAGAATCATTTGCCAGTGATGAAGAATTTATTGACAAAATGAATCTCGCTTTTGGCGACGATTGGCAACCTGAAGAAGCCAATGCTTTAATCGAAAATTTGGTAAGTGGTGAGGCAATACCAAAAATTGAAATTGTTCCTGCTGCTAACTTAAAGGCGAATGGTGCTTTTGGTGAAGATACCATTTATCTATCTGAAGAATTCTTGACTAAAAATGTTGCTAATCCCGAAGCAGTAGCTGGTGTATTGCTAGAGGAAATTGGGCATTATGTCGATCGAGAGTTGAATAGTGTTGATTCTTCTGGGGATGAGGGAGATATTTTTGCCAGACTTGTTCAAGGTGAAACTATTGCTGGAGCTGAACTCGCAGCGTTAAAAACTGAGAATGATAGTGCGACTATTTTTCTCAACGGAAAAGAATTTCTTGTAGAGCTAGCAGGCGACCCCACCGTGCTCGTTCCCATCCCATCAGACTTCAACGGGGTGCCGATCAACGAAGGACTAACCTCCCCATCTGTTGAATTTATGGAAGGGCTTCTCGGAATTCCAGGTGAACTAGATGGTGAGTGTGAAGGTATGGATGGAGTTACAGATCCTGAACTCCGGCAGCTTATGGTCACTCAGAATGTAGGTCCGTTTGAATTAACGGGGCTTAAGCCTGTGGTTGACGCCGTTCAGAGAATTATTGACAAGGTCGAAGTTGAGAACCCAGAACTTTATGGCCAGTTGACGGAAGCAGGGATGCTATGCGTTCGTGCCAAGAGGACAGTAGAAGGCGAACTTCTAGACGAGTTCTCAAATCATTCTTGGGGAACAGCCATCGACATTAGAATTGGCAATTTTGCTTATGATCTAGAAGCGGACGGTCAGACCTATCAAGGGCTTGTGGATCTATACCCCTACTTTAAAGCTGAGGGCTTCTACTGGGGAGCTGCGTTTCAGAATAATGAAGACCCCCCTCACTTCGAGGCTTCGCAGGAACTGCTAGAACGGTGGGAAGCTGAGGGTATATTGACTCCTGGTGCTGAGCCACCCCCTACGTCGCCACCTAGACCCAGTACACCGCCCTATCAAGACTACATAGTGCATGAGGGAACACCGATTGGGGTAAATCCTGCTGCGACACAATTCCTAACTGGGGATTATGACGGGGATGGGAAGAGTGACCTGTTTAGTATTGTCACCCAGGAAACAGGTACAAATTCCACCGAAGTCCATGTTTTGAGTGGCGCAAGCAACTATCAAAACTGGATAGTACATGAGGGAACCCCGATTGGGGTAAATCCTGCTGCGACACAATTCTTGACTGGGGATTACGACGGTGATGGGAAGAGCGACCTGTTTAGCATTGTCACCCAGGAAACAGGTACAAATTCCACCGAAGTCCATGTTTTGAGTGGCGCAAGCAACTATCAAAACTGGAGAGTACATGAGGGAACCCCGATTGGGGTAAATCCTGCTGCGACACAATTCTTGACTGGGGATTACGACGGTGATGGGAAGAGCGACCTGTTTAGCATTGTCACCGAAGGAACAGGTACAAATTCCACCGAAGTCCACGTTCTCAGTGCTGCCAGCAACTATCAAGACTACATAGTGCATGAGGGAACCCCGATTGGGGTAAATCCTGTTGCGACACAATTCCTAACTGGGGATTACGACGGGGATGGGAAGAGTGACCTGTTTAGTATTGTCACCCAAGGAACAGGTACAAATTCCACCGAAGTCCATGTTTTGAGTGGCGCAAGCAACTATCAAGACTGGATAGTACATGAGGGAACCCCGATTGGAGTAAATCCTGTTGCGACACAATTCCTAACTGGGGATTATGACGGGGACGGTCGCAGTGACCTTTTTAGTGTTGTTACAGCAGGAACAGGTTCAAATTCCACCGAAGTCCATGTTCTAAGTGACGGTATTAATGATACCATTGCCGTCCCGCCCCCAGCCGGGTCTACATCGTATGATGTCACTGAAATTATTAACTCTTCTGCTGTCGATCCTGAGATTCGGGAATATGCTGAGACCTCTGTTCCTCTCATCCTTAGTGAAGCTGAAGAAAGTGGAGTTACAGATCCAGGACAAATTGCATATATTCTGGCGAGCGCTGACCATGAGTCACTTCTGGGGAGATATTTGGAAGAACTTGCAAGCGGTGAGGAATATGAGGGAAGAGAAGATTTGGGAAATACCGAGCCTGGAGACGGGCCTCGGTTCAAGGGTAGAGGATATGTGCAAATCACTGGCAGGGCTAACTATACGAATTGGTCAGAAAGACTGGGTGTCGATCTAGTGGGCAATCCAGAGCTAGCCGCCGATCCTGAAATTGCTGCCACAATCCTGGTTGAAGGAATGCGTGATGGCTCTTTTACTGGTGTTGGGTTAAGTGACTACATTAGTGGAGAAAATCGAGATTTTGTCAATGCCAGACAAATCGTTAATGGTGTCGATAAGGCTGAAGAAATCGCCCAGGATGCTGAAAGATATTATCAAGTTTTGACAACATAGACACAGCTTGCTCGTGCCATTCCGCAACTGCCTCTGTGCTCACTCCTACAGGATAGACACTGGGGCATTCAGCAGTTTTGGGAGTGTAGTTTAATATCTCAAATCGCAACCTTTCAGTTCTATTTTTGGTCTACGGTAATAAATCTCCTAGTTTTTTAGACAAAGCGATAGGTTGCATGACGATCTACGAGCCAAGCGGAGCAAATGGAATCAAAGAGTGGTTGTGGGTAATTGCCAGCAGATTTGACGGGATAGGATGCGATCGCGTTCTTGACAAAAACCCGAAAAATCAACGATGATAGTAGATTGTCTGTCTATTCCTGCTCGGATCAGGTTGAGACATTCCAAAAGCTGGCATCACTGACATAGCCTGCTCTCGTCAGGCTTCGTTTGTGTAGCCCCACCCTTGATGGTGTGGGTGTCATTTACTAAACATGAGCCAGCTACCTGTACGGCAACCCCAAGGACTATCCCATGAGTTACGCAATTATTGAGACTGGCGGCAAACAGCTGAGAGTCGAACCAGGCCGCTTTTACGATGTCGAACTGCTTCACGTCGAGCCAGACACGGATATCACCATCGATAAAGTGTTGTTCGTTCAGAACGATGGCGATGTCACCATCGGTCAACCTTTCATCGAAGGCGCGACTGTAGAAGGAACGGTGATGAGACACCGCCGAGGCAAGAAAGTCATCGTCTACAAGATGAAGCCCAAAAAGAAAACCCGCAGGAAGAAAGGGCATCGTCAGGAAATTACCCAGCTGATGATTAACTCCATCAGCATGAATGGCTCAGTGCTATTCTCACAGCAAGAATCAGCCCAAACGCCAGTGCTTGAAGATCCAGATACTGCGCCATACCCATCAGAACTCCCGGAAACCCCGGCGGTAGAGGATTCTGTTGCTGAGGAACCCGCGCCAGTGGAAGTCATAGCTCATGCGATAGAAGAAGCTCAAGAAGCTGTGCAAGAGCTGGTTGAGCAAAACCCAGATGCTGAAGAGTCTGCGCCAGTGGAAACTCTGACCACATCGCTAGAAGAAGCTCAAGAAGCTGTGGAAACTCTGGCAACTGAGGAATAAAACTACAGCACAATAGTAAATAGATAAGAAAAATTGAGGAAACTATGGCTCACAAGAAAGGTACAGGTAGTACGCGCAACGGTCGTGACTCTAATGCCCAACGTCTAGGCGTTAAACGCTTCGGCGGTCAAGTTGTCAGGGCTGGTAATATTTTGGTGCGTCAGCGGGGAAGTACATTTCACGCTGGTCAAAACGTCGGCGTCGGCAAAGACTATACCTTGTTTGCCTTAGTCGATGGCGTTGTCACCTTTGAAAGAAAGGAAAGATACCGCAAGAAGGTAAGCGTTTACCCAGTGCCAGCGGCAGCTGAAGCACCTGCTGAGGCAGAATTGGCAACCGCAGAAGCTTAATTGTTTTGTCGGTAATCTAGAGGCACCCGGCGGGGTGCCTTTTTATTTCAAAGGATATGTGGCAAAAATAGGAGGTGCCTCGATTTCCTACTGGGCAAAATGTCAAAAAGGATACTTTGCCAAAATTAGGGGGAGGCAGAACCTGCCCGCCTTCGCTATCAGGGTGAGCCTGGTAACTAGATGTCACAGAACTTTACGAAATAATAGAGTTGCTACAGGAAACAAAACGATAAACTTTTTAAACCAGCAAAAAACAGTTTTAACAATTAACAACTACACCAAACGCCATGTTCCCTATACATCGCCCTCGCCGCCTTCGCACTTCACCCCAACTACGCCGGATGGTGCGCGAGACTGTTCTTACTACAAGCGATTTAATCTATCCTCTGTTTGCGGTGCCAGGACAGGGAATCGCTAAAGAAGTGAAATCTATGCCAGGAGTCTATCAACTATCGGTAGACAAAATTGTGGAAGAGGCGAAAGAAGTTTATGACCTCGGCATCCCAGGTATTATTCTATTTGGCATTCCTGAAGATAAGGATACAGATGCAACTGGCGCTTGGCACGATTGCGGAATTGTGCAAAAAGCAGCAACGGCGGTGAAAGAAGCGGTGCCGGATTTGGTTGTGATTGCCGATACTTGCCTGTGCGAGTACACCAGTCACGGTCACTGCGGTTATTTACAAGTTGGCGACTTGTCTGGTCGCGTTTTGAATGACCCAACCCTGGAGTTACTAAAGAAAACAGCGGTTTCTCAAGCTAAGGCTGGTGCTGATATTATTGCGCCTTCCGGGATGATGGACGGTTTTGTGCAGGCGATTCGGGAAGGATTGGATGCGGCAGGGTATGAGGATATACCGATTCTTTCCTATGCTGCGAAGTATGCTTCAGCTTATTATGGCCCTTTCCGGGATGCTGCTGACTCTGCTCCTCAGTTTGGCGATCGCAGAACCTACCAAATGGACCCAGGTAATGCCCGCGAAGCGATTAAAGAAATTGAACTTGATATCGCTGAAGGTGCAGATATGCTGATGGTTAAACCCGCTCTAGCTTATATGGATATTATCTGGCGGGTGAAGGAAGCAACAAATTTACCAGTAGCCGCCTACAATGTCTCTGGCGAATACGCGATGGTTAAAGCTGCTGCTTTGAATGGCTGGATTGACGAACAGCGAGTGGTAATGGAAACTTTGACTGGCTTTAAGCGGTCTGGTGCCGATTTGATTCTCACCTATCACGCCAAAGATGCTGCTCGTTGGCTGTAATTGAGGCAATAGGTAAAGCTAAAATTAGCTGAAAATCAATTTAATTTCGGTGATGTTGGACACCAATCGGCTGCTGTCTGGTTAGTAAAATGACCCAGTACGAAAATCTAGGTTACTGATGACGATGGATTGCCGTCATATCCAGTTTTGTGACAATAAATCAAAGATCGACTTCAAACAACTGCTGGAGTTGTTTCAAATAGCAGCCTTCTGGGCGCAAAGTCGAAAAATTGAGGATTTAGAAGTGGCGATCGCTAACAGTGAGCCGGCCATGAGCGTTTGGGATGGCGATCGCTTAATCGGATTCGCCAGAGCCACTTCCGATGGTGTCTACCGTGCCACTATCTGGGATGTGATCATTCACCCGGACTACCAAGGTGCAGGACTCGGACGCAAGTTAGTGGAAACACTTATCAGCCATCCCCGCCTGAGCCGAGTAGAGCGCGTTTACTTGTTGACTACCTATCAACAAGGCTTTTACTCCCGTATTGGATTTGAATATAGCAATCCCAGTACAACGATGGTGCTGTATAATAACCAGCCGGTAGCTGAGCCTATGCCTGTCCAGGTTAGGTAGTTTCTGGTGTCACCAGAGGAATCGAAAGCTGAAGCCTGGTTGTATTGGCTGGTGCTGAAGTAGCAGGGGTGTCGGCTGGTTGTCCCGCCACCACTTCTAGTCGTCCCTGCATGACTTCCAACAAAGTTTGATTGATTAACAGATTCATCCCTGCTGATAGCAGTGGCTCTTTTACAGGCTGCTTGTCTGGATTTTTTACCTGTTCTTCTGTCTTTTTCTCCGTATTGAGCAAATCCACAGGCTCGTTCCAAGGGTGGGAGGTTCCCTCTCCTTGAACGTCAATCCAGATGTGGAGATGATCAGATGCTGGTGAGGGAGAAGCGGAAACTCGAATGCTACCTCCGTCCATACGAGCGATCGCGCTATCAACTAAATTCAGCACCACTTGCTGTAACCGTCGCGGATCTGCCAAAACGTAAATTTCTGGATCGGGGGGCGATACTTCTAAGCCAATGCTGCGATTAGCTGCTTGCAGGTGCGTAAAGTTATAGACTTGCTCAAAAACATTAGCTATCTGTACGGGCTGAATTTCTAGCCGATTGGTGCCATGTTGGGTTTTGGCAACGGCAATAATTTCGTCTAAAAGTTTTACCAGCTTAAGTGCAGAGGCTTGAGCTTGGGCTATAAACTCTCGTTCTTCCTCCGGAGAGTCACACAAATCTGACAAAATTAGCTGATGTAGACCGATTAAACTGTTCAAGGGCGATCGCAATTCATGAGAAGTCCGCGCCAAAAAACCTGCCTTAAACTGGCCCATTTCTGTTGCCATGTTACAAGCAAGTTGGGTTTGCTTGAGTTCCTCTAAAATGGCTTCCAAGTTTGAGTTAGCGTCTTGGGGCATAAACATATATCGGTTTTTAGATTTTGAGAGTTGGGGAAAAGTTACCCTGTACGGGGAATTAGAAATTAATCATCAGAAAATATCTCTAATCAAGGGTCTTTAATTCCCAGTTCCTTCCAATTTAACTGCTCCTTGCCGCAAAATTTCCCATTTACTGTCTGTCCATTTGGCAACGGTGGAAGGAACGCCAAGCGCCAATTTTTCAGTTTCTAATTCTGAGGGTAGCAGAGTTAAGACATCGGGAAACTGTGCTTCGATTTCGGTCATTGTTTCGAGGGGTGGCTCCCCAGAACGATTGGCGCTAGTAGTTGCTAAGGGGCCAGTTTGCGCCAGAATTTTCCCAGCGATCGCGCAATTTGGCACTCTCACTCCTATTGTGCTGGGATCAGCCGGGTTCATGGTTCTTGGGACGCACTCTGAGGCTGGCAATACTAACGTTATCGCTCCCGGCCAATATTGCAAAGCAACCTGTTGCCAAATCTCCCATTCCGCCGCACTTCCAGTTACAAAAGTCCATAAATCTGCTGGCGTTGCTCCCATCAAAATCAACGGTTTATCTCCACTCCGCTGTTTTGCCGCAAAAATTAGCTCTGAGTGTTCTGGCTGTACTGCCAATGCTGGTACTGTATCTGTGGGAAAGCTCACCAAACACCCAGAAAGAGCGCCTTTTATTAGGGCATCAATTGAAACTTGTGCCATGCGATTTTGGATTGAATTTATCTTGATTTTCTGCTTTAAAATTAACTTACTATTATTAACTTTTTATTTTTCGCTATAGCCTTTTTATGGTATATTTAGATAATGGAAATCTGTCCGCTTTTTTGAAAAATTCCTAGATTTTCATTATGAAGAAAATCATTTAAAAGCTTAGTATAAATTTAAATATACCATATAAAAATAGGCATTTCAAGAAATTTTCTCATTTTTAATATAAGCAAGAGCAAAACGTTCAATTCCAGCGAAATCGGCATGAATTGAAATGTCGTAGTAACGCCCTTGTTCTTGCAACATTTGAACAACAGCATCGGCTTGTCCCGCCATCATTTCAATTAGCCAAATACCGCCCGGATGCAGATAGTCAGGTGCTTTCTCTACCAGATAGCGGATGCAATCAAGCCCATCCTTGCCCCCATCTAGGGCGAGATGGGGTTCGTGCTTCGCCACTTCCGGTTGTAGAGAAGGCACCAAACTGCTAGGAATGTAGGGCGGGTTGGAAACCATGCCGCTAAATTTGCCTTTGAGGGCGTGTAAAGGCTCCCACCAGGAACCTTGATAAAAATGAATCCGAGTGGCAAAACCCAGATTAAGGGCATTGTATTGGGCGATCGCAAGAGCCTCCGGGCTAAAATCGACGGCGTGAATTGTTGCCTGTGTTAAGGCATCTGCTAAACCGAGAGCGATCGCGCCACTACCTGTTCCCAAATCTGCCCAGTGTCCTTGCTTTAAACTTTGCGTAACTTGGCTTTCTTTAGCAGCAGTAACTGCCAAATCAATCAGATATTCTGTCTCCGGTCGGGGAATCAACACCGCCGGAGTTACCGCCAAAGAAAAATTACGCCAAGGTGTAACACCAGCGATGTACTGTATCGGCAAGCGATCGCAAATTCGCCGTTGCCACATCTGGGTTAAGACTGACAACGGCAGCTTTACCTTTATCTGGGTTCTGCCTTGGAAAGAATCTAACCGCAGCGCCAACCGATTTACATCGGCAACTTCTAAAAGCAGCCAGTCTACTTCAATCGGGTCAACATCAGCAGACTTAGCCGCATCTCTTGCCCAGTTGCGCCAAGACAAGAGTTCCCCACCTGAAACTGTTGGCGACTGCGGATCGTTCATATCTCAACGTCTGGGTTGTTGAGGTCTTGCTGGCTGTTGTTGTTGAGGTCTTGCTGGCTGAGCTTGATTCTGCCCAGCTGCGGGTTGCAGGGTGCGGATAAATTGTATTGACTCCTGGGACGGATACAAGACAATTTTGCTTAGACCAGGATCATTGCTGGTTAGCAAAGTTTGAATAACACTTTGCAAATCCACTACCTGAATCTCAGTGTTAGCTGCTTCAGCAGGGACAGCTTGCTTGAAGCGGTCTATGAGAGCGACTGCTTGCTGTTTGTCAAAGTAGAAAGGAATAAACCGCTCATTGCCCAGTGGAATAGTCAGATAGTTATTATCTTTCTTAAACTTGGGTACAAAGAGGGGAATACCGTTAAATTGCTGTCCTTGTTGACCGCTCTGAGTAAGCAGCGTTCTTGCCAATTCAACCTGTTGCTGCGCGGGAACTAGAGTGAAAACTGTACCATCTGGCTTCTTTTTACTGGCTTGAGCCATCGTGTAAAAGTCTCCCAAGGACACGGCAACCACCTTCATTGTGGTTGCCAGCTGAGGATTCTCCTTCTTCAGCCGTTCGTCGAGAAATTTTTGAGCATCCTGCTTGCTGACAAAAAAGCCCACCTGTGAAACAGTCTGGTTTTCGTTCTTTATCGAGCGAACCACGAAGTCACCTTGAGCATTGGTGAGCGTAAATACGGGTACTTCAGCTAGCTTTTTTACGACCTGATCTTCTGGCAATGCGATCGCCCGCAGATTTTCCATTGCGGGTAGTCCTCCCAGGAGGATACCACCAACTAGACCCAGTGTTGCGCCCAAACGAACTAATGATTTCATCAGAATTCCCTCAAATTTTTCCTTTGGATACCTCGTCTTACCAAATAGAGTCCAGACCAGGCGAAATGTTTCCTCTTTCAAGCCGTCCCCGTTCATCCGGGTCAAATTTTGTTTCTAACTAAACTGTATCTGTTCTGCTGTTTTGTGGCGACTGCCATTTTTGAATACTTTAATCCCCCATATACTACTTCCTGACACCTAATGTCAATAGAATATTAGCGATCGCTAATATTCTCATCCTCAATGCGTTCTACTGGAAAATAGGATTTCCTAAGTAGTAGTGCTGTGTCATGACGGCGAATTGTCACCTTACAATGACTCTCTAAGCTTCGCCTCGGTTCCAGCCCCTACTTCGCTAGGTTATCCGCTTTTTTCCCACGGCCGCATCTGATTGTCACATAGCTGCTCAGATCCTGAGGAATCCACACACCAAAATTATAAGAAAGCTCTCCGATTTCGGTTGCCTTGAGGCGCTAATTCTTTTTACTCCCAAAAATCGGGATGACCGGATTTAAGAAGGGTCTGTAAGTTTAAATGTCCGCACGATTGAGGCGTTATAGCGCTTGTAATCCGTGTAAGGTAATGAATGCGTTACTACGCTAATAACTCCTTTTTGATACCCAATTTACAGGCTACTGAGAGGTTCATTAGGCAGCGTCTAGCCATTTTTTCAGTTGTACTATCAACTACTACGGAGCCAACCACCGTGCTTTTATCACTTGAGATTGCTTGCATACTCATTCTCTAGCAGTTGTTGATTTTTTCTCAAGCCTGCTACCAGAACGATTAACAAAATACTCATCCTAAGAGAACGCCACCAATCCTTTGACCCAGCTCTCCTAAAATAAAAACCCCAAAACCCTTGATTAGTCTAGGTTTTGGGGTTTTTATTTTAATCGGGATGACAGGATTTGAACCTGCGGCATCCTGCTCCCAAAGCAGGCGCGCTACCAAGCTGCGCTACATCCCGTTCAATTTGAGCGATCGCATTTTGAATATTTTGTACATTAGTTTGTGTACTAATACTGCACGAGCGACCTTTGCTTATTATAGCGTACTTGCTGACTTTTAGATCACCAATTTTCAAATTAATCTGGATACCAAAACATTCCTTTAATCCCTTCCGGGTCTGCAATAAAATTTATTCCCCGGTAAAAATCCACAACTTGAGGATCAGCGAACAGAGTAATGTTACTTATATCTTCGCTGCGAAGTTTCTTGATAGCGTACTTCATTAATGCCTTACCCAGCCCCTTGCCTTGGAAATCTGGGTGAACTACCACATCCCAGATAGTGGCATTGAAGGCATGGTCAGAAGTGGCACGAGCAAAGCCAACTAGCCGTCGCTGAGTTCCCCGCACGTCCCACATTGAAACTACGAGGAAACTGTGTTCAATAGCTTTCTTTACCTTGCGTAACGGTCGCCGCGACCAGCCAACCGCATCGCAGAGTTCTTCCAGTTCATACAGGTCAATGTCGCGCTCAGTGCTAAAAAAGATGCGAGAACCATTGCCTGTGCGATCGCCTGCACCTTCCATAGCATAACCTTCACCAGGCGTCATCTTCGACGCGGTGCTGCTGTCAGAACCGCTAAACAAGCTTTTCCAAAAACCCATGCAGGTGTGGCTAAGGTATTTATATTTTCCTGTTCCTACCAAGCGGTAGAATTCCCACCTTACAGATGAGACTTGCTGATTTACTGATCACAGTTAACGCTGAAAGAAGCTTAACTTCTAGCGCCAATCACCCGATCTTCACAGGTATTAATGCCCATGTACGAATGAGAGTAACGAAGCAATCTAATAAATCAATTGATATTGCCAGAATCGCGTACACTTTTTGATAGTGAGATAGTTTCAGTATCTGAGATACCTCTTATTGCTGCGAATCTGAGCCAAACATCACGAAATAGATGATAACACAATTGCCCTGTCTTTTAACCCACTACAAGCGTTGCTTATCCACATCGCTTGCGGTGTTGGAGCAAGTACAGCGCAATCAGGCAAGACTTTAGTTAGACTGGGGTCTTGAGGGTTCACACTCCGCAGCTTTTCTCTAAATCCTAACCTACCTCTGTTGTTGGAAGGGCAAAAGGCACCAGTTCCTCATGACTTAAGTAGTAGGCTTAAAAAAGAAAATTATGTACGGGCAGCTTCTAATGATACTACTGTTTAGTTACTTCACCTTGAGGAGTTTTAGAACAAAACCCGTAACGGCTATTGGCACCAACTTAGGAAAGTTTACCGAAAGCGGGTATCGCGTAGGTAATTTTTTTAGGATTTGTGAGAGATTAACCAGAAGAGAAGGTTCTTTGGTGAGGACTTGGCTCTGTGTCCCAAAATGCTTTTAATCTGGCAAGCGAGTCTTGACCCCCATCTATGGCAGCGGGTTTAAAATCATCGACAATGGAACTCCTGAAGCGCTTTAATCGGGCGTTTCCTCAGTTTTATGAGCAGTTTGTCAGCAGCGAGATCCAGCTACAAAATCTTAGACTCGCCTATCGGCTCTACAAAACTAGGAGAGCTGTAATTGAGCTGAAACCTGAAGGTAATAAAAGTGCCTTGCATTTTGCTTACCGCAACCAATCTTTTCTACTAAGTGATATTTTTGGGGTTCTGGCTGCCTATGGGCTGACCATCCACAGTCTCAGTCTGTACGGTCAGATATCCCCGCCCATGCTGGTTTTTATCAAACTTGTGGTGTCTCGTGGTAGCAAAGCACTGACAGACAAAACTTCAGAAAACGTCTGCCGCGCCATTCGGGAGGCTTTGGCTGGGCGTTTTGAAGTAGAAGAGATGCTGGCCGTAGAATTTAACCTGGACGCTGGTTTGGAACAGGTGGAAACGGAATTTTATGTAGATCCTGTGTTCCATCTGCCAGCGCTGTTAATTGAGGCAGACAACCAGCCTGGTTTGTTTTATAAGGTGATGTACGCTATCTGGCAAGAGGATTTACTGGTGGTCAATGCCAACTTGCTAGTCTGGCGGGGGCGAACTCGCTTGATTCTCTACTTATTGGGGCCTAATGAAAGCATAATCCCGGAATATCTGGGGCAGAAAATTGCTGAAAGTGTGCGACAGCGATTGCTGGGGCGCAGATTTTAATAAGCTGACGGCTAATAGGTAAATGGCTTTTTACAAGCCATTAGCGACTGACCTGTTAACTAAGGAAGGCGGAACTTCAGGATAGGATCAATATATGGCAACTATAGAAATCCTGGGAGTTCGGCACACCTACGATTTGACGGCTCCCACTGCAACATCTACCCCTGTCTTGGTCTTCATTCACGGCTGGCTCTTAAGCCGTCGGTATTGGCAACCGTTAATTGACCGACTCTCCCCAGATTATCAGTGTCTATCTTATGATTTACGCGGGTTTGGGGGTTCCCAGCCTCCGCCAAAAGAACATAGGCAGGAAGCAATAAAAAATAGAAACAGGGAGAATCTTGCCGAGACGCGATCGCTTGTGTCTAAAACTGGGGAAAATCAAGAATCTCTCAGTTTAAGCCTTTGGCAGTACACTCCAGCTGCCTATGGTCGCGATTTGGGCATTTTGTTACAAAAGCTGAATATTTCTAATGCTTGGCTGATTGGTCATTCGCTGGGCGGTAGCATTGCCCTTTGGACGGCAGATCAGCACCCCGATCGTGTCAAGGGCGTTGTCTGCATCAATGCTGGCGGTGGGATTTATCTCAAGGCAGCATTTGATCGGTTTCGGGCTGCTGGCCAGCAGTTGTTGAAAGTGCGCCCGCGTTGGCTGTGCTATGTGCCGGGGATTGATTTGCCCTTTACGCGGGCGCAGGTGGCACGTCCAATTGCTAGGGTTTGGGGACGGCAGCGGCTGATTGATTTCCTCACGGCTGACCAGGAGGCGGCGCTCTTGACTTTGTTGGATTCGACGACGGAAGCGGAAGTGAACCGCTTACCCCAAGTGGTGTCGCGCCTATTGCAGCCTGTTTATTTCATTGCTGGTGCTAAGGATACGGTGATGGAACCCCAGTATGTGCGTCATCTGGCAAGCTTTCATCCACTGTTTCAAGCTTGCGGTTATAACGTCATGGAAATTCCTGATTGCGGACATTTGTCGATGGTGGAGCAACCAGAGACAGTTGCTACCCAAATTCGCAACATTCTAGCGGCTCATTCTTCGTAGAAAGGATAAACTATCTCAAAGATAGGGTAGGTGTAGCGCTCGCTAATCCTATCCTTGGGACAAGACTGCCTCTTATGCTTTTATCAAGGATTCTGGGCTTTTTGGTTTGTTTAGCTTTCAGACTTAAGATATATAACCCATAAATAAAGTCAGCTTTATATTTTATCAAGCTAAAATTGTTAAACAAGAAAAGTTTACAAAGATTTAAGCATTATGAGCGATCCCAGCCAGACAATCCAAATCTCACCAGAGTTTCCTGACGAACAGCTACTGGCTATTTGTGAGGCAGCGGATGTGATCGCCTGTGAGTGTCCTAGCTATTTGGTACAAATTTTGAACCAGGTAAGAGAATTTCGCCGCTACACCAAGGAATGTATCGACCAATTTCCGGACAATGCTGCTACTCATCACTGGCTTAGCGAACAGGTTAGTCAGATGGAAATGCTACTGTGTTTAACTATTTATGAGCTTTTACAGAAAGAAAACCTCATAGATGAGGATAATCAGCTAAATCTGCAACAGCTGTCCCAAAGAAATCGAGCGATCGCGTTGAGCAAAGTTGCCTGCTAGTCTCCGTTTTCGGAAACTATACAAAACATTATTGGATGAAGGGACTAGGGACTGGGGGCTGGGGACTGGGAAGAGTGGGGGAATGAGAGAGTTACTGATCCCAATTCCCAATTCCCAATTCCCAATTCCCAATTCCCAATTCCCAATCCCTAGTAAAGCTGCATGACATCAGTAATAGCAAGGCGGGACTGAACACCCAAAGTCAACCGGGAGGTATGACCCCGATTAAGGTGTTCAGCGGCGGCACAGCCAATCATTGCCGCGTTGTCGGTGCAAAACTTGAGATCCGGGAATAGTACCCGCAGGTTGCGAGTGGCAGCAGCGGCAGCTAGATGGCTTCTCAGTCCGCTGTTAGCCGCGACACCGCCACCGATAACGATAGTGTCAAGACCGTAGTCAACAGCGCAAGCGATCGCTCTTTTAGTCAAACTTCGCGATACACTCTCTTGGAAACTCGCAGCAATATCTTTCACTGGCAGCAATCCACCCTGCTGCTGCAACTTTTGCACCAGCCGCAACACCGCCGTCTTTAAGCCACTAAAACTAGAATCGTAGGGATGATAACCGCCACCAGGCAACCCCACATTTCCCTCCGGTAAAGGATAAGCTTGGGGATTTCCCTCTCGCGCCAGTCGGTCAATTACTGGCCCCCCAGGATAACCAAGATTTAACAATCGCGCCACCTTATCAAAAGCTTCCCCCGCAGCATCATCGCGGGTTTCCCCCAGCGTTTCGTACACACCACAATCTTTGACATAAATCAAGCTAGTGTGTCCGCCAGAAACCAACAGACACAAAAAAGGCGGTTGTAAAGCTGGGTCGCTTAGATACGAAGCATAAATATGACCCTCCAAATGATGGATGCCGACAAAAGGTTTCTGGTGGACGATAGCAAGAGTTTTAGCAGTAGTCAAACCTACTAACAACGCTCCCACCAAACCCGGTGCTGCGGTTGCTGCAATTCCATCAATTGCCCCCCATTCAACTTGAGCATCTTGGAGAGCTTGTTCTACACAAAAGTTAATAGTTTCGACGTGCTGACGCGAAGCTACTTCCGGTACAACGCCGCCATACTGCTGATGGACAGAGATTTGGGAGGAAACGACGCTACTGCAAACTTCACGATTTTTAACAATCGCTACTGCTGTTTCGTCACAACTTGTTTCAATCGCTAATACTGTTGTCATTTACTGCTACTTAAATATGACGATTTTTAACAAACGCTACCGCTGTTTCGTCACAACTTGTTTCAATCGCTAATACGGTCGCCATTCACTGGTACTTTAATATATCGATACATGATTGCTTTCGTACAAACGAGCGCCCTGTTTTGTACACAAACATTGTCAAGTTGTAACAAAAGGAAACAATCCTATGAGACGATTGTTAGCTTTGATTTTTGCCATTTGTATTTGGGCTAACTTTGCCCCAAGTGCATCTGCTGATGAAGTGGCTGGACTGGTGCCTTGTAGTGAGTCCCCAGCGTTCCAGCAACGTGCTGAAAACGCCCGTAAGACTAACTTCGACCCAGATTCCGGACGTAAGCGCTTTGAGCGTTATGCTCAGGCATACTGCGGCCCAGAGGGTTTACCCCACTTAATTGTAGATGGTCGCCTAAATCGTGCTGGTGATTTTATCATTCCTGGCATTCTGTTTCTATATATCGCAGGTTGGATTGGTTGGGTTGGTCGCTCTTACATCCAATCGGTGAAAAAAGAAGCTTCACCAGAGATGAGAGAAATCATCATTGATGTTCCACGGGCAGTAAGCTTGATGCTCTCCGGCTTCACTTGGCCTTTGGCAGCAGTCAACGAATTACTCACTGGTAAATTGACTGCCAAAGAAGATGAGATTCCTGTCTCAATTCGCTAGGTTTCATTGAAATCTTTGACTTGTTTTGGAGAATAATTCATGCAGTTGCAATATTTCATCAAGTATCTTTCCCTAGCCCCGGTTCTAGGTATTGTTTGGATATCCGTTCAAGCGGCTCTTTTGGCTTTCTTTATCTACTATTTGCCAGACCTGCTTTTCCATCCAATGCCGTAAGCTTTTTAGTCATTAGTCATTAGTTATTAGCTGCTTTTAATGACTAATGACTAATAGAATGAAATTACCCTCACTAAAGGTGAAGAAAATTATGGTACAAGCAATTAGTGAATCAAAAAATCGTCCCAGCGATATCAGAAATCGGGAAGTTGTTCACATCGCTGGCGACCCGCAAAATGGCAATTTAGCAACACCGATTAATGCTTCCGGTTTCACGAAAGCTTTCATCAATAACTTGCCAGCCTATCGCAAAGGTCTGTCACCCTTCCGCCGCGGACTAGAAGTTGGCATGGCTCATGGTTATTGGCTGATTGGCCCGTTTGCTAAGCTGGGCCCGCTGCGGGACACCGATGTGGCGAATTTGGCTGGTTTGATGTCAACGGTGGGCTTGATTGTCATTTTGACAATTTCCCTATCTCTGTATGCCTCTAGTAATCCTCCCGAACCCACACAAACGATTACAACACCTGCTCCCGACGCTGCCCTGAAAACACAGGAAGGTTGGAATGAGTATGGCAGTGGTTTTCTGATTGGTGGAATTGGCGGCGCGGCATTCGCCTACCTGTTGATTTCTAATGTAGAAATCCTCCAGAACCTCTTTAATGGGTAATTCTGTAAAAGAGCGAACAGTAGCCTGGAAGCCTTTTATAACAAAAGCCTTCCAGTATTAAAGACTACTAAATGAACCCTGCCCATGCCGTGAGGGCAGGGTTCGCCTTTTTGTGCAAAAGGAGAGCGATCGCATTTATCCTTAATGATGTTGGACACAGGGAAAGTTTTACCGTCATGCCACGTTTAGCGCTGCTGAGTGTATCTGATAAAACCGGGTTAATCAATTTCGCCCGTCAGCTAGTGGAATTTGAGTTTGATATCATCAGCAGTGGTGGAACAGCCAAAGCCCTAAAAGATGCTGGGCTAAAAGTAACGAAAGTTTCTGATTACACGGGGTTTCCAGAGATTTTGGGGGGACGAGTCAAAACGCTGCATCCCCGGATTCATGGCGGTATCTTAGCGCGTCGGGATTTGCCGCAAGATGTGGCAGATTTGGAAAATCACCAAATTCGTCCGATTGATTTAGTGGTGGTGAATCTATATCCTTTTGAGCAGACTATTGCTAAACCGAGTGTAACTTTGCCGGAGGCGATTGAGCAGATTGACATCGGTGGCCCTGCTATGTTGAGGGCATCTGCAAAAAATTTCCAGCATCTAACGGTTTTGTGTAATCCAGCTCAGTACGATGCTTACTTGCAAGAATTAAAAGAGTATGGTAGAGAGGCATCTTTAGAGTTTCGGCAAGCTTGTGCTTGCGAGGCATTCTCCCACACTGCGGACTACGATCGCGCGATCGCATCCTACCTTCACCTGTTTACCAGCAAACAGGGGGAAGAAAGGGAAGGAACAAGCTTTACCCTTTCTGGAAACCAGCTGCAATCTCTACGTTATGGCGAAAATCCCCATCAAGCGGCAGCGTGGTATCAAACTGGAACAGTTGCCTCTGGATGGGCGGCGGCGACAAAACTCCAGGGAAAGGAACTGAGTTACAACAATTTAGTCGATTTAGAAGCAGCGCGGCGAATTATTGCCGAATTTACGGATAAGCCAGCGGCGGCGATTCTCAAGCACACGAATCCCTGCGGTGTGGCTGTAGGAGATAGCTTGTCTGAGGCTTATGAAAAGGCTTTCAATGCTGATGCAGTTTCGGCTTTTGGTGGAATTGTAGCCCTAAACAAGCCGATTGATGAACCGACAGCAACAGCGCTAACGAAAACATTTTTAGAATGTGTGGTAGCACCGGGTTGTACCCCAGAGGCGCAGGAAATTCTGGCAGCTAAGTCTAAGGTGCGGGTTTTGACTTTACCAGATATGGGTGCTGGGCCGGAAAATACAGTGAAAGCGATCGCTGGTGGTTTTCTGGTTCAAGCTGCCGATGATGTTGTGGAAACCCCCACCCAGTGGCAAGTTGTCACCCAAAAGCAACCGACTCCAGATCAACTCGAAGAATTGCTATTTGCCTGGAAGATTTGCAAGCACGTCAAGTCTAATGCAATTGTAGTAACACGCGATCGCGCCACCTTAGGAGTTGGTGCCGGACAAATGAATCGCGTCGGCTCGGTTAAAATTGCCTTAGAACAAGCTGGGGAAAAGTCCCAAGGTGCCACCCTTGCCAGCGATGGCTTCTTTCCGTTTGATGATTCGGTGCGAACAGCAGCAGAGGCGGGAATTGTGTCGATTGTTCAGCCGGGCGGCAGTATGCGCGATCAAGATTCGATTCAAGCAGCGAATGAATTGGGTTTGGTGATGGTATTCACTGGTATGCGTCATTTCTTGCATTAAGAGTGTCAGTTATCAAAGTGTCACGTACCATACATTTTGTTAGATTGAACGGCGATATGCTTCTCTTGTGTGAGGAGCGAGCTTAAAGGAAAAAGCGCCTGGGGTCGAAACACGGCAAGACTCCCAGGCGCTTTTTCATGGGACAGAAATTTTAAGGGTGTCCACTTTCTAAAGTGTCACTCTCCAGACTTATTCTTGAATTGAACAGCGATATGCTTTTCTTGTGTGAGGAGCAAGTTTAAAAGAAAAAGCGCCTGGGGTCGAAACACGGCAAGACTCCCAGGCGCTTTTTCATGTGAAAGTACAAATCCTTTATTTACGACACATTTCTAAAATCAATCATCGTCTGCCGATAGGGATCTGGTAATCCAGTGTCATAACACTTCCCTTTGACAACATATCCTGTCATTCCCTCCTCTTTACATAATTTGTCGAGACAGGATGTTAGTTGAAATTCGCCTTTTACGTCGCGGTTGTTGTTGTTGATGTTTTCTTCCAAAAAATCAAAAATTTTCGGTGTTAGTACATACAAACCAAATATACATAAGAACTGATCTTCTGCAATTCCCTCTACACGAAGATGCTGGAGTGCATACTCAATTGTCGGCTTTTCGGAGAGTTGGGTCACGGAAAGAATTGAGTTTAACTCCTGCCAAGTTCCTGTAACACAGCCAGACTTATAAAGGCTTTCTGCGGGAAGGGTAGTCAAACTAACAACACTTTGATTGGCTTGTTCGTAAATATCTAAAATTTGACCAGTACACGATGTTTCAGTGTCAGATGAGTAAACATGATCGCCCAGCATCAGCAGAAATGGCTCATCTTTTACCCATTCTTTGGCACAGAATACAGCATAACCGTAGCCTTCCGGTTCGTCTTGATTTAAAATAGTAATTCTGCTCCCTAAATCTTGGAGATACTGGCTGTATTCCTGATTTTGGGGTGATAGCTTCTTGTAAAGTTCTGGTGAGAGTGGTGCTTTAAAGAATTCTTCAAAAAGTGCGCGATCGCTTGGTTGCACAACTATCCCAACTTCTTCTATACCGCCGCTAATTGCTTCTTCAACAATCGCCATAATTACAGGCTTAGCACGACCATCTTTATCAATAACTGGAAAAAGTTCTTTTTTCACCGCTTTGGTAGCTGGAAACAAACGAGTGCCGAAACCACCAGCCGGAATCACGGCTTTGCGAATTTTTTTATCCGAATTAACTGTTAAACTTAAAGCTTGCATTTGAGGAAAATCCCGGTTAATTATTTCGATGACTTGTTGCTGGCTTTCTTCGTCTTTCACAATAAACTGTGCTGTGCCATCCCCTTGCGAACCAACGCCTTTTCCTCCTAAAATGTATGGTTTAAGTGGCTCATAATTGAGAATTTGATGTAGGATAGGAGCGGTTAATTGGGAAGGACAGGCGGGAATTAAATGCTTGTCAAATTGGGTTTGGGCAATTGCCATCAAAGTACCAATTTCTTCAGCATCTCCTTTTTGTAGCGCGTCTACTGCTTGTAGGGTAATTTGAGAACTGATTGAACCAAGATATTTCTGTACATCTTGTTGCACTGCGTTGGTGGCTAAGGGATAACACTGATTTAGTTGACTCAGTATTTCCTGCGTATTTTTGCCAGCGCCGAGATCCACAATTACAAAAAACAGATTCTTTTGTATTTTAAGCTCAATGACATCAGCGCGATCGCCATCAAAGATCATCAGGATTGGTTGATTTCCGTAAGCACAAGCCTGATCCATCCGTCCGCATCCCGAAGGCGTGGTAATTTCACCGAGATAGGCAAACTCCATCTCTTCCCGAACCGTCATCTTTAAGTCATACACGCGATTGAAGGCCCGCGCCACCAAGACACAAATTGCTGCACTCGACGACAGCCCTTTTTGAATCGGCAAATCTGTCAGATAATTGTCGATTTCAAGTCCTTTAACTTGGTAGTGACTAAGAAATTGGTAGGCAACACCAGCAGCATAACTCCAAAAACCGCCCTTTTGAGCTTCCGCAAGTAAAACCTCCGTTTCCATCGGCAGATTCAACGTTTTTCGGGTGCCGTTACTCAGAGAAGCGTGTAGAATCAGCTGGGTTGGATTTGCCTTAACTTCGGCATAAAGTCCCTGATTTGTACCAACCAGAAGCGTGTAGCCTTTTTCTAGATTAGGATTGATCCGGCGATAGCCACCCGCCCAATCGCTGTGTTCGCCAAACAAACACAAGCGACCTGGAACAAAAATTTTCAATAATTTCCCCTCCAATCTTTGCCCCTAGCATTTAGCTGTTGTTCGCCGTTTGAATTTAGCCCTAATTTCCTCACATCATAAATCCGATAGTTTTGATTCTGAATCGCAACGGGATAATTTTGTGCGTAGTAAGATTCATTCGCCTGGAGATTTTTTAACTCGCTAGGGCCAATAGCTACATAACTTATTTTATATTGCTTTAATAATTTCTCTGCCTCTGCACCTCCTTTAAACATGACTGCTACATCCTTTTCTCTTTGCTGATACAAAAATCCATAGGTGAACACCCATCCAGGGTAGCCCATTAGGATTGATCTTGCACCCCACATCATTACTGGATGATTATGGTTTGTTGAAGTCAGGAATATAGCTAAAGGATCAGTTTTTTCTCGGATTTCTGCTCCTAGCTTAATATCCTCAGCGCTAGCCAGTTGAACTTGATTGCGGTCAATTCTCTGAAGGCGGATGAGTTCCAGCGAACCTGTAAAGGTGAGTACAATTGCCATCAACACAACATCAAATCTGCTAAAAGTTCTACCACCTCTTCTCCAGCCCCAGGAAAGAGTAACAGCGGCTAAACCGGAAAAACCTAAATATGCCCACATAAAGATTTTAGTATTATCAAATCGCATGGGCTGGAATAAAAAGAAGTTGGCAAGTATAAATAATAAGAAAAAGCTAAAAAAGAAGGTTTTAATGATTAAAGGCTGCTTTCTCAGCAAGAAAAATCCGAAAACCGCTATAGGTAACATTATTCCCCATAACTGTATCCACATTTTTAACCAACCAATTAATCCACCTGTAGATGTCCATCCTGGCAACCATTGAAAAAATTGGGGGTTCTCAATTCCTCCAGAAATAAACATCAAATAGAGGAAAATTGAGATAATTATAGCGGGAACGGCATAAAATAACAATTCTTTCCATCTTTCATAGGATATAAGGCATAAAGAACCTGTAACAACAATAATGACTATAAAGCTGTGGATATGAATAATTGGCAATAATCCCGCTAATGTTCCTAATACAAACAGGATTCTTCTATTACCTATAGCTTGTTTTCTATTTAAAAGAATATAAACTAAACCAGTCATTATCCAAAGCGATAGTGCCATTCCCAGCAAAAATGCTCGTTGCGGTATCAGCATCCCGACAACAAAATTTCCAGAATATACTTCATAAGGAATGGCATTACTGTATTCCTGTTCTGGATACAGAAGCATCTTTAGGCTGGGATTGTTGGAAAAATCTCTTAAGAAGTTGATAAAACCCAATCCGGCTGAAAGAAAGAAGATAAATATGGCAACAAGAGTTTGCTTTTTAGATTTCAACACTATATAAAATACTGCATACATACCAGTTAGCAAAAAGAAAACATAAATCAACGATGGAATAATAAATGCCATCTCCATCGAAAATCCAACTCTTACTAGCATTCCAGAAATAAAATTAACCAGGAATGGATAAGTTAATTTCCCTCCAGCATATACGGGGTGGTAAGCAAACCAATATTGCGGGTCTTTGTAAGCAAAAATTGAAACCATGCCAATGTGTAGCGCCCAGTCTCCCCACACATTTTTATGCCCAACATATAAACCATCCGGTTCATATGCAATCATCCGAATAAATATGAGAAAAAAGTAAAGTGCCCAGGTTGCAAAGAGAACTAAAAGGGCTTTTTTATGAGATTGGTAAATTTTCAGTAATGACTTCATAATCCAGATAAATAGATAAGTAGGGTGGATAATGCCCACCCTAGCTATTAAATCCAAGAACGGAACCACATACGACTTCCAAAGCTTTCTGGAGACAATGGGAGTCCCAAATATAGTGGCATCCAGTATACAAAAGCTAGCAAAATCGCAAAGATAATAGTGACTCCTACAGCCCGAAGCCAGAGATTATAACTTTGCAGGTAGCTATCGACTATCCACGCGATCGCCAAAAAGGCAAAAATAGCAGCACCCATGTAATGATACAGAAAAGCGCAGCGAGTCACTTTTACCCAAGGCAGCAGGTTAGCAACATAATTTAATATCAAAAATAGGGCAACCCCAAACTCCGTTGATTGAACTAAAGAAAGATTATGGTTGGTAGTTGCCCTGATGATTCGCTGGGATAATATCAATAGTAATATTGCGATCGCAACCGTTGAAAGCCACCATAAAGCCGGATTCCCCATAGCGTGTACATCCAAGTAAACCACCTTTGGGGGGCTAGGGGGGAAAGGAGAAACTAAAGATGAAACTGGTTCTGGAGTCTTACCAACTTTTTCAAAGAAATACCCGACCGGGCGAATCATCCAGGGCCAAGTGTACCAGGCAGAACAGTAAGGATGTATACTTAAATCTCCGCCAACCCGTTGATGATAGCCCAGGATTTGCTTTTGCATTTCCCAGAATCCACGTTCTGGATTTAGTTGTATGTGGGGAATCCAAGCTAGGCGGTAAATGACCGCGGGAATAGCACCCAACTCAAAAAGCATATGCCTAAAATCAATCTGCGTTAGCTTTTGGATGAAAGTTAAATTTTCTGACTCTTGTAGGGGTATTTCCTCGCCTGTATTGAGTACAGAATTTTCTTCTTTAATATTTAATTTTTTATATTTATTCTTTTCTACCCATCTAATTACCCAAGCAGATATCCAAACTAGATAGATACCAAGTAGAAATCCCAGACCATTCCACTTCACAGAAACGCAAGCACCGAAGCAGATACCAGATAAAGCCAACCAAATCCTGCGTCGTCCAGCACCGCTATTCAACGCCAACAGGAACAATAATTGCCCCAGTAGCCCAAAGATAATCAGGTAGACATTTATCAAAGCATAGCGGGACTCTACCAAGAACAGACCATCGGCTGCCATAAATAGGGCTGCAATCAAAGCATAACTGCGGCGGTGACTCAACTGATAAGCGATCGCTCCCACTACCAACGGCATTAAAGAACCAGTAAAGGCGTTTAGCCAACGGTAACTCCAAGGAGAAAGCAAAGAACCCGTCAACTCGTTACGTGCATCGTTTCCGAAGGGAAGCAGGCGACTCAGCCAGATACCAACGGCGATTAAGTATTTACCCAAGGGCGGGTGAACATCAAAGAAGGGCGTATTGGTTAAGTAGTTATTGCCATACTTAGCAAAATAAACTTCGTCAAACACCAGGGTGTTAAATCGGCTTAATCCCCAAAACCTCAAAAACGCTGACAGCAAAAATACCCCAGCCATCCCAATCCAGAACCAGGGGACAGACGACTGAGAAGGCTCTTTAGATAAATTCATAAAACCGCCTTGGAAAAAATAGTGTATCAGACAACCGGAAGAAAGCCTGGATAACGCCCAAGGCTTAGCTGATTGCCAATTTTATAGGCTACTTTCATTAAATCTTAGCTTGTTAATTATTTTCTACCTGTATCTATAGCATTCTTAAATGTTTCGTAAAGGCGAGATACGCGACTTCCTAGAGAAGTTGCGTATCTAAAGGGCTGGATCACAACTCTGGCGAGGATTGCTATAGCTTGTGCAGGCTTGATACCATCCGCGAGGCTCAAAGGTTAGCCTAGCTTACTTCTGGCTCACTATCCTTTGCTGTAGCTGTTAACAGGTTATGTAAATACACTTAGCCTGAAAGGTCTTTGCCGGAACTTTCCTAGTTTTTGACTATATTTTTTAAGTAAAAACTACATTACCTCTTCATGGCTTAATGAAATCATACGTAAATCTACGTAAAAAAGTTGTTTTTACGAGGGCTTTCCATGTTTTCTCATAAACAAATCATCAAAATACGTATTGATTTTACGGAAATTTCATAAATACAGACATTCACATAAACTTATAATGAACCTGATAAAAACTTAGAGCTATTAGTTTATGAAAAGTTAGTAATCTGAAAGAATTACGTAAAGATACGATGAAATCACCGATAAAGTATAGACAGACTAATTTGAGTGGGATAAAGTTCCATAAGTAAGAGATTGCACGGAAACAAAGGAAAAGAGATGACAATATTTAACTTGCACAAAAAACATTTACTATCTGCACTGTCTGTAGTTGGAGTTTATTCTTTAGCAGTAGCTCTCCCGGCTTCAGCGTTTACCTTCAGCGGGGGTAGCGTAACAATTAATAGTAGTGATATTAATCAATCTTTTAACGTTTTCTTCGGTGGCAACGTAGAGAGAAACAATGTT
Organism: Trichocoleus sp. FACHB-90; assembly: GCF_014695505.1. NCBI lineage: Bacteria > Bacillati > Cyanobacteriota > Cyanophyceae > Leptolyngbyales > Trichocoleusaceae > Trichocoleus > Trichocoleus sp. FACHB-90. The sequence goes on from NZ_JACJOK010000089.1 coordinate 138,666, forward strand.
TCTGGTCTTTCATCTGAAGCGGTATTTACCTTTCTAGGATTCACAACGGTTGGAAATACTACCGAGGCGGCTTTTGATATATTGCTAAAGAATACATCTAGTGGTGGTATCACTTCTAGAACTTCTGCCTTAGGTTTTGACGTTGACCTGCCCCTGCTGGGAGTCGGACAGCCCAGTGGTTCTGGAAATACCCGCGTATCTGGAATTTTTGATAACGACAGAAGCGGCTCATTTCCTAATGGCTTCGGTGATATTGATGTATGTTTCACCGATGGTAATACCTGTCAAGGGGGATCAAATGGCGGTGTTACTACTGGTAATTCTGGTACTTTTTCTCCTATTCTGGCGTTCAGCGGCAGCGTTAATAGCTTTACCCTAAGTAACTTCGGGGTTCGCTACCAAAGTATTAATGGTAATGGTTTTAACGGTGACAGCGGAACGGGACAGGGTACACCAAGACCAACTCCAACCCCAACTCCAACCCCAACTCCAACCCCAACCCCAACTCCGGAACCAACCCCAACCCCAACTCCGGAACCAACCCCAACCCCAACTCCGGAACCAACTCCAACCCCAACTCCGGAACCAACTCCAACCCCAACTCCGGAACCAACCCCAACCCCAACTCCGGAACCAACTCCAACTCCGGAACCAGTGCCTGAGCCAGGTACAATGGGTGCAATCGTGCTGAGTGGTTTGGCATTACTGCGCTACGGTAAGAAGCGCAAATAAGATTATAATCAGTAGCTTTCAGCACTGATTAAGCGATCGCAAATTTTTAGAGTTCAGTTAGAGTGTTAGGCAATACCTAGCACTCTATTTTTGTTTTAATCCACAGCGCCTGCTGCTTTAAGCGATCGCACTATATCCCGAAATCGATTCATTTGTGCCATCATCAAAGCTGTGTAGCCGCCTTGATTTTTTAAATTCACATCTGCACCAGCATCAAGCAAGACTTTTACAACTTGAACATGATGACGCTGCACACCCCACATCAAAGCAGTCGCACCGACATCATCCTGAAGATTGATATCTGCACCCAAGGAAAGCAGCTGTTGCATCACGCCCGTATGTCCTGCCATAGCTGCCTTCATCAGCGCTGTTTTCCCATCATTGGCGCGTGTATTCGGCTTCGCACCAGCATCCAGCAGCACCTTGACAGTCTCGCTGTGTCCGTGAAATGCTGCCAGCGTTAAAGGAGTTTCGCCAAAATTTCGGACATTGAAATCAGCCTTTTTTTGTAATAATGAGGATGCGATCGCGTTTCTCCCATGCAACGCCGCCACTAATAAAGCCGTATCCCCCAACTTGTTTCGCGTTTGGACATCAGCCCCCCGGTTGAGTAAAATCTCCACAACTTCGTCATAACCTTCGACAACCGCAAAGTTTAAAGCTGTTTCACCATCTATATCTTGGGCGTTGATTTCAGCGCCTTTTTCGAGCAAAGCTGATACGATGTCGCTATCGCCAACCGCCGCCGCCGCCATCAACGCTGTTGAACCATCCGGATTTTTAGCATTCACATCCGCACCAGCACAAAGCATTGCTTGCACTATTTCAGCGTCACCTTCATCTATTGCCAAGATTAAAGCTGTCTCACCGTCTTGGTTTTGTGCATTGACATTAGCACCATTCGCTAACAACAACTGGGCTATATCTTTACGACCAAATTCCGCAGCTTGCATTAAGGCAGTTCTGCCGTCATTTCTCCTACAATTCGCATCCGCCCCTCGTTCTAATAAAATTCTTACCGTGTCAGCGTGACCCAAGCCAGCAGCGAGGAACAAGGGAGAGACACCATCATTTCTACTTGCATTAACCTCAGTACCAGCATCTAGCAAAGCTTGCACAATTGCTGTATAACCTTCTTGAACAGCCAAGATTAAAGCGGTATCCTCAACTTTATCTTTAACATTTACTTCAGCACCCGCATCCAGCAAAATTTGCACCACGGAAGCATGACCTTTGAACGCCGCTACCATCAGCGCCGTACTCCCATCTTCGTTTTTGGCATTCGTGTCAGCGCCTCTAGCCACCAAAGTTTGCACCACGTCAACCTGATTTGCCGCAGCTGCCAACATCAAGGTCGTCAAACCATACTGTTTTCTGGCAAGGTTGATATTAGCGCCTTTGTCTAGCAACATCCGTACAATTTCGGTGTTGCCGTTTTGGGCGGCAAACATTAAAGCAGTGGTGCCTTCTCTATCGGTAGTATTGACATCAGCGCCTTGGTGGAGTAATGCTTGTATCCGCTTGATGTCGCCCTTTTTAGCTGCTCTGATTAAATCTTGATTTGCATTCATGCCAAAGTCTCATCCCATCCCCCGCAATGTCAACTTACCGCCAAATTGGGCATTTGAGAAGATGTTGGCACTGATTCCCCAAATTTCCGATGGTTAATCTTACACGCTACAAGATGAGCGCCCCTATCATTTCCATCGCTAGGTCGGCAAAAAGAGTTTTCCGACTTGGACAAGTAGACATCAAGTAGACATTCTTACAAGTTGTTTCAATCCCTGATAGGGATTTAAGAGTTTTCCGGCTCACCGCTGGGAATAGTTCCAATAATACCAAAAGGAGTTTCAATCCCCGATAGGGATTTAAGAGTTTTCCGGCTATAGGCCTCTGGAGGATTGAAACCCTTTTCAGTTTCAATCCCTGATAGGGATTTAAGAGTTTTCCGGCAAAACTATTTCCTCATTATGTACCTTTTGCTGTGTTTCAATCCCTGATAGGGATTTAAGAGTTTTCCGGCTTTTACTGTAGGGATTTTCTATGGACTACCGCGCCCTGTTTCAATCCCTGATAGGGATTTAAGAGTTTTCCGGCGCAGCCCCTCTTGCAAGTCAGCGAATAATAATTCGTTTCAATCCCTGATAGGGATTTAAGAGTTTTCCGGCTGTACCTTCTGTCGGTTTGCTATCGCGATTTGGTGTTTCAATCCCTGATAGGGATTTAAGAGTTTTCCGGCTCAAAATCCTTGCTGCTCCGTGGTTTCACCGTTGTTTCAATCCCTGATAGGGATTTAAGAGTTTTCCGGCATCTCCTAGTACAATCGGTATAAGCCACACACCAGTTTCAATCCCTGATAGGGATTTAAGAGTTTTCCGGCAAATTGTCAGAGCAAGAAAAGATTGTAGCGCGTGGTTTCAATCCCTGATAGGGATTTAAGAGTTTTCCGGCGTAATGCCCCATTGGTTGGCGAGTGTTTCTTTGAGTTTCAATCCCTGATAGGGATTCAAGGGTTTTCCGGCGCTGGGTAACTGTCGAAACACAAGCAATTGTCATTGTTTCAATCCCTGATAGGGATTCAAGGGTTTTCCGGCTCTTCCTAATCTCGCCTCCAGAATGCTCAAAAGTTTCAATCCCTGATAGGGATTCAAGGGTTTTCCGGCGCAACTTTTATAACTTCGCCATCCTGAAATGAGTGTTTCAATCCCTGATAGGGATTCAAGGGTTTTCCGGCCTATTTTCCCGGTAGCCTTAGTACCCGCTGATCTCTGGTTTCAATCCCTGATAGGGATTCAAGGGTTTTCCGGCCTCCGATTCGAGCTGAACAACTCTCCCTTTCAAGGTTTCAATCCCTGATAGGGATTCAAGGGTTTTCCGGCCTTACTCTTACAATCCCGTACCGCCACGCGAGCTGTTTCAATCCCTGATAGGGATTCAAGGGTTTTCCGGCGTTAACTCATCATCGTTGTTAGGGTCTAGGATGTTTCAATCCCTGATAGGGATTCAAGGGTTTTCCGGCTGCCGGGTTCTGGAAGTATTGATATATGTAGTTTTCAAGGTTCGTTTGTGTCAACCTAGAGTCAATGTACCGTTTCAGGAATCGGGTTGTCAAGATGACATTTTTATAAATCCCTTCAAAGCAAGCCACAGTGTAGATGGCAGCGTTTGCGGCAACCCCTTGAATGGTGTCATCCGCCTCAAATTCAAAGGGGATAAGCGTTTCAGCCACAAAACTCGACCCTTTCAAAAAAACACCTATAGGTTGACGCAAGCGGCGAACAAAAAACCAACAGTTTATTCCTGTCCGGAACTGATTGTGTTTTGCACTGATTCATGCTTCGCTGCTGCCACCTTGGGGCGACCTTTTAAACTGTTCAAATAAATGCCGCCGATGCTGACTAAAAATAGAACGTAAGCGATCGCTTGCACCCGATAAAGCCTATCTGTATAACCAAACAAAGCATTAAGAAGCAACCCAGGAAACTTCTCTTGGGGCAATATTTTGGTAGTATTCCAAACCATCGGCCCTAAAATACACGATGCTTCTTTGGCAAATCTTTCGTAATAGAAACACAAACTTGCTGATTTGCGATCCATCTTGGAAAGGGTGGCAACCGTTGCGTCAAAATGTCCCATAGCTGAGACAACCAAACCAGCTACGATGAAAAGTAATAATATGCCCATCACCTGAAAAAACAGACGAATATTAATTTTAACTCCCCACTTAAATAACCCTACGCCAATAAGAACAGCAACAACTATACCGCTAATTGCTCCCAAGGCTGGAATCAAACCTTGTTCAAATTTGGCAACAATAAACAGAACAGTTTCAAAGCCTTCTCGCAACACTGCAATAAAGATTAAACTGAAGACACCCCAACCAGCATTAGTATTTTGGTTCAAGGCATCAGTTAGAGATCCCTCAACTTGAGCTTTCAGAAATCGTGCTTGCTTCGTCATCCAGATGAGCATCCAGCTAAGCATAGCGATCGCTATCACGCTGAATATACCCTCCAGCAAGGTCTCCATAACTGGCGCATAGGGGCTGTTTGATTTCGAAAGGGCTTGACTTACGCCCCCAAGCAGCACTCCCACCAAAGCACTCGCCACAAGTCCCACCACAACCCCAGCATAAACCCAAGAATTAAGCTGGCTCTGTTTAGCTTTTCTCAGACAAGCCAGCACAACTCCCACCACCAAAGCGGCTTCGACACCTTCTCTCAAGGTAATTAAAAATGTCGGGAAGGCAGAAGTAAAATCCATAATTTGCTAATTCCTAATTGTTAAAAGCTAATGGTTTATTGCTAATGGCTAGTTACAATTAGCGATTAGCAATAAACCATTAGCTTTTAACTAAAATCACGCAACATCTTTTTAATTTCAATGTTGTGCATTTCTTCTGTGCCGATCATAGTGCGGGCAAATTCTTCCAGATAAATACTGGCATCTTGAACCGTTTCGAGTAAATCTTTATACAGATCCAAAGCTTTTTTCTCGTGGTTCAGGCTTTCCCGCAAAATATCCTGTACTGAGTGTTTGTAGGTTTCCTCAATGGGAGCAATCCGCTGGCTGGGATGACCTTCTAAGCCTGTGAGAATTTCTCCAGCTTGCTGAGCGTGGGTTAAAGATTCTGTTGCCTGCAACTTAAAAAAGTCTACAATCGGAATCCGGTTTGGGCCAGTCACCATTAGGGAATAGTGAGTATAGCGCACGACACCAGCTAGCTCAAATTCCATGATTGAGTTCAGCAGGTCGGTGGTCTTTTTTTGGTCAAGCTCTTTCATCAGTTTTTAGTAAAGACGTGATACATCGCGTCTGAGTTTTGAATAGAGACGCGATATAGCGTTTCTCAGTTGGGTGAGGTATATCGCAATTGGGGCCTTCGGGCGGTCTTGGTAGGGACATGGCATTGCCATGACCTTACAGATGTATCGCACCCAATCCTTGAATTGCTATATATCGCGTCTCTACAACTTATTTAATTACTTTTTGCGCGTTTTGTTCAATTGTTTTAACCAATTGGGAAACTTGCTCTGGAGTTTTCACTGGTGCAGTGGGAGGAACAGCCGAGGGCCACGCGGTTTTGAGTTCAGTCATGCTGGATGCGATCGCTTTTTGAGCTTCCGGATTCTCTTTCGCCATTTGGTCAGAGACATTGTTTAACAATTGGTCAGCATAGTTCACGAATCCCCGCGAGTCCTGATACTCAATTGCGGCGGACACTTTCCCGTTAGCGATCGCTGCTCCATATTCCGAGTTTGCCGCATCTAGCAACCCGTTAACTACCTGTAGCACAAATTCCGGTGACTGGCGCTCTTGTTCGGGCAAACCTTGAATTGCTCCATCAACCGCCTGCATGGAAGCTTCAAAATTATTCTTTATTTGGGCATCCTTGGGCTTAGACTTCACCAAATCTTGCAACCCGATCAAAGTTGTCTTAAACTCTTTGACATTTCGCTCTTGGAGTTGGGCTTCCACATCAACATAAATCTCTTCTACTGGGTGTCCGATGTGAGGTTCTGCCTGTTCGGGTTTTTGCTGATCTAGAAGTTCTTTAGCAACCACAAGATGACCTTTCATCAAACCTAATTTTGTCATATAATCAACATCTTTTGCTTCTCCAGCCAGCACCACATCCTCAATTGTGACCATATCTTTAACTTGGTCAAATTGCTCTTGGCTAATCACTTTTTTAGAAACCAATTCTTCAGTGCTACCGTAGGGACGACTCGCCTGAACTTTATTCGACAGCGCTGGAACGCCTAATTTTGCTTCTAACTTATCCAACTCGGACAGGATGGCACTGTTGATGTTAATTTTCCGTCCGCCATGATTGCTGTGGGTTGTTGTGGCGACCGGACTGGAACTAGCAACAGGTGCCGTGTTTGTCTTTGAGGTGTCACTTGTGGAAGGTGTCTGACTACAGCTGCTCAGAATTAGCAGACTAACGACGGCAAAGGCAAGAGCGAAAAAACGAAAGATAAACTTCATATTAATTCTTCACAATTTCTTATCAAACTTGGAGGTGCTAGCACTGATTTTTATAAAAGCTTATCAAAAGCTAAGTATGAATCATTGCCAAATTGTTGATAATTTTGTCAACAGTTTTTGAAAAATATCTGACTAACATAGAGGCACTAGGCGTTACCTTTTTCAATGACATCAAAGACACCCATGCAGCCTGCTTCGGCAATGTAATCTTGATGGGGATGAAACATATATTTCCCCGGATACCGGAAGCTAAATTCCAGAATGTGCCGTTCAGCAGTTCCCATCGTAATTACATCGGTTTCCTCAGTAGGTTTGAGAGTCCTTCCTGTGGGATACACATGAAACATATTTGCATGAAGATGAAACGTTGCTGCCACATCAAATTCAATCATGTTCAGCAAATATAGCCGAATCAGCTGATTTTGGTAAATCGGGATTGGGTGCATCATGTAGTAGTCTGGCAGGCCATTGAAAGCGTAGAGTTCATTGTGGCGATCGTCGTCAATGTCATAGCCAGCCATCATCAGCACCATTTCATCCGCCGGGGGACGACTTTTAGGCGGGTCGATGATGAACATCCCGTAGAGTCCTTTACCAATATGCCGCGTAACTGGTTTGGTGTGGCAGTGGTACAAATGTACTCCAAAAGGTTCCGCGTCAAACTCATAAACTGTTGCTGCACCGTGTCGCACGGGTTTCACCCCATCCATTTCTGAGGGATGGAAACCGTGAAAGTGCATTGAGTGGGAATGTCCGCCTTGGTTGAGGAAAAGAACTCGAATGCGATCGCCTTCTTTTGCTCTTAACGTTGGCCCCGGTACGCGATTGTTAAAAGTCCAGGCGTTGAAAGCAACAGCACTATTGAGCTGAAGCGTGGAATTATCAGCAATAATGCGAAATTCCCGAATTTGCCGTCCGTTTTCCTGCTTTATCGTGCCATAATCAAAATCCCGCAGCACCGCCATTGGATTAATGCCACTAGCCATCGCAGCATCGCTGGGCAAAGGCGGTATTATTACCCGTGCTTTGGAGTTCACTTGGGATAACTGTTTGAAAGCGATCGCTGCTCCGGTTAAACCGATTCCTGCCATTCCCACCTTAAGAAATGTGCGACGATTCCATTCAGTATTGTTGTGCGGACGGTCTGTCATGAACCGATTGTTTCCGAGTATTTATTATCAATTATTGTCAATAGCTCATCCGTTGTAGACCTTGTAGATGGTCTTGTTAGCCACAAGAGCAATTAACTCCATTTACCTACGCAATCCAATTGAAATATCAAATTAGGTCAAGTAAATCAAAACGCGATCGCTTAGTTTTCCTTTAACTCGGCTGAAATAACCTATTTTGGGTTTATCCCATATCAGGTTTTAGGATTTAATTCGTACCACTTGCGTAAGCGCAAATAGTCTCGCTTTATTTCCAGTCTGGCAGCAAAGCGAGACTAATTGCGATCGCAAGCAACTAGGTGAAGCCAAAGAGAAGGCAAAACTTGTGCCTAAATCTGTCTTCAGTGAGGAATACAAATGCTTTCGTCAGATGCTCATCGAGGCTCGCAAAATTGCTAAACTTACTCAAACGGAATTGTCTGCAAAGCTAGAACGCCCACAATCTTACGTCTCCAAGTATGAACGCGGAGAACGTCGCTTGGACTTAATCGAATTCTTGCAAGTAGCCGAAGCACTCCAGATCAACCCGACAGTCTTCATCGAAAAACTGCTAAGACACAAACAGGGAGAGTAGCAATTCTTATTCAGTTTACGGATTTCAACGCTGCAAACACTGTCATTAGTAGCCAATGTAACGCTACATGGAACGAGCTGCACAGTGTACTCACCACTATGCCACTACATCTTAAAGCTTCCGGCCAGGCGGGAATTGAAGGAAATCCAATCTTCGACCCAGTAGGAACAAATGAATACATTAAATCTGCCTTGGTCAAGCTTGGCTGGTCGAAGATTCTGATTCCAGCAGAGTATGACTTCTTGGGCAAAGATATTGACTTTGGCAAAACTGGTGCGATTGTCGAGGTTCAGTTTTCCCACTATGCGTTTCTCCCAAACAATACCTTACGATCTGAGTTGTTTTTTAAGGCTGGGACGCACTTTGTAGGACAGCCCACAAAGGCTGTAGTTATTGTCACAAAATCCCAGATGTTTCCAGCTTCAAACAGCAGTCTTTACTACGAACAAGCTGTTAACCAGTTAACAGCCTTAGCCCAAAATAAAGTATTTGACGTACCAATCAGGCTAGTCGGCTTATTCGAGGCAAAAAATGAAAATATACCAGTCAAATGGACTGTGTACGAGAAGCCTACTTCCAGAAAGATTGTGGCACAGGGATATCGCCAATGCCTGATAAATTCAGGGCTTTCGGCACGCAGACGTTGTGTTCTTCAACTCAGATAACCCATAACAGGTTAGCTCCACAATTCCAGCTCAATTTGCTCTCCCAATGTTGTTTTATCTGGTGTCTTCTTACCATTTCCATTTAGCTTTAAATCTATAGGACGCTCTTGCTCCCGCAAATCGGCAGCGAAAGCAGCTTCTTCATAAAACAATCGCTCTTGCATCTCCTGCAAGTGGTGTTCTTCAGGGTATATCTTTGCCTTGCTTCGTTCCGATGGCTTTTTACCTACTTGCATATCAAACCGGAATTTTTCGATTGGCAAGCTAGTTTTTTCCACATAATCCCGAAGAGTTTTCAAGTTCGGGAAACAGTTGTTATCGTCAGGTTCCCCACATAAACGCCGAAGCGCCACATGATGATATTTTGACTCTAGTTCTGCCCCCATGAAATGTCGTTCGTAATTTCTAGCAACAACCGCTACGGTGCCTGAACCTATATAGGGATCAAAAACTACTTCACCTTTTCGAGTGGTAGCTAAAACTATTCGGGCTATTAAGTCTTCGGGGAATTGGCAGGGATGTATCGTTTGCTCCTCATGGTTGTGTTTCACGTTTCGGAACATCCAGATATCGCCGGGGTTCTTTCCATCAGGGTTGCATGATAATTGTCCTTTGCGATCGCCCCGATAGTGCTTTTTATTTTGATACTTTTGAGGAACCCTAATCGCGTCTAAGTTAAATGTATATTCATTGGATTTTGTGAACCAGAGGATTGTTTCATGCCGGCAGGAAAATTTCTTTTGGGCATGAAGTCCATGTTGTCTAGCCCAGATGATTCGGTTTCTTGGAATCAATCCACATGATTCTAAAATGGGGAAAAAGCGAATATCAAGCGGAATTAACATCCCTCGCTCCGAAAAAGCACCGACCTGCCAAAACAGCGACCCTGTATTTTTGAGAATTCGGCTACACTCTTGTAGCACTAAGGTTTGTTCTTTTAGATAAATCTCAAGAGCCTGCTTTGCCTCGTATTCTTTACCAAGATTGTATGGGGGTGAGGATACCACCAAGTCAACACATTCGTCTGGCAAACTGCCAAGTAACTCTATGCAATTTCCCAGAAAAATCCGATCCAGCGGTAGTTTTTCTCTCATCCTTTACTGCCACGCTTACCTTTAACTTGCCCAAGACAAGGTTCCTGTCGAACTTAGAAAAAAATAACCCATAATAGGTTATCAGTCAATTGCGACAACTCTTAGCACCTGGAATGCTTCAAAAACACTCAAGTCCAGGCGCGAAAGAAAGTGTTATCTTCCCAAGCAGCCGCAGTGCGTTGCTCAATTTGGGCGATCGCATTCTCAGACAGTGGTTCAAATGCCTGCGCCACCTTGACATTCGACTCCAACTGTGAAATATCTTCAGCAGCGATAACAGCACAATGAACATCGGGGACTGAAAGCGTATACCCCAGCGCTTGGTGCATTCCGTCCAGCACACCAGGCTTAAACAATCGCCCGTAGGCTGGAACCTTCATGGCAATTACTCCCATCTGCTTGCTTCGCGCCACGGGCAGCACAGCAGGTATAAACGGACGCGGGTGGTGTTTATCGGCGGCATTCACCGGGATGAGCGCTGTATCAAAGGCATAGCGACGCAAACCTTCAGCAATAATTGCCCCTTCGTGGTGTCCGGTGATGCCCACAAAACGCACCAGTTTTTGCTGCTTTGCCTCTTCTAAAGCTTGAACCGCACCGTTGCGCCCAAAGATTGTATCTAGTTCTTGTTCAAAAGAGACGTGGTGGAGTTGCCACAAGTCAAGGTAATCTGTGTTTAGACGTTTTAGACTTCGCTCTAATGCACGCCAAGCCCCATCTCTATCTCTTTGAGCCGTCTTGCTAGCAAGGAAGAGTCGCGCCCGATGTGCTGGCAGCACTTTGCCTAGATAGTCTTCACTAGGGCCATAGCTATCTGCCGTATCAAAGTAGCGAATACCCAAGTCTAAAGCACGTTGAATCAGAGCGATCGCTTCCTTTTCCTTCCCTTCCCAAGATAGCGGTGTCTGACCCGCACCACCCAAACCCAGAATAGGAACGCGCACCCCCGTACTACCCAGTACCCGTTCTGGCATTGTTGCTGTCGCTGGCACCCCATCGGATGATGCTGGTGTAGATTGTTGTTTCAGCGCCGCACCCCCGACGATTCCCCCCGCCACAGCCATACTTGTCGCCAAGAAAACACGGCGCGTAGTTTTTGGTGTCATAGTTGTTTTATGGTGGTGGTTCTTTCTTTGTTTTAGCAGCGATCGCGCTTATATTTCCCGCCTCCCAAGGATAATCTCTAAGGATGTTTTTTATTGTTATCAAAAGATGTATTGGCTGGGACAGCGCCTATTTGCCTCGTGTACCTGTGTCTCTGCGCTTAAGAAAATTCTTTAATTTCTCCACAACGCCACAAACAGCCTGAAAATCGACAATGTACGAGAAAGTTGAATAGTGTGAGAAGTGGTGTTAAAAATGTCTCAAATCTTACCTAATCCTCTCAACAAAGTAAAAGTAACAACTAATTTATTTTGGCTTTTGCCTTTTTACCTTTCCCCTACCTTGATCTTCCATCCAGTATTAGCAGCAACACCCCCTGACGGGGAAGTGACATTTTCTGCCTCCTCTCCCTTTCTGCGTGAGGCGCTAGGGGAGAGGGGCGATATATCTACATTCGGATACTCCCCTCCAGAGGAAACCCCACCAGAGGCAGAAACATCAGTGACTCTGGTGGCTTCAGATAAGCCAATCGACGAAACACCAACAGTATTGGAACAAATTGACCAACAAAGCTTGGAAGAAATTGACCAAGACACTGACCCTATGAGTCAAGTGACTAACATTTCCCAGCTTAGGGATGTTCAACCCGGTGACTGGGCTTATGAAGCGCTGCGCTCTTTAGTAGAGAGATATGGTATAATTAGCGGCTATCCAGATGGCACATTTCGGGGCAACAGATCCTTAAGCCGTTATGAATTTGCCGCCGCCGTAAAAGCCACCTTAGATCGGATTACTCAGGTGCTGGCTGTCCCAGGCCCGAATGCCATCCGCAAAGAAGACTTAGCGATTTTAAAACGCTTAGAAGGAGAATATACCCTAGAACTAGCTATCCTGCGCGGGAAAGTCGATGCAGTAACTGCGCGGACTGTGGAACTAGAACTGACTGCATTTTCCAAAACCACCAAACTCGCCGGAGAAGTCATCTTTGGAGTTGCCACTATTCCCACAGGAGAAGATGCTATTGGTAAAGATATCGACGACGCGACGATTTTCGGTCATCGGACGCGCCTAAACTTAGAAACCAGCTTCACAGGTAGAGACTTACTCTTGACGCGACTTCAGGCAGAAGGACTTGGTTCTCTTTCCAACCGCACCCTGACACCCGAAGGCGACTTGGCTTTTGCTGGCGATACCAGTAATGATGTGGTTATCGATGAGCTGCTGTACCAGTTCCCAATTAACAACAACACGCAAGTCGTTGTAGCTGCTAATGCTGATGCCGCAGATTTTACCAATACCGTTAATCCTTATCTAGACGGGGATGGTGGCAGCGGTGCTTTGTCTCGCTTTGGGACACGCCCTTCCATTTATTATCAAGTTGAAGGTGCTGGTGTGGGTGTCAGGCACAGCTTCAGCGACAAACTGGAACTAAGTTTAGGCTATTTAGCTGGTGACGCTGACAATCCTGCTGCTGGCGGTGGTTTGTTTAATAGCTCTTATGGTGCCTTAGCACAAGTATTATTTAAGCCAAGCGATCGCGCAAGCATTGGCTTAACCTATGTTCACGCTTATAACAACGACCTGCAAACGGGCAGCAATGATGCTAACCTAGCTAATTTGTTAAATCCACTAGGTTTCTCAGTTGTTACCAATTCTTATGGCGTAGAAGCTTCCTTTCAAATTAGTCCCCAGTTTGTAGTGGGGGGATGGGCTGGTTACACAGCGGCGCGAGTAATCGAGCGAGGGGATGCTAGTATTTGGAACTGGGCTTTAACGCTGGCTTTTCCTGACTTGGGGAAAAAAGGCAATCTGGCGGGTTTAATTATTGGCATGGAGCCGAAAGTCACAAATCAGGCTGAAAGCCTCAGCCAGCTGGGTATCACAGACCCGGACACCTCATTGCATCTGGAAGCTTTCTATCAATACCAGCTGACGGATAATATCTCCCTTACACCAGGAATAATTTGGCTGACGGCTCCCGACCATAACGCTGCCAATGATGATATTTTTATTGGCACCCTCCGCACCACGTTTAGTTTTTAGCTAGTGGCTAATGGCTAATTGTTTATCAGCCATTAGCCATTAGCCAAAAACTAATGATGAATTTCCAGGTTCAAAATATAGCTACCCAACTCAACCTTCTCTGACCACAACTCGTACTCCAGCCGCAGATGCTCCGGTAAAACACGCCCTTCTAGCGTCAAACTCCGGGTAAAATTCCTCAAACGTAGCTGTCCAGAACCGCTTAATGACTCGCTGTGCAACCAATAGCGGCTCAGTCCATAAATGCCCCGCTCCCACAGGTGACGATAACTCAACTTGCCGTTTCCCTGCATGGTCATAATTACCCGGTAAGGCGAGATTTCTAGCCACAAGAGTCGTGGAGTTACCGTCGTTTGGTCGTCACCAGGCGCAGGCTTTTTGGCGCTAGGTTCCCATTCTCCGATTGAGGGTTCCGTGAGCAGTAGATGAAACCGCTCTTTGTCTTTTTGATAGAGTGTGGCAGAGGTTTCAACTGTAGACCAAACCGGAAGATTGGTAGATACAAGTGATAGACAGACTGGTTTGCGGTGATGGGTCAGCATTGACTGTGAGGAGATAGAATACTATTTCTGTTCTAACAGCTCTAGAGAGGGCAATTGTAGGGATCGTCTTATTAAATCATGTCTTGCTTTAAATCACCTCTTGCTGGGTAGCGATCGCATCCTTCCCTCGCCCGCCAGAAAAAAATTCTACAAAAATGTTGACATAACCATTTTTATTGGCTATCTTAATAAAAGTGCAAAGGACAGGCCCCCATCGTCTAGAGGCCTAGGACACCTCCCTTTCACGGAGGCGACGGGGATTCGAATTCCCCTGGGGGTACTAAAACTAAATAATCTAAATCACGTCCCTGTAAGAATTTAAAGCCTTACAGGGACGTAATTTATATAAAGGCGAATAGGGAATATGCCAGACAAACTAGATAGATATAGGGTAGGCGTCCACCCTAAGCTATTTTTCAGTGAGTTTGTCAATTTTTTCTTTAACGCCGAGAAGAAGTAGCGATCGCAACAGCACCAAGAACCAGATTCCAGATAAAGTCATAATAGCTACACCCAAGCCACTATACCCAGGCAGTGACAGCAGCATCACGCCAGCTATCAAACTGAAGCCAGTGCAACAGGCATAAATTAGGCTTTTAATAGCTAGATTAATACGTTTGAGGACGCGATCGCTCTCAACTGTTCGCACCCGCAATTGCAATTCACCTCGTTCAATTCGTTCTTCTAAACGCCGGATTACAATTTGGGTTGGGTTAGGTTGTCGCAATTTATATTTAACGAAATCCCTAGCTTGTCTGGCTAATTCCCCGATTAGCGTTCCTTTTCCTTGAGAGATAGTGATACTTTTAATGAAAGGTTGAGCAGCTGCTACTGGGTTATATTCAGGATCTAACGACCTAGCGATGCCATCCAGAGTAGTCAACGATTTTAATATAAATGTCATCTGAGCCGGCAAACGAAAGGGTTGCTGCTCAAACATGGCATAAGCTTCTGTACTCATTTGACTAAAAGCTTTTATATCTATAGGCTTTTCCGTAAATTTATCTAAAATAAATGTTAATAATCTTCGTACCGGGGTCATATCTGCCACTGGCACAATTAACCCCATGTCAATTAAGGTATCAAGTACCTCGTCGGTGTCCTTTTTTAATACTGCAAAAAACGTCCTAATCATCTGATCTTTAGCAAGTGACTTCAACTCTGCCATCATGCCAAAATCATAAAAAATCAGGCTACCATCTTGACTGACAGCCATATTTCCCGGATGGGGATCTGCCTGAAAAAAGCCATCTAGTAATAATTGTTTCAAGTAACAACAAATACCAAGCTGGTTAATTTTCTTAGGATCTAAACCACAGGCTTCAATTGTTTTGCGATCGTTTACCTTTATTCCCGGTAAATAGTCCGCTGTTAAAATTTTGGTTGTGGTGTAACGCCAATAAATTTTCGGGACAAGAATCCGAGGATAATCGCTAAAGTTGGTAGCAAAGCGTTCGGAGTTTTTCCCTTCTTGGATATAGTCAATTTCTTGATAAAGAAGGTTAAAAAACTCACTATAAATTGCTTCTAATTCATACTTTCTTGTCCAAGCCAAATAGCGCCGACAAAACCGGACAAGTTTACCTAAAGCTTGAAAATCTAATTTGAATAACTTTTCTAATCCCGGACGCTGTACTTTGACTATTACATCTTCCCCGGTGTGCAGTCGTGCTTTGTGTACTTGTCCTAAACTCGCAGCAGCAATGGGAAAACGATCGAAATCCCGATACAAAGCATGAATAGAGTTGCCGAGTTCGGATTCAATTAAAGCGATCGCTTGTATGTCGCTAAACTCAGGAACCCGATCCTGTAACTGTCCCAACGCCTCCACATATTCTAGGGGTAGCAAATCAGCACGAGTGGACAATGCCTGTCCAATCTTAATAAATGTCGGCCCTAAATCTAGCAGAGTATTAACTAACCACTGAGCGCGACGTTTCTTATGTAAAGTGGAATCGTTTTTAAATATACTATCCCACCACAAATAAAACATCAATGCTGCTGCTGAGCCAAAAATGTCTAGTTGTCGTGCTAGTGGAGAATATTTATTTCGTTGCCAACGTAGTGGTTTAGGCTCCGCCTTTTTAAGCATAATATTGGTGATTAAAGCCAGAAGTCAGAAAAGAATTAAAAATTAAAAGTTTGTAACTTAACATCTTTAATTCTTAATTTTGTGGCTTCTAGACTTTAGATTTTGGTGAGGTCAAAAACTAGAGGTAAGGTCAGAGTAAAGCAGGTTTCACAAGATTGGGTATCTTCAATAGAACAGCTAGTGAGTGCGATCGCGCCATTTATATGCTGTACTAAAGACTTTACCAGAGCCAAGCCCAACCCAGTACCTTGAATGGCATTTTGGATCGCAACTTGACCGCGACGGAATTTTTCAAAGATATGCTCCACTTCTGTCGGTGAAATGCAAGCACCAGTGTTTGTCAAGCAAAGCACAATTTGATTAACTTGTTGACTGACCTGGTGAGCGACCCGCAAACTAACTATAGAATCAGGCTCGGAAAATTTTCCTGCATTGGTCAATAGTTCTTCTAGAATGCGGTTCAGGCTGTCAGAATCAGTTTGCAGCATCAGCGATCGCGTAGGAGAGTCTATCTCCAAGGTTAATCCCTTATCCGCCCATTTTTTGGCAAACGGCTCAGCCAAATCCTGAATTACTTGCTTGAGGTCTATTTTTTGCAGCTCAATCGGAGATTTCTTAGACTCTACTTTTTGCAGCGTCAGTAAGTCGGTAATCAGATTAATTTCCTGAGTACACTGCTGATCTAAGATTTCCAGGTACTTAGCACGGCGTTCGGTCGGCAGTTCCGCTTGACGCAACATCCGAATCGCTACACTCATAGTAGTGAGCGGTGTTTTCAACTCGTGATTGATAGCGTTGATGAACTCATCCTTAATTTGATTGAGTTGCCGCAGCTGCTCAACCTGTTGGCGCATTTTGTCATACAACTTCGCTTGGACTTCTAAACTCCTTTGTAGTTGAGCGGTGCGTTCCTCGACGAGATCCTGCCTCACTCGTATTGATTGATGTTGAATAATTGCCGTACTCGCTTGGGCGCTCACCCATTTTACCAGCTCTAACTCTTCTGACTGCCAGGAACGAGGCTGATGATGCTGTAGCACCAGAAATCCCAGCACAGTGCCTTGACTTTCTAGGGGAACCATCAGCAAAGCTGGCATGGTTTCCAGGTCAAAAAGGTCAAAACCATTAGAGGTGGGAATATCTTGTTTATCGGTAATAATGACTGGCTCAGGTGCCTTTTGCAAGGCTTGTTGGCACAGATAACAGTCTGACAGCAAAAAGGAACTTGGGAGAGTTGAAGAGAGCGGGTTTATCGAAGATTGTTCGCTGCTGATATTGTCAGCACTCTCCCCTAGAGCGCTCCCCGGCTCCGAAATAGCGGCTTGTTCCCCTGTTTTGTATTCACAAGCAACCGTAACCTTCGCTTTGGGAAGGGCTTTTGTTAAAGAACGAGTTTTGAATAAGGGATCGACGTATTTCAACAGCAGAATAAAGCCACGTTCAACCCCAAGAGCTTGCGCTGTACCAGCGATCGCCATCTGAAGAATCTGATTTACTTCAATGGCATTACGGATTGCCATCGTTAGCTGGCTAATTAGAATTTGGTATTGAGTGGCGGCGCGTAACTGGCGCTGGAGTTGCACTTGAGAAATAGCGATCGCTACTGAATCTGCTACGGCTTTGAGCAATCCTTTTTCAACGTCTGTCCACTCAAAGGGTT
Source organism: Trichocoleus sp. FACHB-90 (assembly GCF_014695505.1). NCBI lineage: Bacteria > Bacillati > Cyanobacteriota > Cyanophyceae > Leptolyngbyales > Trichocoleusaceae > Trichocoleus > Trichocoleus sp. FACHB-90. The sequence goes on from NZ_JACJOK010000089.1 coordinate 156,332, forward strand.
GCGATCGCCCTATGACAATCAACCCATTGGCTCGTGATTGAAACTTGGTTTGAATTACCAGCACTGCTCGTACCGGATCTTCTACAGCAAACCTAGTTTCAATTGCATGAATATCCGAAATGGCTAGCGGCTCGCTATTGCTCAAGTTATCTTCTAGCAAAGGGTTCAACAGCATCCACAGCTTAGAGCGAACCTCACTCAAATTTCCCGCTAAACCTGTGTGGTCATCGGCACACCACACGGCTGTCTGCGGTGTTGCCTGATGGCTAGCAACAGATGAAATTAAGCACGTGTCTGCCTGAAAACTCTTGCCCAAAACATCCGCTATCTTTAGCAACACCGTTTCCGGATCGGGGCTATTGAGGAGGATTTGAGTAATCTGTTGCCCGATTTGAATCGGATCGCCCTTATAGTTCATGACTGCGCCCTTATGTTCCTGCGTGAAAACTGGATTGGAAGGGCTAGACAACTTTGAGGTAAAAGAATCTACCCTCCGAGGTGCCAGTAGCGATCGCCCTTCCGGAGCCGCTAGATTCTCCGGAACCGATTCGCATCCGCTAACGCTAACGTGCATATGCTTCGGTATGCCACGGGCTACATCCATATCCGCTTGTGCCTCATTCATCTTCGCCGAGCTTAAATAGGGGATCGTTAAGTGAGTGCTTAGACACTCTTTCTGTATAGAGGGCAAGGCTTTCGACACAGCGGCAATAGAAGCAGCGGTTTACCACAGAGCTTTCCGCAGCAAATTTCTAACAACTATGACTGGGTAAACCAGATCCTAAGCTCCCCCTCTCTAGATTAGGATTCCCAGAATTTGCAGTTTTCTACCAGCTTGATTAGCGAAATTCTAAAAGTTATGAACTTATATTCCCCATCCTCAACTGGCATATTCAATTTTTTCGTGATTTCACTTAGTCAAAAGTGATTTAAAATACTTTGACTACCTACATCTAACTTCCCAACCCCTAGTCCCCCAAAATAGATGTGATTCAAAATGCAAAGTGTAAGGAGTGAAAATTACTGTTTTATCAACCATTCCACAGAAAGAGCTGATTATTGTAGAATCTTCTCCGCCTCCAAGCACGGGAGATTTTTGGGCTTGCTGACCAGATATCGCGGCTTGCGTTGACCTGGTAGAAACCTAGAAATACCTTAAGTCATAGCTATAGTTATTGCAGTGACACGTTAAGAGGATAAATGCGATCGCGATCGCATTTATCCTCTACCTAAAGGCTGAAATTAACGGGGACTGGGGGCTGGGGACTAGGGACTAGGGACGAGAGGCTGGGGACTGAAGACGAGAGGCTAGGGACTAGGGACTAGGTAAGACTTTTTCCGAATTCTCATTCCCAATCCCCAATTCCCAATCCCCAATCCCCAATCCCCAACTAAGAACGCCTTTTCTGCGCTTCCAGTTGTGCAATCTCGCTCTTTTGGCGATAGGCTGCGACCCGATTCTGAGCTGTTGGATAGCGGGGATCGGTCTGGGGGACAGCAGCCATCAGATCGGACGCTCGTTGCCACCTAGCTGCTAAATCCAACCACTGAGCCGAAGTTTGAGCATCTTTCCCAGCTCCAGCAGTTTGTTCAGCTAGTCGGACAGCTTCAGCAAAAGGATCAGACGAGGCAGATACAGGGGTAGTGGTAGCCGCTGACAATGGGGTGGGGGATGTTGCTGGCGGTGTAGTCGGCTGCACCGGAGAGTTTGGCGATCCGGTTGGTACCCTAGCGATCGTAAAAGGCCCTAGCCAATCATAAATAGCCCAGCCAACTAGCACTAAAAATAACGATAAACTTGCACCCCCAACAATGCCGCGCCAGAATTGGCGTTTTTCTCGCCCTGAACGGGAAGAAGGCTGCGGAAGGGGTGCCTTATTTTTGGCAGGTTTGCGATTTTTTAAATCCTCCCCTAGACGGCGGATAATGTTTGGCTTGGCAAGGATAATTTCTTCTGACCAGAGCAGTTGAGCGTCCGGATCTCGGCTAATTTCTTCTAACCAGAGTAATTGTTGCTCTCGGACAATCCGACTGTTGATATTGACGCGCCGAATATTGTGCGGAGCAATTGACTCCAGAATTTGCCGAATTCGCTGCACCAAGGTAGATTGTTCGAGTTGCTGGGGAGTAGCAGCCTCACACAAAAGTTGCAAGACACCATCGACAAACATCGCTCTGGTTCTGACACCAGAGTCTGCCAGCTTTTCATTGAGTATTTGAATAATCGCCGCGACGCTGCCCTGGCGAGCCTGTTTGGCGATGTCATCCATCGGATCAACCATTTTTATTTGAGCAAATGATGCGGTAGTTCAACCTGAGTTTTTTTTATTTATTAGAGTATCAGTGTTTTTGTTTAAGATCCGAAGATAAATTTTGTTTGATTGCCCATGCCCACTTTACTGCTAGTCAGACAAAACCGTACTCGTCTGGGAAACCGAATTTTTGCCCTAGGTGGTGCGCGATCGCGTTCTTGAGAGCCTGCGTTCTCTTTGAGAGGGCGGATGTCGCTCTTGGATGATAAAGTGAAATAGCTAAACTCCAAGATTGGGAAAACCGGGATACTGCTCATGGGCGCATTGATTCGCGGCGCAATTTTTGTTCTGGATGACAACATCGATACCGATCAAATTATCCCAGCTGAATACCTGACTCTGGTTCCCTCAAAGCCTGACGAGTACGAAAAACTGGGTAGTTACGCTCTCGTTGGGTTGCCAGATCGTTACGGCGAGTTTGTGAAGCCGGGCGAAATAAAAACACAGTATCCCATCATTATCGCTGGAGAAAACTTTGGTTGCGGTTCTTCACGGGAACACGCACCGATAGCTCTTGGTGCTAGCGGAGTAAAAGCAGTAGTGGCTCTAAGTTACGCTCGGATCTTTTTCCGTAACTGTGCAGCAACCGGAGAACTCTACCCTTGGGAATCTGTAGAACGGCTGTGCGATGAATTTGAGACGGGACAAGAAGTTTCAATTGATTTTGAACAAAATCAGCTGATTAACCATACGCTAGGCAAAACCTACTCGCTGAAACCTTTGGGCGAAGTAGGCCCGGTGATTGATGCTGGCGGAATTTTTGCCTATGCTCGTCAGACAGGGATGATTTCCCGGTAGCGGTCAAAAAATTATGAGCTATGAGTTTTGAGTTGATTTTTTTAATTCAAAACTCAAAATACCACACTCAAAATTTTTAAAGTTGACAGCTATTGTTTTTACAATAATTTACAATACTTAAAGTGTCCTTCTTCTAAGAAGAATTTACAACTATGCTGCTGAAGTGTACCACCCGCCACATCCGTATCTACACTGCTGAGGTTAAGAACAACGAACTGGTCGAAAGTGATAAAGTATTAACTCTGGATATCGACCCAGATAATGAATTTAATTGGAATGATGACGCGCTGCAAAAAATTTATCGCAAGTTTGATGAATTGGTTGAAGCTTACAATGGTGCAGACTTGACAGAATATAATTTGCGCCGCATCGGTTCTGATTTAGAGCATTTCATGAGATTCATGCTGCAAGAAGGCCAAATTAGTTATAACCTGAACAGCCGGGTTCTCAATTACAGTATGGGGCTACCCCAGGTAAGCGCTCAAACCGCTGAGTAATAAGAGTAATTAGTTGTTAGATAAAATTGGATTTAAAACAACTTCTAACAACTAATTACTTGAGATAAGTTACCACCAAACTCGTTCGCCATTTTCGTCCACGCGAGATTGGCGAATCACGTCAGATATTTCTTCGGCATCTTTAACGTGGTGTAGAGCCTTGTGTTCGCCATCCGGTTCTTCTACTTCAAAGTAAGTAGGAACAACGATATGATCGCCAGTGATATCCGGTGCATCTACAGCGATTTGCTCTCTTTTTTCTTCAATGCTTTGAGGTTCTTCGGAGATAGTATCGCCTGGATTGGTAGTTCTATTTTTTGTATCTTTGGATGGGGTTTCCATAAAACTCCTGAAAATTTTAAAATTTATGGTTTTCTTGTTTTAGATTAGAAGAATGAAGATGCGATCGCATCTTTCTGCGGGCGTAAGTCAAGTATTGATTAATTCCTTCATTTAGGAAGGGCATCCTGCGGGTTTTGGGGAATACCGATACCGTCCGTAGGCGGATTAGTTGTAGCAGCCTCTGACGAGCGCTCAGTTCGCTTCCGCTCCAAAAACTGCTTCATAGCCGTGCGACGATTGTCCAAAAAGCGGCTCCAAAACCCAGGAAGAAAATGATCCATCGTTTCAGCAAGCGCCCAAGCTTCGAGATTCATCATCTTGGAACGCAGGTGGTGAGACTGCTGTAAATTAGAAATTAATTGCTTAATCTCTGCACTAGCAGGAGAGTTAAGGTCTGTGAAGTTCGGTTCACCAGAGGTGTTGGTTTCAGGCTTCGGCATAGCGATCGCAAAGAAGATAGTATGACAAGAGTTAAGCAGCACAAAAATCAACGGAAAGCTGCAATTGAGGATATACGGATCAAGCAAGATGGCTCCGCAAGCATTTCCCAAAATGCTAGTGCCGGGAACACAGCCTAATTCAAATCTAACGCTACCGTGCAAATTTCCTCGCACCCGGTCTACCCATGAGTCGATAAACTGATAAATAGCTTGATTATTTCGTAACTATAGTGTATAAAGAATCGTCGGAAAGCCCTTGGAAATATAAACCTTGGTGGTGTCAGCCGTGGTCGATCCTGCTGACTGGTATCGCGATAATCGGTGCATCTTGGGTGCTGGGGAAAAGTATTTGGGTAACGGTTGGCGTGTCAATTCCTATCCTCATCTGGATGTCATACTTTTTGTTATTCTGGCCCCGATTGATGAAGCTTTATTACCAACAAACGCAAAATTCTATTAGGGAAGAATGATTTTAATTGAAAAATCACTAATCTATAGGGTGCCAGACGCTACAATCCAGAGTAACGCTCAGATTTGGCAATTTGAGGAAAAGCTGCTTTTTGTGGGCAGCCAATCTTGAGGGCAAGCTAAATCGCAACTGGCTGATAGGAGCGCATAACCTTGATGAAAAATCCGGCGGCAACGCTACACTGCTCAAATCCTAACTGTCAGGCTCCAAACCTTGAGAGCCATAACTTTTGCCAGCAATGCCGCACGCCGCTTGCAAAACGCTATCTGTGGGCGATAGGTGAAGGAATAGAAGCTTATAAAACTGGAACCCTGATTGCTGAGAGATACTTCCACAAGAGCGATCGCATTGTTCTAGATACTAGACCAGGGCTATTGCCACAGATGCCGCCGGAGATACCGAATAGCCTCATACCGTATCTCAAGCTTTCTTCCTATCAACTGCACGTTCCCCAAGTATACGGGCAAATAACATCGGGCGAGGGAAGACGTAACAGCGAAATTTGGCTGCTAGAAAACTCACCCATCTACACCACTGGTAACGTTGAAGGGCAGCTGATGCCAGAATTGGTGAGCGTCTGGAAAAATGCGTCTGCCATGAGCCAACTTTCCTTTCTCTGGCAGATGGCTTCTTTGTGGTCGCCTTTACAAAGCAACCGCGTAGCTTCTACTTTGCTGACACCAAAACTGCTGCGAATAGAAGGTTCAATCTTCAGATTGTTGGAATTACGCGACGACCAAAATCAACCAGTCACGCTGCAAAAATTAGGTCAACTTTGGTCGCAATGGGTGAGTTCCGCACACCCAACAGTTGCCAACTTTTTATCACAAGTTTCTCAGGAGCTGGTACAAGGAACAATAGCGTCATCAGATCAACTGGTGATACATTTGGAGTCGGGACTCGCTAAAATTGGGCGATCGCTTTCACACAGCTATCAAATTGTCACCCGTACCGACACCGGGCCCATCCGCAAGCAAAACGAAGATTCCTGCTACCCACCTTCTCCAGGTAGTCAGGAGACACAAGAGCATCCCTTAGCGATTGTTTGCGACGGCATCGGCGGCCACGAAGGCGGCGAAGTAGCCTCGAATCTAGCGATTGAAACCATCCGGGAGCGGGTAGAGCATCTGCTGGAAAACCCGAACAATATAAACCCGACAACTATCAATCTGGAATTAGAAAGCTTTGCCTGCGCTGCCAATGATGTCATCAGCCAACGCAACGACTTAGAACAGCGCCAAGACCGACAACGCATGGGAACTACGTTAGTGATGGCACTAGCCCACGCTCATGAAATGTATATTTCCCATGTAGGAGATAGTCGAGCTTACTGGATTACTCGCACTGGTTGCCGTCAGGTAACGCTGGATGATGACATTGCTTCGCGAGAGGTGCGCCTGGGATATTCTCTTTATCGAGCTGCTGTGGAACAAGCAGGCGCTGGTTCTCTGGTGCAAGCCTTGGGTATGGGTTCATCATTAATGTTGCATCCCACTGTACAGCGCTTTGTTCTGGATGAAGACTCTATATTTTTACTCTGCTCGGATGGTCTGAGTGACAACGACCGAGTAGAACAATATTGGGAAACAGAGATTCTGCCAGTTCTGGAAGGTCAGATTGATTTAGCAACAGCTGGATCGCGACTAATGGAGATTGCTAATACCCAAAATGGACACGATAATACTACTATTGGCCTAGTTTACTGCCAGGTAAGAGAGGCTCAGGCTGGACAAAATGCCACCGCGCTACAAATGGCAGCCATTCCAGAACCTGAAGCTGGGGGAACGCGAAATTTGGCTTCTCCCCAAGCTGCTTCTTCCAGAATTAAAACGAAGATTATTCCGCAGCGATCTTCCTCTGGGAGTCTCTGGGTGCCCCTACTGATGCTAATTATTTTGGCAGTAGGGGGAGCGATCGCTTACTGGTTTCTTCCAGAAGTCCAAGCTTGGGTGAATCCCCTAATTGGTTTGGATTCCACTCCCACCCCCACTGCCACAACGCCGACTACCATACCACAGTCACCAGAACCACCAGTCACCTCCCCCACCCCGGCTGCTGATATAGAAGCGGGAACTATAGTGCAAATTAACAGTTTCACAACCAGGAACTCTCAAGATAACGAAGTTCCCGTTTTACTCAGACGCGGTACTCAGCAACCTCAAAACGAATCAGTAAACGGTATAATCTTGCCCGGTAGTGTTTTGCAAGTCAGCTCAATTCAAAGAAATGGAAACCTAGACACCTGGCTACAGGTACAGGTTTGCTCAACACCTGCTACCCCTGAACCTCCAGTTCCGTCTCCCAAAGTAAATGCTGACACCCAAAAACCACCAGCCGCCCCAGAGCCAAAAAAACAACCGCCAGGAGTCGTTTGGCAACCCTCACAGACAACTGGTTCTAAGTCACCTGTTATCACCTATCGTCCAGTGAAACAAGGAGATCTCGGCTGGATAAGAGAGTCGGAATTTACACCTGTACTGGTGCAAAATTTCACAGCTACGTCTAGTAATTTAGGTGAATGTGCCATTAAAACTGCCTCACCAACGCCAGCCACCACAGCATCACCTTCTCCTTAGAACATTGGCAGATTATCATAGTCAGCAACTTCTATCGAACTGCACTAGATAAAAATCTTTGCTCTCAAGCTGAGCGATAACAGCTGGAGAGATATATCCTATAAGTATTTCCTTGCTGTTCAGGTAGACTGAATAAAAAGCCCCATAAATTGCCAATTTTAAGGTTGATGGCTTTGAATGCACCAATCTGAGAATCCCTGCCTTAGTTTAGCGATCGATCCTCTCTCCAGAACCACTACTGGGGCAGAACGTTTTGCCATATGGGTTCTGAAGGCTCCCTTTCCGAATGGGCAAGTCCTCAACGAGTGTGTTTGGCCCGAGACTTTAACGCAGTCCTGGCGGGCATGGCAAGAGATGTTCTCCACACGGGAACTGCCTGATGTTCCCCAGATACATCAAGCTTCCTTGCCTCCTCTAGCCCCTAAGTCCGTAAACACAAGCCCCTCTGCAAACGGTCAGGTGCTTCCGTATACGGCAATGTTGATGCAAGATTTAGGAATTAGCCTCTGGAAGTGGCTGTTTGATGGAGCGATTAAAAGAAGTCTCGATCAAAGCGAAGGATTTGCTAGAGGGCAGAAAAAACAGCTGCGGCTGCGGCTAGAAATTCGCGATCCGGATTTAATCGCTGTGCCTTGGGAAATTATGCAACCAGAGACAGGGAAACCAGCGATATCGCGATCGCAACAAATTCTTTTTAGTCGCACCACCAGCAATGTTGACCCCCTGCCACCCCAGCGCTTAGAACAGTCTTTAAATATTCTGCTGATACTGGGAGATCCTGACCCAAACCAGAATAATGGCGGACATAAAACAGCTTCCGCTTTGCAGCTTGAACAAGAGGCAAAAGCTTTAGCTAAAATTCTGGAATGTTGCAAAAATGACTCTCAAGAAGGTGAAAATTCCAGCCGCACAGTGCTGTGCCAAGTGGATACACTTCTGCAACCCACAAAAGCAGAACTGATTTCCCGCCTGGAAAATGAAAAATATAACATCTTGTTTTATGCAGGTCATGGCGAACGAGCGCCAGATGGCGGCTTACTATTTTTGCGATCAGATGCCCGAATTAATGGCACAGAATTAGCGCAGGTTTTAGTTCGCTGTCATGTCAAGCTGGCAGTGTTTAATGCTTGTTGGGGCGCTCAACCAGAGCGGTACAACCAGCACAGTCTACCTCGTAGTAGTTTGGCAGAGGTGCTGATCCATCACGGTGTCCCAGCAGTGTTGGGAATGCGGGAGCCAATTGCCGACGAGGAAGCTCTCTCCTTTATTCAGGCTTTTGCCCAAGCTTTGGCAGCACAAAACTCAATTGATGAGGCGGTGGCGGTGGCAAGGCAGAAGCTGTTAACGCTTTACAAATTCAATCAACCAGCTTGGACTTTGCCAGTCCTATATATGCACCCGCAGTTTGATGGTGAGCTGATTAGACCTATTGAGGAGAACCCCACGCAATTCCCGGTAGATTCTCTACCAACGCCTGAATCAACCACTCAATCGGCTTATTTGCGTTTAATCGGAGGGCTTTCTAAAGTTGAGCAAATTGAAGGCGGGCATATGCGTGTAGGACGCCACCGGGAGAATGACTTGGTAATTGAAAAACAAGAGGTTTCTCGCAAACACGCTGAAATCTTCTGCCGCGATTCTCTTGGGGGAGGTAAACCTACTTATTTCTTAAGTGATGATTCTACATTTGGGACGTTTATTTTAGGCCCCAATGGTTGGCAAAAAGTATTCCATCAGGAAGTACCATTACAATCTGGAACCCAGCTAAAGTTTGGAAGTATCCAGGGACAAACCTGGGAATTTATTATTCAAGACAATATTGAGTAATGATTAATGTTTACGGAACGGGTTAAGGTGCCAGTGTAGCTATCCCTGCCGACGTTGGTAAAACAATACACACAGGAGCATCAAAATGGCGGTAAAATCAATGGAATTTGAATGTTTTGAAGATTCTCGCTCACAAGTGGAAGCCGACCTACTGGAAGCACTCCTACAGCCAGATGAGTCTACTTATGCCTGGAATCCTGCCGATCCAAACACGGAAGCGTATTGGGCAGAGTTGGAACAAGGGTTTGAGCTTGATTGGTTGGATGAGGAAATTACAGCTAGATCGCGATCGCTGTACGCTAAATTCGACGAATGCTGGGTTAGAGATACCGCGGTAGCAGTTGCTACCGAATCAGGCGCAGTCTCGGTTAGAGCTAAAATTGCCGAACGGTTTGCAGCTCGTGTTCCCCAAGAGTGGCTGGATACGATATTTTCAAAAGCCCAAGATGTGGTGTCAAGTCAATTGTCACTTACAGATAAGATGGTGCAGTGCGTTCAGGATCTTTTACCTGAATGGGGTGAAGATGTTTTGCAGGTATGGGCGCGTCCTTTAGCATTCTCTATGCGAGAAGCTGAGGTAAGAAACGTCCGCCAAGTAGATTGGAGTGAGTTATCTCAGACTGAACAGGCGCGTTTGAGTTTAGCGATCGCTCACGATGCAATAAACGAATTCAACAAGCTAACTGCACAAAGCGAACAGTAAGTTGACTAATTGACATATGAGATTGGCCTTAAGCCGCAAAAGCGATCGTCAGGAACTTGCCTTTTGTTTTTAAATCAACAAAAACCATATAGAGCAATTTGCTTAGGATGGGTGATGTGGACTTTACACCTCTAGCTACTGTGTGGTGTGCGTCGCGTTCCATAAGACCGGTGAGTATATCAATACCACCGGTTATATATTTTTTAGAAAAATTTATATTTAGAATTTGAGTAACTTTTTTCCTGTCGCCTCAAGGAAATGAAAAATACTATTTTGAATTTTGATGGCTTTGATAAGGAGAAGGCATGATATGGCGTTTCTCAGTTGGGTGGAATATATTGCCGTTCTGACCTTCGGGCTACTTTGGCAGAGACATGGCAATGCCATATCCCTACAGATGTATAGCACCCAACCCTTGAATTGCTATATTTCAGGTTGTAGTGGGGAGGCATACGTTCGCCCTTTTAAGCAATGGGTTACGATTACCACGTAACCTTGTGGTTGTCTAGTAAGAGAGGAAAGTTTGCGCGATCGCGTTGATCCCTAGACAGTAAGAGATATAATTCAATCGTTTTGATAAGCCCAACTTAACCCGCATCTTAATTTTATTGATAAATTAGTCTCCCCAAGAAAAATTCTATACATACCATTGGATTTTTCATTCATAAGCTAGGGTTGTAGGTTAACCATTCCTCTATCAAAGGTGATAAAGTTACATTTAACGCAGAGATACAGCAGAGTTGACTGACATCTAGCAGTTAACGCAACTGAATTTAGCAAACTTTTTTGAAGCTAACTGCCGCACACCTATAAGTAGGTTGGCGGCTCGCTTATAGCGACCAATTATCAATTGCAGTAAACCTTTAACCCTTACAGGAAATAGGGCTTTTCTGTATCTAATTGGCATAGCTGTTTGCGTTTAAAAAGCATCTTTTTAAGAAGTATCTGCTGCCTACAAAATCACAGGGAATCCATTCCGAGGAGATGTTATGAGCCAGTTTTCCAATCAAGTTTCCCGCCGCAAATTTCTCTTAACTGTTGGAGCATCTGCTGTAGGTTCTGTATTGCTAAAAGGCTGTTTGGGAAATCCCCCCGAACCGGGCAACACAACGCAAGCACAGACAAATACTGGTGCTGCTCCTGCTGCTAACATCAGCCCAGAACAAGCGCCAGAAACTTCTAAAGTAAAACTAGGATTTGTTCCCATTGTAGAATCGGCTCCCCTAATTATTGCTAAAGAAAAAGGTTTCTTTGCTAAATATGGCATGGCGGAAGTTGAACTTTCCAAGCAAGCTTCCTGGGGTTCTATGCGGGATAACACCGAGATTGGCTCAGCAGGCGGCGGTGTTGATGGCGGTCAATATCAGATGCCAATGCCGCATTTGATTTCCGAAGGTATTATCACCAAAGGTAATCAAAAAATTCCCATGTACTTACTAGCTCAATTGAATACTCATGGGAATGGAATTGCCCTTGCTAACAAGCATCTAGGGAAAGGACTGTCATTAAAAATGGATGGTGCAACTGCATTATTCAACCAACTCAAATCAGCAAACACTCCGTTTACAGCCGCCCATACTTTTCCCCAAGTTAACCAAGATTTCTGGATTCGCTACTGGTTAGCAGCAAGCGGCATTGACCCAGATGCGGATATGAAATTAATTCCCGTACCATCTGCTCAAACCGTTGCCAACATGAAGACGGGGACGATGGATGCTTTCAGTACAGGCGACCCCTGGCCCTATCGAATTGTTAAAGATAAGATTGGCTTCATGGCGGCATTAACCGCAGAAATTTGGAAAAATCATCCTGAAGAATACTTGGCTTTAAGAGGAGATTGGGTTGATAAAAATCCCAAGGCAACTAAAGCCATTTTGAAAGGTATCATGGAAGCGCAACAGTGGTTAGATAATTTTGATAACCGGAAAGAAGCAGTACAAATTCTCGGTTCGCGAAATTACTTCAACCTTGCACCAGAAATTCTTGAAGACCCAATGGTGGGCAAATACGATATGGGCGATGGTCGCGTCATTGACGATAAATCAATGGCACCTTATTACTGGAAAGATGAAAAAGGTAGTGTTTCTTATCCCTACAAGAGCCACGATCTTTGGTTTATCACAGAAAGCGTCCGCTGGGGCTTTTTGCCTGAATCTACATTGGCAAATGCTAAAACCATTATTGATAAAGTCAACAGGGAGGATATTTGGAGAGAAGCTGCCAAAGAAGCAGGAATTTCTGCTGCTGACATTCCGACAAGTACATCTCGTGGCGTTGAGGAATTTTTTGATGGTGTTAAGTTCGACCCAGAAAATCCCACAGCTTACCTGAAACAACTGAAAATCAAGAAAGTGAAAGCTTAGCCTGTTATCAGCAGTTAGTTGATAACAAATAGCAGACAACGGACAAAAACAGTAGACCAATTACCCAGCTTTAGGAGAAGACTGTCAATGACAACGCTACAAAGACGCGCTTCAACTTCCCAGAACGCCTGGTTCTCCCGCCTAAACAAGCAATTTCCCGACCTGATACCGCCATTTATCGCGCTCGCTATCTTCCTCCTCGTGTGGCAGCTGTTTTCTTGGACTCCGGGTGCGACCCTACCAGGCCCCATTCAGGTTATCAAAGACACTTGGATACTGATTCTGTATCCCTTTTATGACAAAGGTGGTACGGACAAAGGCTTGTTTTGGCAGATTTTCGCTAGTTTACAACGGGTGGCTATTAGTTACTCCTTAGCAGCGATTATTGGTATTGCCTTGGGCATCTTGATTGGTACGAATAAATTGATGTCCAAAGCTTTAGATCCCCTCTTCCAGTTATTGCGAACTGTACCGCCTCTAGCTTGGGTGCCAATTTCTTTGGCAGCATTGCGCCAAAACGAACCAGCCGCCCTTTTCGTAATTTTTATCACCGCTATCTGGCCTATCTTGATTAATACAGCGGTGGGAGTGAAGCAAATCCCTCAAGATTACAACAACGTCGCCAAAGTTTTGCAGCTTTCACGGAAAGAATACTTCTTCAATATTCTCATTCCTGCTGCTCTACCCTACATTTTCACAGGTTTGAGAATTGCAATCGGTTTGGCTTGGTTGGCAATTATCGCAGCAGAAATTGTGATGTCCGGTATTGTCGGGATTGGCTTCTTTATCTGGGAAGCTTATCAGAATAACGCAGTTAGTGAAGTTATCTTGGCTTTAATCTACATCGGTGTTGTTGGTCTGCTGCTAGATAAAGCAATGGCTTGGATCGAAAGACGGATTGTACCCGAAGAACAGAAGTAACTAATGGCTAATGGCTAATGGCTAATTGCAATTAGCCATTAGAAACTGACAACTGACAAAGAATAAAGGACAAGTTGATGAGCGTTATTGTTGCTGTTGACCAAATTGATAAGGTGTTTTCGTTAACCGGAGGTGGCACCTATGTCGCCCTCAAAGGAATTGATCTCCAGATAAAAAAGGGAGAATTTGTTTCTCTAATTGGTCACTCCGGTTGTGGTAAATCCACCCTATTAAACATGGTGGCGGGTTTAGATTTGCCAACTGAAGGTGTAGTGACGTTGGAAGGACAACGCATTACTAAACCTGGCCCTGACCGGATGGTAGTATTTCAAAATTATTCACTATTGCCTTGGCGCACGGTACGGGAAAATATTGCGTTAGCTGTGAACTCGGTGATGAAAGATTTGCCTGCCGGAGAACGCAAAGCAATTGTAGAGCAGCACATTGAGATGGTAGGGTTGGGTCATGCTGCTGATAAACCACCAGGTCAATTATCGGGTGGAATGAAACAAAGGGTAGCGATCGCACGCGCCCTCGCGATTCGTCCCAAGTTACTGCTACTAGATGAACCGTTTGGTGCATTGGATGCACTGACGCGGGGTAACTTGCAAGAACAGCTGATGAAAATTTGCGAAGAAAACCAAGTTACCGCCGTCATGGTGACTCACGATGTCGATGAAGCGGTGCTGTTATCTGACCGAATTGTAATGCTGACCAACGGGCCAGAATCCAAGATTGGTCAAATTCTGGAAGTTGATATTCCCCGACCCCGCAAGCGGATGGAAGTGGTAGAACATCCCAGCTACTACAGCTTGCGAAGTGAGATGATTTACTTCCTCAATCAGCAGAAACGGATTAAGAAAATTCGCGCCAGGAAGACGACAGCGATCGCGCGTCATGGTCTAGAAAAAGTTAATCTCGATATTGGCTTCTTACCCCTAACTGCTTGTGCGCCTCTAGCTGTCGCTAAAGAAAAAGGCTTCTTTACCAAGCATGGACTTGATGAAGTTAACTTGATGCGTGAAACCAGCTGGCGCGGAATCACCGACGGCATGACTGGCGGATATTTGGATGCCGCCCAGATGCCCTCTGGAATGCCCCTCTGGTTAACTCTGGGAGGTCATGAGAACCGTCCCGTTCCGGTCGTCACCTCCCTGACCATGACCCGCAACGGCAACGCCATCACCCTCGCCAAGCGCTTCTACGACCAAGGCGTGTACAGCTTGTCAGATTTTAAAGCGTATCTGCGTCGCACTCCTGGTCAGCACCGGATGGGAATGGTGCATCCCAGTTCCATGCACAACCTGCTGCTGCGTTACTGGCTGGCAGCTGGTGGCATTGACCCCGACCGCGACGTATCCCTAAAAACTATCCCTCCCGCCCAGATGGTGGTAGATTTGCAAGCCGGAACGATTGACGGTTACTGCGTCGGGGAACCTTGGAACCTCCGCGCCGCCGAGGAAGAAATTGGCTTTACTATTGCGACAGACTTAGAAATTTGGCTAGGACACCCAGGCAAAGTTCTAGGGGTGCGGGAAGACTGGGCAGCAGCTTATCCTAACACCCACATCGCCTTAGTGAAAGCTCTCTTGGAAGCTTGCAAATACTGTGCAGATGCGGCTAATGCCCAAGAAATTCGGGAGATTTTGGCGCGGCGGGAGTATGTAAGTACCGATTTGGCTTACATCCAGATGGGAGAACCAAACTACTCTGCTTGTAGCTTAGAGCATCCCATGCGCGAGTATGCCCATCACCAGTTCTACGGGGAAGGCGGAGTCAACCGTCCCAGTCGCACTGAGCAACTTTGGATTATGACACAACTGGCTCGTTGGGGCGATACTCCTTTCCCCAGAAATTGGGTAGAAATTCTGGAACGAGTCTGTCGAGTTGGTGCGTTTAGCACAGCAGCGCGAGAACTGGGTCTTGATATTAGCTATACTCGCGGCCCAATTCAACTGTTCGATGGCACTCCTTTTAACGCCGATGACCCGATAGCCTACCTCAACAGTCTGGCAATTAAACAGGATTTTTCAGTTGCGGAAGTTGTCATCGATTCAAGGACGAAGACAGCAGCTTAACGAAAGGCAAAAGGCAAGAAAAAAAAATTTCCTGTTTTTACTCTTGCCTTTTAACCACAGCTATCTGATTCTCTCAAATGCTTCTGTTAAAGCTATCTCTCCTCTGCGTTCACTGTGCCTCTGCGGTTCGTTCTCTGGCAATTTAAGCCTACAAGCTGAGTAAATAAGCGAAACAATCCCACCCTACTCCTAACTCTTCAACAGTCATGCAAGCTTTCAACTTTCAAACCTCAACTTCTTTAACTCAAAACTCAAAACTCAAAACTCAAAAGTCCCCTAGTTCACCCTTCCTGGTGATTGAGAACGTCTCCAAAGTTTATCCAACACCAAAAGGCCCTTACACGGTGCTGGAAGACGTTAATCTCACCGTACAGCAAGGCGAGTTTATCTGTCTCATCGGTCACTCTGGCTGTGGCAAATCGACACTGCTGAACATGGTGTCGGGTTTTAATATGCCCAGCAGCGGCGAGGTTCGGGTTGGCTCGAAGCGCATCACTCAGCCGGGGCCAGACCGCATGGTAGTATTCCAGAATTACGCTTTGTTGCCTTGGCGGACTGCGTTTGAAAACATTTATCTGGCGGTTAACGCAGTTTATCCCAACAAGCCGGAAGCCGAAAAAAGGGCGATTGTAAGAGATCATCTAGCAATGGTGGGACTCACAGACGCTGCGGACAAAAAGCCACCTCAACTATCCGGCGGGATGAAACAGCGGGTAAGTATTGCCCGTGCTTTGGCGATTCGTCCCCAAGTCTTAATTTTGGATGAGCCTTTTGGGGCGTTGGATGCGATTACTAAGGAAGAATTACAGGAAGAACTGCTGAAAATTTGGAACGACAACCGGGCAACCGTGTTGATGATTACTCACGATATTGATGAGGCTCTATTTCTAGCAGATCGATTGGTGATGATGACGAATGGGCCTCATGCTAAAATTGGCGAAGTGATGGAAATTCCTTTTCCGCGTCCGCGCGATCGCGCTCGCATTATGGAAGATCCGCAATACTACAAGCTGCGGAATCACGCTCTGGATTTTCTCTACAACCGCTTCGCCCACGACGAATAAAACACAAGGCAAAAGGATAAATAACGCCCCTATTTTTCCTTTTGCCTTTTACCGCGTTAATTATAAAAAATACTAACGCTTTTCAAGCAATCTCAATGGTTTGTCTATAAAAAGAGACTAGCAAAATGCGGATAGGCAAAAAGCTAACAAAACAAATCAGAGCCGCTTCCAGAGATGAAAATTTCCTGCACGGGTTGGAAAATATAGAAGGCATAGTTTCCAAGGTTCTTTCAGTTGCTATGATCGTAGTTATCTTAGTAGCAATTTGGAATCTAGGCCTTTCTTTGGTACAAATGCTGATTAGTCAACCAGATGAGCCTTTTACTAAAACATTGTTCAAAATATTTGGATTATTTTTGAATGTTTTAATTGCTCTTGAAATACTAGAAAATATCACCGCATATCTAAAAAAGCACGTTATTCAAGTTGAGTTAGTCATTGTTACTTCTATAATCGCCGTTGCTCGAAAAATTATTATTTTAGATTTGGAAAAAACATCAGGAGTTGACATAATTGGGTTGGGAATTGCCCTTTTATCTCTTTCAATTAGTTATTGGATTATTCGCTACATGAATGCCAAATAGCATACGGAATAAGGCATATTGGGGACTGGGAACTGGGGACTGGGGACTGGGAAGAGGAAAGAGTTGCATTCTTCTTTTACTCAGTCCCCAGTTGTAGGTTGGGTCTTTGGAACCTCACCCAACACGCATAAACATTTGTTGGGCGAGGTTCCTCAAACGCCATACGCCTCAACCTATACAGGTTGAGGATTTTTCGCTTTAAGTGAACTTTATTTCCTAGCCCCCAGTCCCCTGTACCCAGTTCCTAGCCCCAGCCCCACCATAAATCCCTACTTAGTGGGATCTGTTACCTTGACTACTATGTTAAAACTGAAAATAATGTACCTGGCACTGCTGCGAGATTTCTTGGATACCGACTACAGACAAGGCTAACCGCCGTATCTAAAATTTGAAATTGCTACTAGCATCTGCTTGAGTGCTTTGATGTTTGTTTGGACTGAATGGGATAAAACTATTTATCGGCTGGTACAAGACAACCGCAGTAGGCACCCAACACCCAATACCTAACACCCAATGCGCCTGAGATTTTCTCAAGATATTAAGTCTCTGCTTGAGAGGTTAGCCAATCAGCCGCTAACTCTAGCAGACATTTTGGCAGAAACCTCTGAACGAGGGTTTAGCTTGGTTATCGGCTTACTCACTTTGCCGTTTCTGTTTCCAATGCCCCCTGGATTTACCGTAGTTTTAGGTAGCGGTAGCTTACTTTTATCGCTACAGATGGCTTTTGGATGGCGTTCTCCTTGGCTACCGAAACGGATTCGTCAGTTCAAATTTCCTCGCTGGTTTATTCTGCAACTGTTGAAAAACCTGCAACGAGTCACAGGTGTGCTGGAAAAATTGACTCGTCCCCGTTTTCGGAGGGTGGCAGAGAATCCCCAAGCGTGGCGATTGAATGGATTGTGTATTGCTTGGTTGACAGTGTTGTTGATGTCACCCATCCCGTTGACTAATCCGATTCCCGCAGTTGGCATTTTGTTGTTTGTCGTTGCCACTTTAGAAGCTGATGGTTTTTTGATGTGCGTCAGCTATGGGTTAACTGGGGCGATTACTTTGTTCTTTGTATTCATTGCAGGCACGTTTTGGCAAGCGTTTAGTCTGTTTATGCAACAATTTTTTCAGCAGTAGAAAATAAAAATAAATAAATATTACTTTGTTAAAATGTATTAAGCAATGCTGGCAAGAATCGGCTTTAAATGCGTTTATTCATGCAGAATCCTCCCTATACTCCGCCTTGGTTGCTAAGAAATGGTTTGTCGATGACTCTCTACACTGCTTTACAGGCAGGTAAGGAATGGGAAAAGACTACTGTAGACCCGGAACCACCTTATCGAGAAACAGTTTTTATAGGTGCGGATAACGTACCAATTTTTGGCTGGGTGGCGATTCCAGAAAAGGCGCACAGTACAATTGTTGGGACTTATGGCATTACGGGCAGTTTGGATAACCAGTGGTTTCTAAGACTGCTGGGACGCAAAGCATTTGCCCAAGGTTATGCAGTGGTACTTTTTGACTGGAGGGCGCACGGCAAAACAGCAGAGTTGTCTCCTACCTTGACTTCTGATGGTTTGTACGAGGGGGAAGATTTTGTCCGTATTGCGGCAACGGCGAAGGGAATGGGTTGTCCGGCACCGTTTTGGTTTACGGGGTATTCTCTAGGGGGACAACTGGCACTGTGGGCGGTGAAAGCTGCACAGGAGTTAACTAAGGAAGGTCAGAATTTAGGGTTGCAGGAAGAGGAAATTGGGGGCGCGGCAGTTATTTGTCCGAGTTTGGATTCTAACCGTTCGCTGTCCTATTTGGTGAAAGATCCCTTGGGGAGATATTTAGAACAAGCGATCGCACGAGAATTGAAAAAACTGGCGATTCGGATGTATAATGCTCATCCTGGGGCATTAGACCCCGCAGCAATAGAACGGGCTAATAGTATTTGGGGTTTTGATAACGAACTGGTAATCGGACGTTTGGGCTTTCCCTCGGTGGAGGCGTATTATGACGCTAGCAGTGCCTTACACATATTGCCTCACCTGCAAAAACCAACTTTGATTTTATATGCTGCCGATGATCCAATGTTCGATCCGTCAATTGTGGCAGATTTGAGGAAGGAAAGCGATCGCAATCCTCACATCCACTTAGTGCTAACTCAATACGGTGGTCATGTCGGCTACATCAGCAGTCGAGAATGTCAGAGTCAAGCAAAAGATCCTGATCCTTGGTGGGCGTGGAATCGAATTTTAGAGTTTTTTAACGCAAAGGTGAACTGCGAACCTTGGCGTTAACAAGTTACGGTAAGTTACCAAAGCGGGTGGCAAAGTTGGAATTTCGTGTTGGAGACAAAGCACGCGCTTTGAGAATTGCAGCTGTTAAAAAGGCATAGGAAAGCACTCCCACGACTGCTAACAGCAAACCACTGACAGATCCTGTGGCGTTCCAGAGGGCATGGAGTCCAGATGCGGTGAAATAACCTACTACTAGAATTGTCCAACGCTTACTTGGCTTGAGCGCACTTAATCCAATGAAATACCCAAAATAGCCACTATAAGCCATGTGTCCTGCCACTGAGCCTAAAATCCGGGGAATTAAAAGTTGCAATCCTAGCAATTCTCCCGCCCCTTCCCCAGCTTGCAGGGTTATGTTTTGAATAATGTTGGGAACGTATTGTCCCAAGGTTTCCAACAGTGTGAAGCCAGCTGCGGAAGCCGTTCCTAGCAGAATACCATCCAGGGGTTCCCAAACTCCGATGCGATCGCGCCACTTCTTAGAAGGAAGCCTGCGTCCAATTAAATACAATGCCAGCACTGGCAACGCCTTCAGCAATTCTTCCATCAACCCGGCGCCGAAAAACATTCGCACAAGTAAACTGGGAAATTCGCTAAAGCTTACCTGTTGGGCACCTCTAAGTATTGTATCTACGTCCCCAGGCAGGATAACGCGAAAAACATAGATAAATCCTAGTAACAGCGGACTGACGAGAATTAAAGCGGTAGTTGAAGCTGAAAACAGTAACACCCACCACGGCTTATGTTTGCCGCAAAGTTGGTAGACAAAGTAATAAGCCGCCCCAGCCAGATAAGATGCCAGCACCAGATTAAATACTATTGGTGTCCCTACAGCGGCGAACAGCAAGATCACAAATGCGACTGTGAGAATGCCTGGTACTAGGTAAGCTTTTTTAGTTAAATCTCTTCCTGTGGAAAGGATGGGAAATAACTGGGTAAAAGTTACCCCCTCTGGCTGGGGTGGTGGCGGCGTTACTGACGCAATTACTGCTTTCGTCTGAAGTTGTGGCGGCGGCGTTACTGGTGGCGAGGACAGTTGAGTTTTGACGGAGGCAACTTGGTACTCAAACATGAATTCGGCACCGTTTTGTCCTAACATAATGCGATCGCCTGACAGCAATTTTTGCCATCCCTGCAAGCGTGTCCCATTTACATAGGTGCCATTGGCACTATTCATGTCGCATATTTCCCAGCCTACTGATGCGCCTCCCGACTGCGAGAGAGGACGAATAGTGGCGTGCCGACGAGATACAATACCGTGCTGGCTGGAATCTAAGACAATTTGACAACTTGGTTCGCGCCCTATCGTTACTTCCCGATTTACAGGTAGCGCGTAAGGCGGCAAAGGCGTAGTAGTGGCACCGCTGGACAGTAGCCGGAGAAACCCATTTGCGTAACTCTGACCAGTCATTTTTTAGAGATTGGGAGAAAGCGTTAGCGATTAGCTTAGCAATTACCGCTGATTATCGAGTAGGGTTCTGGCAAAAATTACCGGGCGACTATTGCGGCTAACGATAAAAAGGTGTGGAGACGCTGTATACAAAATCTCCACACCTTTTCATGAATTTTGGTTTGCATCTCGAACGGCGGCATAGAATAGAAATCCCACTAAGGGAATGCTGGCAGCCAGAATAATTCCCGTAGTCAGACTACCCAGCCGGGGGTCTCCAGAAGCAAGTTCAAAGACGGAACCAACAGCTGCTATCCCTGCTACGCATGAACCGAGCAAAAATACACCACTTTTCGGAGTCATCATGACGGAATACTACCATCCCTTGGGTGAGGGATTGACAGCTTGAGCCGAGAAGCCGTGCTTTTTCAACTCTTCATTCAACACCAAAGCATTGTCTACGCGGTCAACAAATAGCACCCCATTCAGGTGATCCATCTCGTGCTGAATGGCGCGGGAAAGCAGCCCAGTTGCCTTCATACTACGCGGACGGCCCTGTTCGTCTTTGTAAGTGACTTCAACCATTTCTGGGCGCTTCACGTCGATATAAACGCCAGGAATAGAAAGACAGCCTTCTTGAAACATACACAAGTCGCGCCCGAATTTCTTGATAGTCGGGTTAATCAACACTAAAGGCTGATTAGCGGCATTATCCGGTTCGGTGTCAATGACAATCAGCTGTTTATGCACTGCCACTTGAGGGGCTGCCAAACCGATGCCATCTGCGCTGTACATGGTTTGCAGCATTTCCCGCACGAGTTGCCGAATTTCGTTGTCTACCTTGGCAATACGCTTGGCAGGGTGACGCAGGACGCGATCGCCCATATAGTGAATCTCTAAAGGCGGTTTTTCTAACTTTTTCTTTTCGACGGCAACTTCACTCGTCATGGTCATGGTATTGTGACTCGCAAGACAGCTAAATTTTAATTGCGATTTTCTTATATCTTAACAGTTCTCAGTTGTTAGCTGAATTACTACTTAACTCCCTTACTTTCGTCCCCCAACACCTACTTCCATCAACAACGCGCCGAACGCGGTAGCATAAATTTTTCCCCCTCTGCTGCAAATTTACCCCTCACCATCAGCACCGTCTCATCAAATAGGTGGGGAAATGCCCTGATATTTCCCGCATCCAAAAGTTCAGGACTAAAGTATATCGTCACCTCTTCAATGGTTTGGGGTATTCTGTCGATAATTTCTTTCAACGGGCATATCTGGGTTGCCACTATATCAAAAAGGTGGAGTTGGGTATCTTTTATCTCCAGGCAAGCGATTAAATCCAAATCTTCTGCATAGTATAAAGGGCGACTTCCTTCATTGAAGGAAAATACTGCCTTTTCTTTCACAACTCCAACAATATTAGAAACAGGTGTCCGCGTTTCCAACAGTCGGTGTAGCAATTTTAAATCTTTGGCATCATCAAAATTCAGTATTCTAAAACCATCCTTGCTACTCTGGGAACCCCATCTGATTTTAAACACGTATTCTTCTAGTTGGCGAAAGCCAAAAGGCTTATAAAATTTCGCATTCGGCGTTGTCAATACCAGCGTTTCATAGTGTTTATCGCAATATTCCAGCACCTCCTTTATCACTTCGCGGTAGTAGCCGCGCCTACGAAATTCCGGCCGCGTGCATACTCCATGTACTCCCCCCACCGTGACCGCTTCTCCCATAATTTGCATAGGAATTTCTAACACTCCTACATGGGTAACAGCTAGGTCATCGTGGAAGCGAATAAACGGAGTTGAAGCATCTTCCCACGATGCGCCTAATTTTCTGCCGCATTCTGTTAATTCCCCCAATCCAGGAAACACGACTTCAACCAAGTCAAACAACTTATTACTTAAATTGGAGTCAGCAGAGAATGACCGTTTAAAGTGATACTGATTCATAACTTCACCATAATTATTGCCACCGCTTCAGATACCAAACTTCTTAAAGAAGTTCGGTATCTCACCTTCACGAATCATTTAAGAATGCTATTTATACTACAAATACTACAACATATTAGAGGCAATGGGGAGCGGTTCGGGAGAGTAGAATCTAATGCAGCTCTAAAATCTACTCTTCAAAGAATCGAACGACCGTGCTATAAACTCTCTGATGATGGCTGTGGTTGAGGAGGAAATTTGTGTTTAAATTCCTAAGTAAACTAGATTACCTACTGCGCGAAACCTTGCGGGGCTTGCGACGCGGCGGTTGGATGAACTGGGCGGCGGTTAGTACAGTCACCGTGTTGCTGTTTCTATTTGGCATGAGTCTCCAAGCATCCTGGCAAATGGAACGCCTGCTAACTCAATTTGGCAGCCAACTGGAAGTATCTGTATATTTAGATCCTGGGGCGCGAGTAGAAATGGTCGCCCCGGCTGTGGAAAAAATACCAGAAGTGGTTGAGATAAAAACGATTTCTAAAGAGCAAGCTTGGAAATCTCTGGTTAAAGAACTCTTAATTTCCGATATCGATGGTGCTACCCAGCAGCTACAGGGAAATCCCCTCGTAGATGAGCTAAAAGTCAAGGTTCGTAACTCTGAGATAGTGCCAGTTTTAGCCCAAAAGCTGGTAAAAATCCCAGGTGTGGATGGCGTACAGTATATGGATGAAGCTTTGCAACGATTAGGTCAGTTGAATAAAGGTCTGAGCTACGTTAGCCTTACTATCACCACCTTACTTACTTTGACGGCAGTTGCAGTAATTACAACAACAATTCGCCTAATTGTGATGGCACGACGGCGGGAAATTGAGATAATGCAGCTGGTGGGAGCAACTACGGTATGGATTTACCTGCCGTTTATTTTACAGGGAATTACCTTTGGTTTGGTTGGGGCTGCGATCGCTTGGCTTCTCATCAGCACCATTGGACGTACTTTGAATAACTTGCTTACTTCTCAACCGAATTTTATCCAATTTCTCGTCAACGGTTTGCAACTTAGTCCAATACAAATTTTTATGTTACCTGTGATTCTCCTGTGTCTCGGCGGTTCGGTAGGCTTAATCGGAAGTTTGTTTGCTGTCCGCCGCTTTGCTGTACGATAATCAATTCAAAATCTAAAATTAAATTATGCGATCGCAATGGGAATCTCTACTACAAAATCTAGGGGAATGGCAAGGCTCATTTACCCGGCTTTCACCCCAAGGAGAGTTACTGGAAGACACGCCTACAGTTGTCTCCTTAGAAGGTTTAAACAATAACCAAACCATTCGCCAAGTTATTCGCCGCTTACCACCCGGACAACAGGCAGAAGAGAAAGTTTTAGAATATAGTTCTCTAGGAAAAAGCGTTTTATTTTTTGAGAATGGGGCATTTTCTCAAGGCTCGATTCAGCAGGCTCCTTTCTCAGAATTTGGGGCAGAATTAGGCTTGATTGATGGCACCCGAAGGATGCGCTTGGTGCAGCTATTTAACCGTGAAGGGAAGTTAGATAGAATTACCTTAATTCGAGAAAAATTAGCTGCAACAGACTCCCCAGAACGCCCAGCCTTAACTGTTAACGATTTGGTGGGAGAATGGCAGGGAGAAGCGGTGACAATTTATCCGGATAATCAAAATTCTGATACTTATTCTAGCACGCTGAAGGTAGAGCAAAAAGAAAGCGATCGCTTATTTCAGGAATTGACTTTTGGCGACAGAACCATTACTTCTACCGCTAAAATTAATGGTTCCATTCTTCAGTTTGACCAAAATACCCAGCCAATTCAAGTATTATTATTACCAGATGGTGCCTCTTCCAACTGTCCCCTACAAGTGAAAGGTGGTCAAGCCTTTTTTCTAGAAGCAGGATGGTTATTGCAGCCAGATTTGCGCCAACGGATAATTCGCAGCTATAACAATAAAGGGGAATGGGTTAGCCTCACCTTAGTTACAGAACGTAAAAGGTGACATGAGAAGTTTAAAAACTCACCTTTCCATCACTTGAAACTGTCTCTTCAAATACGAAACCGCCAGCTTCTACTCGAAGTTTACCTTGTTTCCAACCTAGAGAAATAGGGCTATTTCCTTCAGTTGGCTTGTATAAATCATAATTTTTAAACCAATCATAATTGACACCATTGCGGACAATAGTTGGCAGCTCATTTTTAGAATTATGACTTATTTTAAGATGATCGCCATTAAGTCCTTTTATCTGTACTGTACCAGCTGCTATCTGGCTCAAGTCCAACTTACTTTTTTTCTTCACAGCGTCTTTAAAACTAGCATAACTGCTTGTAGTTTTATCTCCCGCTTCCACAGTAAATCCAGCATATTGATTACCTTTAGGTGTGGCTTTCAGCATTACTTCATCGCGGTATAATTCCTCTATTTTTTTTCCTTTAATGGCAATTTTTGTGTAATTACTTAAGTTTATTGGATGAACAGCCAGCCAAGTTTTTTCAAACTTAAAGAACCAAATTCCATCTTCAATTTCTGATACGGCAGTTTTAGGAATCTGAAAGTAAAATGGTTGCTTCGAGGCTGGCCGTAGCCAAATCAAAAGATTGCGGTACTGTCCTATTTGATCGCCTTTATTTTTTCCAGGCGTTAGCCTGTCGCCACCAGTATTGGCTACAAAATAATCCACCCCACGCTGAGAATTTTCAGCCATCAATTTGAAAGTTCCAACATCACCATCACTAAACTCTGCAACAACGCTACCCAGTTGATAAGTATTACCGAAAAATGTAGTTTCCCAATAACCCGGTTTACCTTCACCTCCAGGTTTCCAATTTTCATAAACTGGCTTGGTACTAAGTAATTCAATCGGCTTTTTAAACTGTTTTCTGGCTAATGCCACAACTGCCAATGGAGGACGGTAACTGCTAGTAACTACGTGAATTGAATCGCGTTCAGGTTTAGGATTAGGTAGCGAATTATTACCAAAATATAGCCATAGCAAACGTGCAGCGGATGAACCATAAACTACATTACTATTACCATAATCTCGTTTAGATGGCCCCCCGAAACCGCCGTGGTAATACTTCAATGCACCCGCAGCACAAAGCCAATCTAAAGCTGCTTTACCTAATATTTTTACTTCTGGATCTTTAGCAAAATCGTAAAGATTAAGATAGGCAGCTAAGGTATGACCGTGATAATTTTCCGAATCCCATTCGCCCATGCCAATATGATAAAGCGCCCAAACATACCGCTGAATTCTCTTTTTATATAGCTGTCGCACATCTTCATTTCCAGTTTCCTCCGCCATCAGATAAACGGAGGTCTCTCGCATCGCCCTGAGATTATCTGTGTTGCGTCCATCCACCCAGCTACCGCGCACCTCTGGCCCCCAACCGTCACCGCCACGGCCTTTCCCATAAATCGGGTGAGGACGACCATTGGGATCTTGCTGAGTCCACTTTTTTGCACCTAAAAACATTCGTTGTTTGTAGGTAGGATCTAGGAATTTACCGAAGAAGAAGTATTTGCGAATTTGTCCTTTGAGAGTGAAAGAATAGTAATAGTCAATACCTTCAGTGTGGGCATTATCTTTGGCTTGGTTATCTTCATTTTCAAGAAATGCGATCGCTTTCTCCCGATTTCCATCTAAAAGGTCAAACATGGCATTAGGATAAGACGCTTTTTCATTCTCTCCATAGGTGCTGCCATATTTTTTACCTGCGTAATACTTAATAACTTCTTTAGCTCGTTGCTGAAATTCTTTTTCGAGTTCAGGTGTCCACGGGCTCTTAAATGCCTTCGCAGGGGGCGGCTCCACCTGAAGTAAGCTTAAAGTATCTGGACTAGGTGTATTGGCCCTGGATACGGGAATAGTGCGATCGCGGCAAGCCAATACCAATACAGCCAGTACGGATGCTGTCGCTGCGTAGCGAAAAATTGTGAACCGTTTCATCAGCAACAAAGACTATTTAGCTGTACTGATTTTGGCATAATTCATCTTGGTATTGCTGAATCTACTCTTATTTTTGATAAGATTTAGCTGTCATAAACGCCCACTGCATTACTGCTGGTCGAAACTCGCTAACAGCAATTTGACGGTCTTCTTCATTGAGGAAACCAATAGCTGCATATGCTTCTGGCTCGCGCTTTGTACTACTTACTAGCGTGATATCATGGGTGTCTTTGAAGCGTGATAGAATAGTTTCTGAAATGGTTGGGTTTAAAAAGTCGTGTAACTCAACTAAGACGTCGCTGTATCTAAGATTAGGTGCCAGTTCCGGTTGTAGCAAATCAAGTTCACCGCCTTCACAATCCATAAACACCAGCGATTTTTTATTTATTGCCTCATTCAATGCTTTTATATCGCATTCTCCAGCAAAAAACATACGGTCAAAAACACTATTGGCTCGTGCCATTTCCTTAGACATTCGCCGAGCAATGGGGTTAATCTCGAAAGCATAAATTTTGGCGGTAGGTATCTTTAAAGCAAATCCAACTGCATAGTAACCTTCGCCACTACCAACATTGATAATTTTGTCGTAGTTTGTTTTAATTACAGAGTCTAAAATTTCATGTAATTCTTCCTCGTAACAACCTATAAGCGTTGGTACTAATGCTGCACCTCCCTTGCGCCCTACATGAACCATGCCAGCAAAAGGGCCACTTTGAACAACTAAACCGTGTTTTTGAATTATTAGATTGTTAATGCGTTGGATGTTTTCGGGAAGTTTAAGCTTTTGGTACCCGTGATAAGTGTTGTAGACTTCCGGTAAAGTTCGCCGCACTAACAAACTGATATAGTTGCGAATTTTCATATAATTTAATTTTAAATTAAGCAATTTTTTGGGCATTCGCTTAATATAGCTCCAATTCGGTAAATGCGATCGCATTTTGGGAAAAATCTGCGCGATCGCAAGCTTGGGAAACATACACCAAGGTAGCGCCATCGCTTACTTGAAGCTAAAACGAGCTAATTTTTAATGGCAATTACTCGAATTCGTCTGTAATCTGCAAACCAAGTGCCATTTTTATACAGTGTTGGACGCAATTGCTTTTCGATATCAGCAATAATGCTCATTTGTTGCTCAGCAGGAAATGCAGTCAAAATGTTATTTGCAAACATTTTTATCCAATTTTGCACCCCTTGTTCTCCATCATCTAAAGGTGTTGGACGGTCAAACAGGGTTGCGAAAGTTAACTCTAAACTATGTTTTTCTAGTAAAGCACCATATTCCCCAATACTAGGAAAATACCAAGGATTGAGCGCTTCCTCAACAGGATAACCAGCAGCTTGAAGGGCATTATAGAGAGCTGTAACGATTGCTTTAACATTTCCCTTACCACCAAATTCAGCCACAAAACGCCCTTTTGGTTTTAACGCTTGATAAATACCAGACACAACTTTTTCAGGCTCTTTTATCCAATGAAGTGCCGCATTTGAAAAGACAGCATCAAACTGTTCTGTAAATTGTAAATTAGTTGCATCTATCACCTCAAACTGTAAAGCAGGATAATTTTTTCGTGCCTGCTCAATCATCGTGGCTGCACTATCAATGCCAACTACTTTAGCACCAAAAGTTGTGATTTTTTCGGATAAATGACCTGTTCCACAGCCGAGATCGAGAATAGATTCCCCATGTTTTGGAGATAGCATTTCTACCACATCTGATCCTAGTTGCGAGACAAAAGAATGTTTACGATCGTAGAGTTCTGCATTCCACTGATTCTGAAATGTAGTTTGTGAATCTTGCCTACTCATATTGAGACTAGCTGCTGTGCTTATATAGAAATAAATACTCTACCATGCTCTATTCAGATTGCGATCGCACTCTCCCAAATGTGGATGCGATCGCACTCTCAGAAAGATGGATGCGATCGCGCTTTGGTGAAGATGAATGCGATTGCGCTTGGGTGAAGATGAATGCGATCGCGTTTAAAATCCAAAAGCTAACGCATCTAGCATATATTTACCTTTTTCACGTCCAACTTCCAGGTAAATTTCTAATAATTCCGCGTAAGCAGTAGCTCCGCCTACAATATTCCAAAATTCATCTCCAATAACTACAGCCTCATTAAAAGGCAGATAATTTATTGCCTGTGACCACTTATAATCAGCTTTTGTTACACCATATGGATTATACGGCATTGCATAGTAAGCTTGCACTTCCGGACGGTTTGCACCCCTTAGCAAGTGAAATCTCAACAGCCGCTGGATAACTTCTAAGCATTGACCTTTATTCGGCTTGGGAGCTTTAATTTCAAATAAGTATTCTGTGCCGTCATCAGCGAGAATATAAAGGTCAGCACGTACACTTTTTGTTGCTAAATCATCTGAGCGACGGGCATTAAGAACGGCTGTAATCATCTGTTCAAAAGATGGTTTATCTTGTCCTTTGTTAACCGCTGATTCGTAATATTCTTTCTGACGTTCTGCTTCTGCAAAAGCTGCAATACTTACTTCTGCTCTTATATCATATCCTCGACGCGCATCTTGATGATATTCAAGGGCAATTAACCGAGCGCATTCTTCAAGAGAGTTTCCTAATCTGGTGCTTAAACCCCGCTCAAATTGATTTATTCTTATTAATTCTGGTGGAACAAAGGCTGCTTGAAAAGGTTTTAACTCTCCATTATTTGAAATGCGGGATAGGTATTCTATTGCCGTGCTTGGTTTTACAATCACACGTCCTTTATATTCATCGACAACACCATCAATAAAACTTTCGATATACCGTTTTATTTTATCAGAAGTTTTTGCACTAATAGCTGTCATTTTTAAGCTCAAAACTACAGAACTACGGCTCTACCGAACATGGTATGTAAAATAAACTGAAATTAGCTGGCAAAATGCCAAGTCAGAAAACTTCTTAATTTGAAATTGTTGAAGTTTCTAAACCCATAACCTCTTCGTTTAATTAGTTTGAGCTTGTTATTGATGCCTTCCACAACTCCTTGAGTAGTTCTCTGGTCAAAATAAGCAATAATTTCTCCGAGCCATCTTTTGATCGTGCCACAGCTATCTGCAAAATAATTTTGGGCTTCCCTTAACCAATCACTTAAATTAAATAGCCCCTCTACCCAATCTTTACTTTTTTCAAAAATGTTTCTAAATTCCTCTTTCAGTCGGTGTGGTCTCGCTAATTCTGGCAGCATATCTCTGATTAATTCGAGCTTTTCTTTTTCTGATTCTTTTAAATCTTCTTCATTCTTGAGTAACACATATCTACTTTTTTTTAATGCTAATAGCATTTTCTCTCTTTCAGTTTTATCTTTAACTTTCTCTACTTCTTTCTTGATTTTCTTTCTTTTAGTGTCTAACTCTTTATTGA
This sequence comes from Trichocoleus sp. FACHB-90, assembly GCF_014695505.1. Taxonomy (NCBI): domain Bacteria; kingdom Bacillati; phylum Cyanobacteriota; class Cyanophyceae; order Leptolyngbyales; family Trichocoleusaceae; genus Trichocoleus; species Trichocoleus sp. FACHB-90. The sequence goes on from NZ_JACJOK010000089.1 coordinate 186,234, forward strand.
CTTGCTTCATCACATGAAATCTATCGGCTACTATTTCGGCTTGTGGCATGAGTTTCTCAATTACCTTTTTATAGGGTTTCCACAAGTCGATACTGACTTCTTCAATCTGGCTCAAAACCTCTTCACCCCAGCTTGACACATATTGCTCTACTTCAGCCGTCGTCCTTTTTTCCACCATTCCTACTAATGCTCTTTTCTCTAAGTCTACTAACACTACATAATAGTTTTTCTGACCTTTGACTACGGCGATTTCATCAATTCCTAGTTTCTTCAGTTCTTGAGGTTTCTCTTCAATGAATCCCGCAGCTAATTCTTTTAGCATTGTCTCGACTTCTTGTTCACTAACTCCATTTCTTCTAGCTACATTCTTGATATCACTCTCTAAAACTTCTTCAATAATTTTGTTTTTAAATCTTTCCGTGTAGATTCTTTTCTTTTTTACGAATTCTAATTCTTCACTAAACTTGCTGCCACAGCCGTCACACCTGATTTGACGCCGGTTTACTTGAAGATATACTTGTTTGTCTCCAAAAGGTAAAT
>NZ_JACJOK010000009.1:0-135874 GCF_014695505.1 Trichocoleus sp. FACHB-90
GATGCCGTTAAGTCTGTAGTTGGTGCATCTTCTCCATAGCCGAATTGCCCAGTACGGCTACACTTGAAGCTATTTATTTGGTTACTGGGTCATCCAAATGAGCGAACGGTGAGAAATGTCTTCATTCGAGACTCAATACTGGTTCGGGCCTATTGGCAAACCCGAAGATGGAAAGCTGATGGAACACGTTGTATGGCACATTAATGATGTCACGCTTGACGCATTTAAAGACTTGAGAAGCGCAAAGAAATACGATGTCAATGACGTAACCAAGCTGCTCGATTGGTTTAATAAGGCTCAAAAGTTATGGGGTATCTATGAAATAGTGCGTCGAGCCATCATTAGGTATTCTGAGCAAATAATAGCTAAGTACGACTTGGAGTGAACTCCTCGAAAAATTCACTACCATTAATTAGGCTTGGAGTTCGTTTATGTTACTGAAAGAGTGTTCTCGTGCGATTCTCTAGCACGATAAAAGTCCAGGCTTGTCAGAGTCATCCTCCTGTTTTGCGGGATAACGTTACAGATAAGCGTGTTAGACCATTAAGTATGGTTGAATAAAATGAAACACCTACCCGTCCAAAAAGGGAATCTTCCCCAAAAGGGAAATCCTCACCAGTTAGTAGTAAGGCAACATCTTTTCCCAAAACGTAGCATAGAAAGGTATTGCGGTAAAGATGGTGGTGTTGACATTTTGATGTTGCGTAACCAGAAACGACTGTCAGTTAAACCGGAAAATAATGTATTTTGTGTTCAGCGTCTTTGGGATGAAAGGGCTGAGAAAGGATATGGCAAAAAAATCGAAGACGAATTTCAAGCAGTTGTAGAACGAGTTTTACAAGGCGCTCACTCTGACTCTGTTTCTGATGCTCAAATATTGACTAATTTTTATTGTCTTTGGAACATTCGGCATCATTGGTCAAAATTTCAAATAGACGATAAGGATTTAGGGGGTAAGCCAGAGCTGTCACTCACAACTGATGACCAAGAAAGCCTAGAAAAAGCACACATTGTATGTCCAACAAGCAGCGGGGAAATCCCAAGTAGAACACTACGTGGATTGCATATGCAATCAAATCTATATGCTGCCATAAAAGAAATGTCAGGTATTGAATGGGGAGTATTATCCACTTCAGAAGGAGAGTTCTTGGTGCCTGATAATTTCTCTGAGGCACGCATCATACCAGTAAATCCAGACGTCTGCTTTGCTGCGGGATACAAGTCGCGGCAGATAGGGGTGCTTAGTGTCAGTCACATTAATTCGCTTGCACTTGCCAGTGCAGAAAAGTATGTGTTTGCTAGAGATATTGCCAAGTGTCCTCTTCTAACTAACAATTCACTGGATCAGGCGATTGGTTAAGGCAGGACTCCCAATCAGTTTAAGTGCGATCGCGCATCACCATAGCTTGAGTTGACGCAAGGAAACCCAACATATACTTCTGCTTTGCATATACCCCAATATGAGCGATAAGCTCTTCGAGCATAGCTTCGCTTACCGCGCCTACCTTCCATCTCACTTCAAGCGTTGGGCTTCGTTTCGAGTTATCTGCCACCGATGAGTTTAGCTGTTAGCGTTCCAAGAATGCGATCGCGGTTAGGTTGAGATTGTGGGTAGACAATCAACCTTGAATCGGCCTTAGATGTGGGTACTCATCCTGAGCAATGATCGTCATGGTAAATTGATGAAGTAAGTCCTACACGGTGTTTCAGGCTATGAACTTCAGTGATGTAATCGAGGCAATCAAAAGCCTCTCCACAGAGGAGAAGCAAGAAATTCAATTGCTACTGAGGCAGTATCTGCGGGAAGAGCGCCGTGAGGAAATATATGAAAACTTTGAAACAGCACGAGTAGAAGAGCAAAATGGCGAACTGAAATTCTCCTCTGATATTAATGCGCTGAGACAGTTAATAGAGGAGTGATAGTAGAAATTACTTTTAGTTCCTCATTCCGTCGTGCTTTCAAAAAGCGAATCAAGGGAAATTTAGATTTAGAAGCAAGATTTTGGCAAAAAGTAGAGCAATTTACTATAGACCCATTCGAGCAAAGCTTGAAAACTCACAAATTGTCAGGCCAGCTCAAGGAGCTATGGAGTTTTACCGTGGAATACGACCAGAGGGTGTTATTTTACTTTACTGAGGATGGGAATGCTGTATTTGTAGATATTGGTAGCCACGACGAGGTGTATTAAAAAACACGATCGGCCTATAAGCAGTCTACGTCTAACCTTTCTACACCAGACATTTCACTGCAAGCATTAAACTTTGTTTCGGGGTTATCTGTCGCTGATGAGTTTAACTCTTAGCGTCCCAAGGATGCGATCGCTTACGCCAATACCAAAGGGTATGGCTTGCTTTCAGGATGAAAAAAGAATTTTTTCCATCCCCTTGACAATCATGTATTGTATTTGTAGTATGTAAATTAAGGCAAACAAATCAAACCTGTTTAATACGCTTTGCCAACCAGCTTTTAAGGAGGTGTCTAAAATGGTTCACATTCGTTTTGAAGGTCGTTCCTACGACATCGCAGAAAATCAACTGGGTGTGACGGCTGGAATGAACGACAAAGCCGTTAAGGAACGCCTCGCCCAGCATTTTGATGTTAGACGCGATCGCTTAGAAACATACGTTATTGAGCGTCGTCCTAGCGGCGATCTAATCATCCGTCCAGAAGCCGTATACGGCTAGATAAAAACTTTCACTCCGTGTCCCGATAGAAGAAGCATACACTCTTTTCGTAAGTATAACGGCCCTAAGGTAGCGATGTTCGGGCGACCGACTAGCGAAGCATTCTAAGTCTCACGTTAGATGAAGTTTGCGCGTCCACTGCCAGCGGGAACTCTGGTAAGAACGGCAGATGTGAAATAGCTTTTTCGACTTGCATGGAGCAACCTTTTAAAACCTTTTCCCGCGCCCTAATTTGTGAAGCATACACACATTACCGCTACGACCGGGGAGGTAGTGGGTACTCTTCGAGAAGGCTTCGCCTACGATTCCCACCAGCTGCATTAAAAGCGGCTGTAGCTCAATGGATAAAGCGCCAAAGTGAAAACAGCTTTGCTAACTTGTGCGGGATTAAAAATTACAAATCGTGGGTATCGATGGCACGCGCCCCGACTTTTGAAGCATACAAACTGGTAACGTTCGGGAAACCGAATTGTAGGTTCGATTCCTACCCTCTCCGCCTTTTGGAGAGGTGTAAAAAAAGCTTCTTAGACTTGCATGTAGCCTCTCATATTTCTCCACAAATGCAGAGAAAAATATCCACTTCGCACCCTAACTGAGAAAGCTTACATACTAACTCTGTGGTAGAGTGATCGACTCTTAATCGATAAGTCGGGTTCAACTCCCGAAGCAGCTTTCTGAACTTGTGCGAGGTGACAATTTTTTCAAAAACAGATTGCCAACTAAATAGTGTCTTTTATGGATACTCAGCTTTAAATTTTGTGTTCCGCACCCTAACGTGAGAAGCATACACACATCCGCCTGATAAGCGGGAAATGTAGGTATGCGCTTACGCGCAGGCTACGCCAACGATTCCTACCACTGCCAAGTAGTGGCAGTGTAGAGTAACGGTAACTCTCCAGTGAATAGCTTTTTAAACTTGTGCGGGACACTGATTATTTCTAATTCTCAAAATTCCCACTACGCGCCCTAATCGATAAAGCTTACATACTAGCCGAATTGGTACAGGCGCTTGACTCATAAGCAAGGTTATGCAGGTTCAAATCCTGCGTATGAACAAACAGCTTTCTCAACTTGCGCGTAGTGTCAATATTTCATTTCTAATTATGAGGAGGAGTATAACAATGTCTGTAAAAACACTTGATATTTTAGAACAGTTGAAATCTTTAACGCTAATTGAGACTGCTGAACTGGTTACGCAAATTGAAAATACTTTTAGAGTTGATGCTTCTCCTCGCCAGTGGACAGTGATTACTGAGGAAAAAGAAGACAAGTCTGAAAAACCACAAATACAAACTGAGTTTGATGTGGTTCTGGAGGAAGTTCCTGCTGATAAGAAGATTGCAATTCTCAAAGTTGTAAGGACTTTGACAGGATTGGATCTGAAAGCAGCAAAAGATTTTGTTGAGTCAGCGCCGAAAGTGATGAAAGAAGCGATCGCTCTCGCGGACGCCAACGACATCAAGCAACAGCTAGAGGCAGCAGGCGCAAAAGTTACTCTAAAGTAATGGCGGTTGTGAAATACCAATCAGTCAGTGAGATAGAAAGTCTAATTGCGGCATTCGAGAATTGCACCCTGCCACGAGACGAGTGGGATCATCATGCACACTTAACCGTTGCAGTATGGTATCTCACTCGTTACTCGGAGGCGGAAGCGACGAATTTAATACGCGATCGCATCCAGCACTACAACAAAGTGCGTGGCATCCAAACCAGCAACGACAGCGGCTATCACGAAACCATCACTCTATTTTGGATTCGGATAATCGGTAGATATCTGCCGATTGCAAGGCAAGATTTTTCCATCGTAGATATTGCGAATGAGTGTATCAAAAATTATGGAGACAAGTCTTTTCCTTTGCAATACTACAGCCGCGATCGCTTAATGTCTTGGCAAGCTCGAATAAGTTGGACTGAACCGGATGTGAAACCTTTAGATTAGCAGGGATGACACTCTCTTGCTTGGCGAATTATAATGGCAGTTGTCGCCGCGCCCCAATCGGGTGAGCTTACATACCTACAAAAAACCAAATGGTGCGTACATAGGTTAGTACGCTGCAAGCCTGAGACCTATAGCAGGCATAAATAAAGCTCTCCCAACTTGCGCGGCACCAAATTACTTGCGTGCGACATCTGCCTCCTCAACACTTCAAGATGAAATGGAGGTAGTTGCAATGAATACACTAGAACGCGACTTGCGTTTGGAAATGCTCAATAGTCTGCTGACTACGCCACACCGGGAACTCGGTAAGGTCGCAGAAGTGCATAAGATGATGGTGGAACTTGACCCCATCTTTTACGGACACCTGGCTGTATGGTATCAGCGTCAGGGTGATGTGCGCGACCACAAGGAAGTTTTTGTCGGTAATTTGCTGACTAGCAGCTTGAACGAACATCGGGGTGCGGGTTTCATGATGCTACAGGAATTTCCACCTTATCAGGTGGCGCGGATTGTAGACTTTATGAAGCAGCATCAGCAAAAGTTACCGCGTTCGGCGCGGACTGCGGTACGGCGTTATTTGCAGGAACGGGAAAAGAATGCTGCGTTTTTTGATCGCGCAGCGGTGCGGGGACGCAAAGCGATGAAGCATCTGTATGCAAGTTTGCATATTAAGCCAAGCGATCGCGCTAACGCCGTACTATTCAAAGATGCACCGCCTGAAGATAGTCTTGCGTTTGCACTCAAGCAACTTGCAAAAGCAGAAACACCAGAAGCACAAGCACAACTGATTGCAGAACACAAAATTCCTTACACTGTCGCTATTGGTGCGGTGAAGGAAGTAACGCCAGAGGTACTGATGGCGCTGGTTAACGCCATGTCACCGCAGGAGGTCATCAATAACCTTAAGTCGCTGCAAGCGCGAAGTGCGATGGAAAACGCTGAGGTGAAGGTGTTGATTGATGCAAAACTGACAGAAGCGCAAAGAAGCGATCGCGTGTCTGCATTCAAGGCGATGAAAGCCGCAGGTGTCGCCAATGTCGATGATGCAACTGTGGCGCAGCTAGAGCAAGTTGTTAACGAACAGGTGAAAAAGCGGGGTAAGATTACCAAGTCTACCGCCTTGTTTGTAGACAAAAGCAGCAGCATGACTGAGGCGCTGGAAGTCGGAAAGCAAATTGCAGCTTTGATTTCTGGCATCAGCGAAGGCAATTTGTTTGTTTACGCTTTCGACACCAAAGCTGTTGAAGTAAAAGCACAAGGTAAAGCACTGTCAGATTGGGAAAAAGCTTTCCAGAAGTTGTTTCCGGATGGTTGCACTAGCATCGGTGCATCGCTGGAAAAGATGCGGCAAAACAAACAGTCGGCAGAACAAATCATCATCGTTACCGATGAAGGCGAAAACAACGCTCCTTTCTTCAACACAGTTTATCCCCGATACTGCGAAGAATTAAAGGTTGTGCCGAATGTAATTATTGTCAAAGTCGGCAATCATAGCAACTACTTAGAAAAACAATTGCAGCAATCTCAAGTTTCGCTGGAGACATTCACCTTCGCAGGTGATTACTACTCATTGCCAAACTTGGTGCCATTGTTGTCTCGTCCATCTCGTCTTGAGTTGTTGATGGAAATTCTAGAAACACCATTGCCAGTGCGAGTTGATAACTAGATCGGCTCAATTGTAGCGTCATAGTAGCGTGATAAAACCTAACCTCCAAATCTCTTTCCCTTGTAAGGAAGGGGAATCAATTTTTACAGCAAGCAGAAACCCAGGATGATACTACTTTTATTCGGGCTTGGCGTAAGTGGGTAAGGGAGAAACTGCGGGAAAAAGAGGTTCGGTGAGGATGCGATACCATAATTGCTGAGTAAAATTCTGGAAACAACGCTATTATTATGGCAAAAAATTAGTTAAAATTAATTAATGATAGGTTTGGTCTATCCTACTTGATTAAACAATAGCAGCTACCATCAGGTTAATAACTCTCATTATAATTTTTTCACATAAAAATGAATACTTTGAGTAATAACGATTTCGTCTTAAGGCTTGAGGAAAACGCCAGAGATTCGCTTGTACATGCCGTCGAACACTTCCTTGCCGAAGAAAGACCTACTGATCTCAAGTACACGGTTCTCCACGTCTTCCACGCCGCAGAATTGTACCTCAAGGCTCGACTAGCAGAGGCTGGTAAGGAATTGATTTATCAAAAAAATAAGGTGGAAGTTGACGGTCATACTGTTAATTTCAAGGAACTGAAAAAACGTTTACGTAAAGTTGGCGTTGATTTGTCGGCTCAGGATGAAATTGATCTAAATTTTCTCCAAAAGGTAAGAAATTCCATTGAACACCACGAGTTCGCAGGTAATCGTGAGGAGATTGAAGAGTATGTTGGTCGGTCTATATACTTTTTAGAAACGTTCCTTCAACAACAACTGAATATTAACCTTAAAGAAAAACTCGATGAAGTTGACGAAGAAATCTATCCAACGCTGTCGAAAGCCCAACTGTTTTATATAAGACGTATGGTGGAAAGTGGAATATCGCTATACCCCAAATACAAGGAAATTGACCACCAGTTCTTTTCCTGTGAGATGTGCCGTGATTCAATGGAATATGAAGAAACAATTGTCTTCCCTGACCCAACCACAACGGACAATACAGTTCATTGCTTTTGCTGCCAAAGGCGCTACTTTGTCGGATTCTGTGTAAACTGTCCTAAGGTAACGCTTTCACTAATAGAACCAAGCAAAGTCGGTATTCAAGATATTGATGAAGACCTTGATGAAAATGAGGACGGAAGGCTTTGTGATAGGTGTATAGAGGAAATAGCCGAACGTGATTATTAGAGCCTTGGCGAATAGAATTCGCAGCTACACAAACGAAGTCCGCCTTCGCGGACTATCGGAAAATTGAGATATTGAAACCCGCGCACCATCCAGGTTTAGCCTGTGTAGCTGCGGTTTCAACCGCCCAGTCAACTGAAACCCGCAAAGGCGGGTTTAGCCCGTGTAGCAGCGGTTTCAACCGCCCAACTTAAAATAAATTATTTAGGAGTCAATTCCCAAGTAGAAATAGTTGATTTCTGTCGGTGGTGAATCGCCTGGTTGCGGATGTAATCAGCCACTTTATCGATAGCATCATGGCTGACAGTAAAAGCCCCGTAGCTGCCTTGCCATTTAAAAAATTCACTAGGTTTAATTTCGTGAGTAATTAGATGAGAAGAACTACCTTTAACTTGTTTAACTAAATCAGATACAGCCAGAGTAGATGGGAAACTTGTCAAAAGATGGACATGATCTTCAATACCACCAACAGCGATCGCTGTGCATCCGAGTTGTTTGCACTGTCCAACAATGGCTGCATAGATTACCTTCTGGATATCCGGCGTAATTAGAGGCAATCTATCCCAAGTTGCCCAAACACAATGGAGATACAATTGCGTGAAATTCGACCTCATTTGTCCTCAACCTAAATCTGCAAATTTTTTCAACACGATTATCGCATTTAGTCCGCGAAGGCGGACTTTGTTTGTGTAGCCGCGAATTCCATTCGCCAGGTATTTTTTTAACTAAGAGAAGCGAGACTAATTATGAAAAAAGCTCTCAATCATGTTGATGTTTGCTTTGTAATTGATACAACTGGCAGTATGGGTAGTTTCATCCAAGAAGCGAAACAGCAATTGTTAGATACAATTCGTCTGTTGTCAGCTGACAGTGATATCGATTTGCAAGTCGGTTTAGTAGAATACCGCGATCACCCTCCACAAGACACGACTTTTGTAACTCGTATTTATCCGCTGACTGCAAAGTTGCAGGAGATGCAGAAGAACATCAACAAACTAGAAGCTAATGGTGGTGGAGATCATCCGGAAGCTGTTTATGATGGCGTTCAGGATGCGGCTAACCAGATGAAGTGGAGACGCAACAGTTGTCGTTTCATTCTGTTGGTGGGTGATGCGCCGCCACACGGGTTCCACGCAGATCGCGATGCTGAGGGCTTCACGCATACCGATCCGGCGCGATATCCTAATGGTTTAACAGTGCAGTCGGTAACGGCGGCGGCGGAGAATCAACGGGTGACGGTTCATGGGCTGTGCATGGGAGGCGATCGCGCTACGTTGCAGTCGTTTACCGCGATCGCACTTGGTACGGGTGGACAATGTGCCTCTGTGCGCAATGCTAAAGATGTTATCAGTCAGATGGTAACTGTGCTAACTAGCGAATTCCGCAACTTGGAATTTGACGGTAAAGTATTAGATACGGTACAGCGTCTTGGTTCTCTAGATGTCAGCGCTACTGCTGAAACTCTCGCTTGTCCAAGACTGCAAGTTGCATCTGCGATCGCGCGACTTGGAAAGCGTGGCTTTTTAGCGGCATTAATTGTCTAGGTAATGCTTGCGTGACCTAACCTTGTAGAGCATACATACTTTAGTACGAGAGGAACAGTAATAGTGGCTTCGACTTGAGCGAAGCAGCGAACGTGGGAGGAAGGAGCGAAGAACCTGGGAGGTAAGCGATTAAGTAGCTATCCTTTAAAAAGTGTGTAATAACTAACCAGCGGAGTTCCTTTTCTGATTGCGATCGCTTTGCTCTATTAACTTGCACGCAAGCAATCCCTAATATATATAATTAATGGCAAAACAACGACTCGACACATTATTAGTAGAACTAGATTTATGCGCCTCCCGACAGTTAGCACAACGGCTAATTCGGGCTGGGGAAGTAATGGTAAATCAGCAAGTAGTTGATAAGCCGGGAACTGAGGTAGAAACCGAGGCGCAAATTAAAATTAAAGAGCGATCGCGTTTTGTTTCCAGAGGCGGGGAAAAACTTATCCATGCTTTAGATGAATTTGGCATTCCTGTACAAGATCGGATTTGCTTAGATGGTGGAATTTCCACTGGCGGCTTCACTGACTGTTTGCTGCAAGCTGGGGCAAAAAAAGTTTACGGGATTGATGTTGGTTACGGACAAGCTGACTGGAAATTACGCAGTGATGAGCGGGTAGTTTTGAAAGAACGGACTAATCTGCGCTATCTCACACCAGAGGAATTGTACGGTGATGAACAGCCAGCAGATTTAACGGTTGTAGATGTTTCGTTTATTTCCCTAACCAAAATTCTTGATGCTTTGTGGCAATTAACACAGCCTCCTAGAGAAGCGGTATTGCTAGTAAAGCCGCAGTTTGAAGTTGGGCGCGAACGTGTTGGTAAAAAAGGCGTAGTACGAGATACTGACGATCAGGCAAATGCGATTTTTCAGGTATTGCAAACAGCCCAACAATTAGGATGGAATTATCGCGGCTTAATTTGGTCGCCAATAACTGGCCCTGCTGGGAATATCGAGTATTTGTTGTGGCTAGGAATGGAGAACGCTACACCAGATATAGACTCCACCCCTGTTAATCCACAGGGGCCTAAGCTGAGCTTAGAGGAGATTAAACAAATTACTCAAGCTGCTGCATCGCACTTTCGGAGTAATTTAAAATCGTAAATTTTTCTGTCATCTTTGTTACTGTTTCTCTAGATTCAGGTGAAATGAAGACAGAAGCATTCAGAGGGCGATCGCATGAGTACCGAAGAACAAGCACGGGGATTGATGGCACAGCACCGTCAACACAAAGAACACTTGCATGATTCGATGTTAAGTCGTGCGGAAGCGGCGGAACCCGAAAACGCCCACACCCAGGAACAGGCGCGAGAATTGATGGCGCAGTACCGTCAACATAAGGAACACTTGCACGATTCGATGTTAAGCCGTGCGGAAGCTGAAATTGGTGTTCCCCAGGAAACTACCGACACTTCTCAGTAGCAACGCTTGTTTCTAAATTCTGATCAAACTAGCCTTTGCGTTGGCAGGCTTTGTTTTGCTTCGGGGCATGAATCTATAGCCACAATCTTAGTCGTTTGGCATTCCCAGGTTTTGCTGTAATTCCTGGCGCAAGCGATAGAGAATTGTATTTGGTTCCACTTGGCTAAGAATCTCTTGAATCACAGTATTAGCTCCCAGTTGTCCCCAGGTGCAGCCTTGTTCTAGATAAGCCTGCGCCGCACGACCGACCGCGTAAGCTCCGTATCCGGCGATACCAGCTTGCGCGATCGCAGCGGAGCCATAAGCAGTAATATTAGTTGCATTCTCACCACTAGCGACAGCAGCAGCACTCTTCCCCAACCCAAAAACGATACTTGTACCGAGTTCACCCAGCAGCAAGCCACCAGAACTCAATAGAATTGTTTTCAGAAGCTTACCAGCTTCATATCCAGTCATGGGAAGACCGTACAACCTCGCTAGAGAGCGGATGAGAGCCAAATCCGCCACCGTTCCTCCCAAAACGTCCAAAATAGCAATAGGATTAAGGGCAACGGCGATAGCCTTGTATCTGACGAAACTCCAAATCAGCTTTTCTGCATCAGCGTCAAGCGCTGCTACAGTTTTTTCGGCAATATTCGCCTCAGCAACTCTTGCTTGAACTAAAGCATTTAGAGCTAAAAGCGATCGCCCTTCCCGATTTAAAATATTCAAAATCTTCTGCTTCAACTCGTCTACTTGTGGCGGCGGCGTTTCCCATTCATAACTTACACGACCATCAGGCCATTCAACGCGCACTGAAAGCGGTGCAGGTTCCGCCGCCACCATCACAATTTCATCCTCTTCTAGAGGCCTGGTTAATTGCGTCTCCAAGCTACCAGCACCCAGTTGTTGCAAATTGCGATAAATTGTTTTTCGGTCTATCTCAGGATATAAATCTATCTTGTTAAAGACCAAAATTAACGGTTTCTGAGTTTGGCGCAATTCGCAAAGCGCCTGATATTCAGTTCGCGTGATGTCACCAGAAACTACAAACAAAATTAAGTCAGCTTGACGCGCTACACCCCGCGCCATTTCTGCGCGTGCTTGTCCCTGAATTTCATCCAATCCAGGCGTATCAATTAACTCCACCTGCACTTTACTATTAGTGCTAGGTGTCCATCGCACCGACCGAGGCCACTGAGTCACGCCATTGAGGGGGCCTGTTTGCAGAATCTTTTCTCCCATCAAGGCGTTCAAAACCGCCGATTTACCGCGACTAACTAAACCAAAAGCAGCAATGTGAATAACGCTAGAGTCTAGCTTTTCTAAACTATTCGTCAAAACTTCTAGTTCAGTTTGCAACGCTGCTGTCGGGGAATGGGGTTTTACCCGTGCTTTGGAAGAATACCAGGATAGCGCTTGTCGTAAACTAGCACGAGCGCGGTTGATGTGAGTTTCTTGCAGGTTGGTACGTGCTGGCTTTGTCTGACGGTCAGCAGCTGCATTAGTTTGGGACGATTGAGGATTCAAGGCTACATAGAACCAGAGGCTACAGATCCATTTTCGTTTAATTACAGTTCGGATGCGATCGCTCTTGATTGGGAAAGTATACAATCAAGAGCGCATTTCTACAGATCAAGTGCAAGAAGCGATCGCGCGATCGCTTACTTGCTGCGTGTAGCTATTAAAGCAGATGATTCCCACAGATGTATTCAACTCAGCAACCCAGCAGGTTACTTACTCCACTCCACAAAAGTAGGTTGTACCTTTGTACCCTTCGCCGTTACCCCACTAAATGAGGCGGAAGCACCGGGGGGAACAGTTGCAGGTTGAGCCAAGATGAAGCCATTATCTATTAGATTGCCTTTGCGATCGCGTACTTCATAATTGACTTTGATATTTTGCGCTGTATCGCCAGTTTGATTAGTAACTCTTCCCTCTAGCAAATTACCATCATATTTCACATTACTGATAGGCATTCTGGCAGCTTCAGCATCAACCGCGCTTAGCCTTGGTGGATTAATTGAAGGGGTATTTTGTTTGCACAAATCACCTAAATTCACAGTTCTGCCATCAGCAGTTTGCATATAGCAAGCTAATGAATCAGTCGGTGATTGTGCAACCAACCCAGATGCAGTGAAAAAAGAAAGTAATAACAATGATATAATTGTTGTTAAGCGCCCAAGTTTTAGCATAATATTTTTTACGTATTATTCATATCTTGCACTATTTTAAATAATCTGGAGGCTGAGCCTGGTAACGAGAATTAGCCTGCTTTCGCAGGCTTTGTTTGTGTAGCGCCAGACTTTAGTCGTCGGACACTTTTTCTTAAGGTATTGCCAGCCTCCGATTAACACGGCGACGAGTTCTAAGAGTATCATCTATTCTGGCTTTCTGTGCCGCTGCACTAGCTGTCAAACCTAAATCTTGCATAATTCTCCAAGCAGCAAGTTCACCAGTTGCACAGCCACCTTCCATGTAACCTTGCGCCGCCAAAGAGCAATGTTCGCCAGCAAAAAAGAGATTGCCTACACGCTCTCTTTCTGCACCAGCAATTGTACTATATTGCCCGACTAACCAACAGGAATAAGAACCACGACTATAACGTTCTCCAGGCCAATAAGCTCGAATTGCTTCGCCTTGTCGCTTAGCAGTAATTCCGGGGAAAATTCGCTCTAATTGCGGTAATAATATTTGAGCTTGAGTTTCCGGAGTTCCACTCCCCAAAGCTACACCGTTGCGTCCGCCTGTATAGTTAGTTATGAAACCGCTAGTACCAGGGGCGTAACGAGTTGGTTCCCAGCTAGATTGAAATCCTAAATCTGTATATACTGCTGCGGTTGAATTATAGCGAGTGCGCCAGATTCTTTCCTGGTAGGCTGTGATTAATTTAGAATTAGTGCCATAGCCTAATTGAGCGATCGCTAACTTTTTCGCAGGCGGTAAATCAACAGCTAGGGGAATTTGTCGCAGGACGCTAAAAGGCAACGTTAATAAAACTCGCTCATAAATACGATCGAAAGCGCTTGCTCCTGAACGTAAACTTACTTGGTAGCGACCATCAGGAAGGGTGCGAATTGCATCTAAGGCTGTCCCTATTTGAATAAAAGGTGATAATCTCGCCGCAAGTCTTTGGGGAACTTGTTCGTTACCTCCAACGACATGAAAACGTTCATCACTGAACCCGTAGACGCTAAAATCTTTTGGCAAAGGCTCATAAAAGAAAAATAATAAATTTAAACAAGATTGTTCTTCTGGTTCTCTGCCATATTCTGTGGTGTAAGCTAACCGAATCATCTGCCGTAAAATTGGGCTGATTGGTGCAGAGTCTAAATATTGAGCGATTGAGGTACGGTCTAAATTAAGTCCCGCCTGATTGTATGATTTGTAGGTGACTCCATCGCCAATTGCTGCTAAATCCTGAGATATTTTCTGCGCCAAAGGTACGAAAAAATTAGCAACATCGGTGAGAGTATATTTTGTTCCTTGAAAATACCAAGTTTCTCCTACTAACCCGCGATCGATAGGTTTCAGGTTAATGGCGGTTAAGCCGAGTTCGCTGACAAGACGGCGCATGAAAGTATGACCGGAGTCGATAAATTCTCCGCCGAGTTCTACGGTGGTAGCGGTTCCGGCGGCGTTGGGTAAACTCCGCATTCGTCCGCCGATGCGGTTGTTCGCCTCGACAATATCCACAGGAACGCCAGCTTGAGACAAGCGGTAGCCAGCGATTAAACCTGCAATTCCTGCACCTACAATTAACACTTTAGAACCACTAGCTACTGCAACGGAATCGCGATCGCGTCCCAATGCGGCTGCACCCAGTGCTGAAGCTGCTGCTAAACCTCCATAAAGCAGGCGGCGGCGAGATATTTTTTCGGCGAACATATCGCGGACTTCAGCGGTAGGAATTCCACTGTTGAGGGAAGTTTGAGCGATTTTGTAAGCGCGATGCAGGGTTTCCAGCAGAATAGACCTAGCCATTTTTTGTCAAGTGTGGCAAAGTGCTTTAACAATATATCCTCAGCAAGATGTATTGTCATGTGCAAAAGACGAAGTGAGGAAGTTCTCGATGGGAATCTCAAAGCGATCGCACAAGCTGTGCAGTAATTTATCTTGCATCAGTCTGCTGTTGTTGGGAAGCCTTCCTTGCACAGCACAGACCGTTAACTCCCTCAAAATCAGTCCCCGTTTTGGAGTTGGTTACAGCACATCGGGCGCTGCTTTTGATGCGTTTACCAGCTTCGAGGGTTTTGTTCCCCTATTGCAAACTGCGGGAAGCAACCTGACGTTTTTGGAAGGACGGTTGCTTTGGTCAACAAATAATTCTACACTAGGCGGCAATGTATTGTTGGGACACCGATTTTACAACTCGTCTGATAATAGAATCTTTGGCGGTTACGTTTCCTATGACAACCGCAACACGGGGAATGCTGTTTTTAACCAACTCGGTACGGGTTTTGAAAGTTTAGGTGAAAACTGGGATTTCCGAATTAACGCCTATATTCCTGTTGGCGATACCCGACAAGTAGTGGAAGAAAATGTTTTTGATACGGGTTTGTCGATTTCTGCGCCTTTTTTTACCGGAAATTTTTTAAGCTTTGTAGGGGAGACTTCGCGCCAAATTAACCGCCGTTTGGAAGCAGCAATGGCGGGATTTGATTTTGAGGCGGGGGCAAAAATAGCGAATCTGGGCGATGCTGGTGACATCAGAGGTTATGCTGGGCTTTATTATTACGATGCGAATGGTAGCGATGTTCTCGGCTGGCGCACCCGCTTAGAAGTACGTCCGACTGATAGTCTAAGGTTGGGTTTGTCGGTTCAAGACGACGCAACTTTTGGCACTAATGTTGTGTTGAGTGTGGCAGCATTTCCCGGAAGTCGCCCCAAAGGTAGCAGAAATCAAACATTAGCAAGAATGGGGGTGTCGGTAGCACGTCAAGTTAATATTGTGGTTGATGAACAATTTGAGTCTGAGACGATACGCGATCGCTTCACAGTTTTAGCAACTAATCCCAACACCAATGAGCCATATTTCTTCCAGCACGTTAACTTAGATGCACAGGTAGGAAATGGTACTTTTGAGCTTCCATTTGCTACGCTACAAGATGCGCTGAATGTAGCTAAGTCTGACAATATTATTTATGTGCAACCAGGTAATAATTCTACTGAAATCCCCGCCTTCACTCTCCCAAATAATGTAGCGCTATTGTCAACTGCCCCTGTGCAAAGAATTAATGGTGTAGTATTACCGCTTTCTGGTGCTGGGGTACAGCCTATAGTTACAGGAGGTGTCACTTTAGGGAATAATAACACCATTTCTGGGTTTGCGATCGCTAACCCCAACGGCGCTGGCATCACTGGAAATAACATCAGCAACCCCACAATTCGAGAGAATGCGATCGCTAACACAGCAACTGACGGCATCCGATTAGACAATCCTACTGGCAAAGTTACTATTTCTAACAACAACTTTTCTAATATTGATGGTAATGGCATTAGTATCAACACTGCCAATACTCAATCCGAGTTAGTCATAGATTCAAATATCATTAGCCGCGACATTAGCGGTTTTGGTTTCACAGGAATTAAGATTGTAGCTGGTGATGATACCGTAACCACAGCCACCATTTCTAATAACCAAATTTCCGAAAGTATGTTTAGAGGTATCCAAATAGATGCTTTGGGCAATTCCCAAACTCGCCTGTTAGTCGAGTCTAATACTATTAGCGGGAGTCAATTTAATGGAATTACCATTAACGCCGATGAAAACGCCCAAATTTCTACAAGTGTCCGATTAAATACCCTGACAAACAATAATGTTGTGGGCGCTTTTGGAGGCGGCGAATTTGACGCACAAACTTATAGTAACTCTTCGGTTTGCTTGCAACTTGATAATAATAAAAGCACACCGAGTACCAACGGACAGGATTATAATTTAGCCAATAACAATGTTGGCGGTTCTACATTCCAAGTTGAGGATACGCTGGCAACAAATACTGGCACTGTTACTGAGAATCCTGCACCATTAGACTTCCCGAAAGTACCGCGTGGAACTTGTGGCTTTCCGTAAGATTAAGAATACAGGTAATAATTAAAGCCCGCTTGTGCGGGCTTTGTTTGTGTAGCTGCATTCAGTCAGTCGGCGTTTTCTAACTTCCCGCGATCGCGCTTTGCTGTGAATCCGGCAAAATCCGCCCTACCGCTTGTTTCACGAAAGACTGCAAGAAAACCGTGCGTTGATTTTGCTGGAAAACTCTTTGCAGCGTCTCTTTTAATTGGTCAATATTAAACGGATGCCCCTCAGCGGTTATACTGGCTTCCTGCGCTTGGAAGTATTCAATCAAGCACATCCCTGCCAACCGAGTTAGATAGGCGGCGCTGACCCCCTGAACTGCGCCTCCAGCGACAAAAGTGATGGCATTGCCTTTGAGAATACCGCCGATAGTTTGAGTAGAAAGTTCTACCAAACCAAGTTTAAGCATTAAGCTACCCATTGTTCCCGCCACTGTCTGCGCTTGCTGAAGGGAGAATTTTTGCTGATACATAGCGCCCAAATCTATCACCATTTGGGCATTAATCGCAGCAGTTGCCAACAGGTCTAGAGCTGGTACGGGGTTTGCAAAAGCTGTAGCAGCTGCTATCCACTGGAATTGTTCAATTACGGGTAAGGCGCGATCGCGTCTTACCTCATTTAACGCTGTTTTCGCCTCTGCTTTCAACGCACCAGCTACCCGGAAGGTAGTTGTCCACACCAACTGTTGACTTTCTTGGGCTAAAATTTCACTCAAGCGACCAGTCAGTACACTCATGTCTGGGGCTGGAGTTTCCATCCATTCTTGCACTGAACCATCAGAGGAATGCTGACGCACTTTGATCGGACTAGGAGAGGCAGCGATCGCTACTACATCTTCTGCCATCATCATTGATAGCATCCGTTGCCGCAACTGTTGCAACACAGTAGCACCCTCTTCTGGCAAATATTGGTCTTGCTTGTTAAAAACCAATACCGGGCGATGATTTGCTCTCACCAGCTGCTTTAATGTTTGATACTCTGGGTCTGTCAAATCGCCATTTGTGACAAATAGCACTAAATCTGACCTCTCCTCCAACCCCTCCCCTTTAAGGGAAGAAGGCTGAATCGTTAGCTCAGTCGCAGTAAATAAAGCTGGTGTCTCCTGCAAATCCAGTTTTTGCTGCTGTTGAGGAACCCAGTTTGACTTTAAAACTTGAATTAAGGTAGTTTTCCCTACCGCCTTCCCACCAGTAACAGCCAGGTGTATATCTTGGCGATCTATTTCGGCTACGAGTTGCCCAGCTTTTTCTCGCAGTTTAGCATTGGTAACGCGACCTTCTGCCTCTGTCTCTAGTTGAGTAATAACAGCTTGTGCTTGCGCGATCGCGCCTTCCACCTTTTCCCTGTCTATCTTACCCATCTCTGGCAGCTTAGTTTCTTTAGCTGTCCTTCCGAACCACCAGAAACCAGTACCGACTGCTAAAGCGCCCAACATCCCCAACTCACCGAGATGTAATAGCGAATGATGCAGACTCTGCAACATCCACAGCGATAATGATAAGCCTACTCCCCCCACCAAAACGGGTCGCCGCAAGTTGACAGCCATAAACAGTTAAATGTAATTCTGAATACTTGTTTACCAGCATAAAACAAAACCCTGCAACCGTTTCCGATTACAGGGTTTGTTTTACTACTAAGTGGCGGGAAGTGGATTTGAACCACTGACCTTCGGGTTATGAGCCCGACGAGCTACCAGGCTGCTCTATCCCGCGTTGCCGCGTTCACTTATTTAATATAACACTAAATTCAGGAATGTGACAACTAAAGCAAAGATAATTCTCCAACTACCTCTAAACGCTTGAATTTGCCCAGGCTCATAAAGTGTTCAGATAGAGTTTCTGCCATTGTGGGAGTAATCCAGCCCATCTGCTTGAGTAAGTGAATGGCAACGGCATATTTAGCTCGTCCGGCACCATCCATCACCTTAATTGCCAGTCCCATGCCAACGCCTTCTCTACCGATGCACTCAATCCCTTCTGCACCGCCTTTGCTGACGATTTCCCCTTCGGTTAAGCGCATCAGTTCTGTATCAAATTCCCCTTCTCCTGCCACCAGATTCGGGTGATGAGTCATAGCGCGGACGATGCGCTCCATATCCAAATTGTTACCAGAGGCAAGCTGAGCAAACAAGGTAGCCATTTGTCCCAGTTGCATGAAGTAGGTAGGAGCGCCACAATCATCGTGGGCGCTAATAAACTCTGCCGCAGGCATTCGCAGCAACTCGGCAACTTTGCCTAAAATTAGCTGCTGAACTGGGTGATTGCGCTGCAAATAGGTATTCAAAGGCCAATTTCTTGCCTGACAAACCGCGAGCATCCCCGCGTGTTTCCCGGAACAATTGTATTCCAGAGGACTCTTCTTGCCTGGTGGAATTGGACACTGGAGTGCCGAAGGATCGACATCGCTGCGCCAAAGGATGTTAAACGCTTGCCTTACCTGCTGGGTAGTCCCCTTGTGAGAACTACAGATAATCGCTAAGTCTCGATCCGTCAGGTTGTAGCGTTCCAGGGTACCAGTCGTGGTGACTGCTAGTGCCTGAAATGGCTTGAGTGCGGAACGGACAAAAGCGGCTGTTTCTGCGCTACCCGCAACCGATAGTACGCGCCCTCGGTTGTCGCATACGACTGCTTGGGCGCGGTGTGTTGATTCGATAATGCCTTCTCGCAGCAACCGGACTTCCAGTTCTGCGGCTTGAGTTCTTTTTCCCCTTGTCATGGGTAAGACTTTAACATTTTTTGTCGATTGTCAGTAGTCCTTTGTTCATTGTCAGTAGTGATTTGTTGGTTGGGGTTAGAACTGGGAAAGTTGTTAGAACCTCCGGCAACGTTTCAACTTGACAATTCTTTCCTGAGCAATGAGTAATTACAAAAAGTTCCAGATTATGCCACCAGCAACGAAAAATAAGGCAAGAATGCCAAATGTTCGCTGCAAGCGCTGGAAAATCGGCTGGATTTGGTAGGTGACAATGAAGCGATCGCGTGCCAAAATCTCTTCGGGCTTCGTCCAGCATTGACCGTCATACCAGCCTGATTCCTCATAAAATACTGTAGAACTCGAAAGGCGCGATCGCACGTAAGACCAGCCTAAATATAGTCGCAACAGTGCGAATACGACTCCCACGGAAGCGATTGCCCCACCACAGAGGATAAACTTGCCCAGATACTTTCCCGGCGCAAAACTAGCCGCCGACAGCGGTGCTGCTATCATCCACGATATCCCCCAAAGCACCGCCAGCTTTTTGAGATAATCTCCCAAATCTTGCGTCACCCAGCAAAATAACCAGGAATCCTTCAACTCCTGGTACTCATTAATAGGTTGCTGTTCAGTTGGAACCGGGCAAACAGTAACTGTCGATTCCATCATGGTCTTATTCTCCCACTGGCTGGGATGCTGTGAACTCTATTCGTTCAGCGTGTCCCCAAAATGCTTCCAGATTATAAAACTCGCGCTCTGGAGGAAGCAAGATATGAACAATTACATCGCCGTAGTCCATGACTATCCAGCTGCCCTCTGCTTTTCCTTCCACACGCAGTGGTAGCCGTTGGCACTGGGTTTCCACCTTTTCTTCAATCGACTGCGCGATCGCCCTTACCTGTACCCTAGAGAATCCGGTAGCGATCGCGAAGTAATCTGCTAGATAGGATACCTCTGCCACATTTAGCAATACAATATCAGACGCTTTGCGGTCATCCGCTGCCGTGGCAACTGTCATTGCCAGTTCTTGAGAAGCGTTCTGCTTTTCTGCATTTACGGGACGCACGG
Source organism: Trichocoleus sp. FACHB-90 (assembly GCF_014695505.1). Classification (NCBI taxonomy): domain Bacteria; kingdom Bacillati; phylum Cyanobacteriota; class Cyanophyceae; order Leptolyngbyales; family Trichocoleusaceae; genus Trichocoleus; species Trichocoleus sp. FACHB-90. The sequence goes on from NZ_JACJOK010000009.1 coordinate 20,250, forward strand.
GCAAACCATTCGTCCCTGTTCGGCTAGAGCGTAATGTTTCGTCTGTGCTGGGCGTTGTCGAATGTACCTTAAACTGTTCTGACATTAAATCCTTATTTCCTTGTTCAAAAACACCTATAAATTCGTCAACAATTGATTTAACTTACAGCCACCCTGACTAAATCCCCAATTATGAATTCTAAATTTCAAATTATGATTTTTGGGCTTCCCGCCTCAAGTTTCTCTAGCTTCCAACTTTTTTACTTTTCATCATTTCTGCTGCTGATTGCTGCTTTTTGCTAGCCATTTGCAATGCCCAATTCCGGGTACGGATCGTGCGCGGATGAATTAAGCAACGGGTATCGAGTAGATATTTCAGAGAATAATCGCAAACCAGCCAAACAGCTTTGTAGAGATTTTCCCAGGCAGCTTGTCTTAAAGCTTCTAACTCACGTGTATCGCCTCTACCTGGTTCTAGGCTATCAGCTAAAAATACGATACAACTCAAGTTACTCATGCCTGGTCTGCCCAAGGTGTGATCCTGAATTGCCTGCAAAATTTCTTCATCAAATATTCCAAATTTGTCTCTAGCTAAAATTGCACTGACATCGGCATGCAGCAAATGCGGATTCTCTTCGTCCACAGAGTCTATTTCCAGTCCTTCTTCCTGTGCCATTTGCAACAGTACAGAAGGCTTAAAATATTTAGCCAGGTCGTGCATCAAGCCGCTGGTTGCCGCTTTTTCGACATCAAGGTGATAATGCAGCGCTAGAGATGCAGCCATCTGCTCAACGCCCAGAATGTGTTTTATCCGAGCGGCAGGGACATTATCTGCTAACCAGGCTAAGACGCGATCGCGCTTAATTGCCACAAATTCCATAAAATAAACGGTAGATGCGTTGAACGACTACTCTGGCGAGAGCAAGAGCGGGTGCTTTTTTCCCAGCAGTTAGTAGGGCGTGATCAACGCCTTAGAAGTTCGCTTGCTGCGAGCATCGCACATAAATCCAAAAGCAACCGCCGCATTGCTCCTATTCTAGATCAATGCAACGAAACCTCGCCAAACAGCTTCTCATACCTGTCCAGAGCTGTATTGAAAGCATAATTTTCGATAGCGTACTCTCTGCCTTGCTTACCCAGCGCTTCGGCTTTGTCCGGATTTTTATACAAATCTAAAATTGCTGCCGCTAGAGCCTCGCTATCTTCCGGGGGTACGACAATACCACCTTTGCTCTGCTGCACTGCTTTAGCGGCCGTACCAGTAGAGGGAACAGAAGCTATTATCGGGCGACCGCTGGCTAATAACAGCTGGATTTTAGAAGGCATATTGAAGGAGATCACGTTTTCTTTTTGCATCACCATTCCAATATCAGCCGCCGCCAGCATTTGCGGCAGTTCTTTGCGCGGTTGAAATGGTAGTAGCAAAACGTTAGTAGCATCTATTTTTTGACGGTACAGCTCCAAATCTTGCAACGCTTTTTCCTCTCCCACAATTACAACAGCAATTTCTGGAATATGCTTGAGGCGAGCGGCTGCATCAATAAGGGCTGTCAAAGGTTGGGTGCGACCAATATTACCGGAGTAGAGAACAACAAATTTACCGTTAAGTTGATAAGCCTTACGGAAGGGACTTTCTTCTTTTGGTAAGGGTTGGATAAAGTTAATATCAACCCAGTTGGGAATTAATACAATTTTGTTTTCTTCGACACCTTTGCCCACCAAATTGTCAACAAACCCATCACTAATGACACTAATCTTAGTTGCACTCCTATAGGCAAATTTTTCCAGTCCTTCAAAGATGCGAATCATCCGTTTGTTTGTGAGCAGACCTGTATGGACGGCTGCTTCCGGCAAAATATCCTGAAGATTTAATATCACTGGGCAACGGTGCAACCATCCCAGCATCGCCGCCGGAACGGCAACTGGCAGGGGCGGCACAGTTAAAAGAATCACATCCGGGCGCAGACCTTTAAGAGCATGAACTAAGCTGATGAGGACAAAGCTGGCATCCAACATAATTCGATCCAACAAACCCGGATTAGGGCGAATCCAGACATAATTACGCTGAACTGCCACACCCTTTTTCTTTTCGGTCATGTACAATTTGCCCTTATATTCATCGTATATGCGCCGTTGCGGATAGTTGGGCATGGCAGTGACAACACGCACTTCATGACCTTGTTGTACTAAACCTTCTGCTAGTTCGGTCATCAAAGGGGCAATGCCTATGGGTTCGGGATGGTAGTTATAGGAATAAATCAAAATCCGCATTTTTCTAGGTTCAACCACATTTTGAGCGGAAAGCTTCTACCTAGTTTAATCGCGGCTAGTCCTATGTGGCAGCGATCGCGTATCCTGCTTGTAGTTGATTTCGCTCATAATCTGTAGCTAAGTGAAGTGTGTACTCACTACAGACACATTCTTAAGTGTAAATTGTTCCATATTTAATTTGCCTACCTAAAGCAGCTAAGAGCCTAGCTAGGACTGGATTTTTCCTTCTTGGCTTGTAAATGCCCGACTTTGACCAGCTTACTACTGCGATCGCAGTAGTAAGCCACTCAGCGAAGGACTTTTCTTCGCATCAACAAGCAATTTCGCCCGTCACTCATCCGGATGTAACAAAGTTCATCCGTAAACTGTTGCATAAATATCAATCCCCTCCCCCCTTCATTTTCCAAGGGGTCAAAATCCTTTTGGTTTAATAATGAAAGCTTTGATTGCAGCTTTGCTTCTAAATCAAATCGCTCTCCGTAGTCCCAAATCCGCATTTCCAGGTAGCCAGCAAAAACTTTCACCTGGATTTCAATTGGAGTATTCTGCGGTAAGTCTTTGTGAGCATGGCGAACCGCATTCGTGAAGCCTTCTGTCAAGGCAACCTGACATTGCCACCATAATTCATAGGGCAGCAACGGTAGAGTAAGTTGCTCAAACCATTGCAAAACTTCTGTTAAAGCATTCAAATCCGTCTCAACCTGAAGACGGGACTGTACCAGCGGTTGTTCCTTTTGCATTAACAGAAGTAATTGGGGTTTCCTAATAAGCACCACTGTTTTTGCGAAATAAGATCAGGACAGTTTTAACAATTAGCTGGATATCGTAAATCAAGCTCCAGTTTTGCTGGTAGCGTAAATCTAAGCGGATTACGTCTTCAAAATTGCGTACTTGGCTTCGCCCATTTACCTGCCACTCCCCTGTCATACCGGGTTTCACATCTAAACGCTGCCATTCTGGCACTTCATAGCGCTCAACTTCATCCGGCGTAGGTGGTCTAGTGCCTACCAAACTCATCTCCCCTTTGAGTACATTCCAAAACTGAGGCAGTTCATCCAAACTACTCTTGCGTAAAAAGCGACCCACCCGCGTCACTCGCGGATCGTTTTCATTCTTGAAAAATGCACCCGTAGCTTGGTTTTCGATTTTGTCTTTCAGTGCTTCCGCATTTACGCACATCGAGCGAAATTTCCAAACCCGAAACCGCCTACCCATCCAACCGCAGCGAATCTGACTAAAGAAGATTGGCCCAGGATCGTCTACTTTTATGGCAATAACAATGGGGATAAACAAAATTGCTGAAATTACCAAACCTATCAGCGCCCCCACCACGTCAATACAACGCTTCACCCAGGAACGCACCGAAGGATGAGTTTCTGGTAGCTGTTTGTCTGACTTTTGTCCAGGTTTAGGTGTGGTGGTATCTTTCGACTGCTCAATCGTCAAAACCTGATCGAGTCCCGTCATCGCCAAAACCGCCATCACTTGAGGATGGACGCTCCGGAGTACCAATTTTACTCCTTTGTCCCGCGCTACTTTCACATTACTAACCAGTGCTCCGACACCACTGCTATCTATAAATGTCGTCTGGCTCAAATCCAGAACTAATTGGTCGGTGACGGAACTCCCTTGCAAAAACTGCTGACAGCTTGTTTTAAAAGCCACTGCCTCAAGGACTGTGAGGCGAGGGGGCAGTTGCACTACAGGAGTTTCGTTGTAGAACGTAATCTGAAATTCTGCCTCTGGGTTGGGGGCTACCATGAAAACCTGGTACTAAGTTGCCACTTAACATTCTGAGCAATATTTTGCCTTAGTCAATTCAACTTCATCAAAAGTTTTTGTTAATTTTTTTTAATACTTAAGAAATAATAATAAAAGTATATTTTTTCTTTACAAAAATACAATAACCAAGCTTGTACTAGCTGACACCTTCACAGCAACAGCCGCGCCAAATGACGGAGTGGTTAATTGAGGCACTCCAGGCAGACAATAGATTGGTAGAGAGACACACTCAATGAGTACAGCGTGAGCGATTTGCTTGCCCTCACGCTTTTTGCAACATGACCCCTAAAACCGCCGAATCCTCGAAGGCGCGGCTGATTGAAGTCTTTTCCGCTATTCAAGGCGAAGGACTCAACGTCGGCACCCGCCAGATATTCATCCGCTTTGCCCTCTGTGACCTGCGCTGTTACTTTTGCGATAGCGCCCATACCTGGCACACACCAGCCACCTGTAGCATCGAGCAGACACCCGGAGAGCGCGATTTTGAAACCCACTCCAATCCAGTAACTATCCCAATGTTACTGGATTGGATAAATCGGCAAAATCAACCCGGTCTGCACGATAGCATCAGCCTCACTGGTGGCGAACCCCTGCTTCATGCACCCTTTTTGGTAGAATTTCTGCCCCAGTTGGGCGACTTAACTAAGTTGCCAATTTATCTAGAAACTGGCGGTCATCGCCCGGAACATCTGGCAACGATTTTGCCCTATCTCGATTCTGTGGGCATGGATATTAAGCTGCCTAGTGTAAGCGGGGAAAGCCACTGGCAAACTCACGCGGAATTTCTCCAGCTTTGTTGGGATTCACAAGCTGAGGTTTTTGTCAAGTTGATTATTTCCAGTAAAACTGAGGCAGCTGAGCTGGAACAGGCAGCTGAGTTGGTGGCATCTGTTAGCCCTGGCATCCCGGCGTTTCTACAGCCAGTGACACCCCTGGAGATCCCTCATAGTCTGCCAGTGCTTCCCCCAACGCCCCAGCAGGTTCTGGAGTGGCAGGTGTTGATGAAACGAAGCCTTAAGCAGGTGCGAGTTGTGCCACAGACTCATAAAATGTTGGGGCAACTTTAAATTGTTCATGGTTTATTGGAAATTGCCAACGAACCATGAACAGTCCTGATTACTAAATCGGGGTGCTAAAAATACGGTGTTTGTATAAAGAATTGATAAAGAACCCAGAAATTTATGTGAAATTACGGTGTAGAAAATCGTCTTAAAGTATCACTTAAACTGTTCTAAACCTCTCCTTAAGAGAAACGCCTGATGCTGAGAAAGTAAAATTTCCTCGTTTTAGAGATGATGCAAGCAAGGCATTGGCTTTGGGCGTTTAGTTGTTCCCTGGTGGTATCTGCGCTCTCTATCGCGGCAAATACTACCTCAGCTTACGCAGTTTCCCTACAAAACACTCTGGCGATTCCCGGTGAAAGTACGGATTTATTCCCACTCAATGGTAGTAGTGGTGGTGCCAACATCAATCGCTTAGGTTTTTTCTCGGATATTTATTACGATCGCTACGAGAATGTTTACTACGGTTTGGGCGATCGCGGCGCAGGCGGCGGTGTCCTTTCCTATCAAACGCGGGTTCAGAAATTTTCTTTGGATGTTGATCCAAACACGGGGGCTATTAGCAATTTCAATGTGCTGAAGACAATTCTGTTTACTAAGGACGGTGAAAACTTCAACGGGTTAAACCCCACGCTACTCAACGGCGATGCTGGAAATCTCGGTCTTAGCTTTGACCCGGAGGGCTTTGCAGTTGCTCCTAATGGGAATTTCTACGTTTCAGATGAGTATGGCCCCTCTGTTTATGAGTTCAGTTCGACGGGTTCGTTCCTCAAAGCATTTACGACTCCAGAAAATATAGTTCCCAAAGTGGGAAGCATCCCCAACTATGTTGATGGTCGCCCAACCCTGACCAGTGGTCGCCAGGATAACCGAGGATTTGAGGGGGTGACTCTCAGTCCTGACGGCAGTAAACTGTTTGCGATGCTGCAAGACCCTTTAGTAAACGAGGGAAGCCCCGATGGACGACGCAGCCAGAATTTGAGAATTGTGGAATTTGATACGGCAACGCGATCGCCCGTCGCTCAATATATTTACCAGCTAGAAAGTCTTGCCGCTATTAATGATCGCATTCCGGGAACTGATGACGATTTTGGGCAAAATTCTCAAGGTCGCAATATTGGCATTAGCGCTATTACCGCCCTCAATAACAATGAGTTCTTGGTGCTGGAACGCGATAATCGCGGCGTGGGCGAAGCTGATCCTCTAGGTGAAGCCCCAGTCGCCAGTAAGCGCGTTTACAAAATTGATCTCACAGGTGCCACAGATGTCAGCAACATCAGCTTGGCAGGTACAAACACGCTACCAGCTGGCGTAACACCTGTTAGCAAGTCTCTGTTTCTTGACATTGCCGAACAGCTGAAAGCAGCTGGGCAGGTAATCCCTGAGAAGTTGGAAGGTTTGGGAATTGGGCCTCAGCTCAAGGATGGTTCCTACGCAATTATACTAGGCACCGATAACGACTTTAGCGTTACTCAGGGAGATGCGGGTCAGCTGGATGTTTGCACTGATGGTACAGCCTTTACTCTCGTATCTATTGATAGCGGCTGTCCTTCTGGACAAAAATTGCTTCCTGCCTACCTCTACTCGTTTAAAGCTAGTGCTAAAGAGTTAGAGGGGTTTGTGCCGCCAGAAAAAGTGCCAGAACCAGCTGCAACTGTTGGGTTAATGCTACTGGGTTTTGGTGGTTTGTTGCTCCGGCGGCAATAAAAAGGCAAAAAAGAAGAATTATTCAATCTCGTTACCAGGCTGGGCCTGGTAACGAGAATAACTTCGGCTTTCCGTTTAAGGTGTCGCCTCGCGTGAACCTTTTACTTTAGCTTTTGCTTTGGATGCACTGCGTTTGAGAGCAGTGAGTCGGGTTTCATATTTGTTACGTTGACGCTTACTAGGGGTTTGCTCAAGCAGAGCTTTCAAGGCGCTACCAAGACTTTTATAGGCATTGGGGAGAGAATAGCCGAAACGGGTGGCTAGCGCGATCGCTTTCTCATCCGCTTCAATCATTTCTTTTACTTGCTTGTCCCCATTATTTTTCTGATAAAGTCGGTAGCCTGATACGCCACACAACGCCAAAGCTAACAACAGCAGCAACCCATCTTGTACCCAGAGTTCGCCCACTGCGCCACCTAAACCAATGGCTAGCGCCGCCATTTCCCAACCATCTCTGGGAATGGTGTCATTTTGAATCCGAGCGACTTCGTGCCAAAATAGCAAGTTGCGCTGATCGAGTGCCAATTGATCCCATTTCACCAGGTCAATTTGAATCTCGATTTGATCCTTGCCAATTTCTTCACAGCGGAGCAGGGGGGGATTTACCTCAGTCGTTCCCTCCACTGTTACCCAGCTTTGCAATTCTGGCGGCAGTAAAGTTTTTAAACGCCGGAGTTCACTCATCTCGGCTCTGGCAGAAGAGGTTACATAGGATGTCATAGTCCAGCCCCAGGAAGTTCGCTTCTCTACAGTAAGGGTATCATTTTGCAGTATAGCGATCTTCTGGCTAGAAACAGATTTACTCGGAGGGGAATCTTCCCCGCTTCTTGCGAGCTTCCATTGCCTTCTCTAACATTTGTAGTAATCCTGGGGCTTCTTCTTGAAGGGTGAGTAATAATCTCTCTCCCATTTCTTGATCACCTGGATCGACGCCTGTTTCCATCACTTCTTTGAGGCGAGGCACCGCTACATTATCCACAATTTGAACTAAACCTGCCAGACAGCGGTGAAATTGTCTTTCTGTGAGAATCGAATCTTCCAGGGGAAACTCAATGATGGCACGAATTTCACCATCGGTCGGGTCATACTCCCATTGCAGCATTTTGGTTTCCCAGGAAATGCAAAGCATTGTCTGGAGGATAGCTTCTTTGTAAGGATGGTCTTTAACTCCAGCTATAACTTGGGGAGCAAATAGTTTGAAAAACTCTCCCTCTTCATCTAGCTGAACAACAATTAAGAATTCTTCTACGTTTTCCGCTTGCACACCCGTCAGAATGCGGTAAGCTTCTTCGTCGATATGGTATTTCCAACCTTGGCTGTCTAGATACTTGGCAATCTGTTGTAGGGTAGTACCCATGAAAGTTCGCGACTCAGGGTGAGCAGGAGTAATCTGCACCAGTATAATATAACCCGCTACCGGACAACGGCATAGAGTTGCATAGCGACTACTGGCCTTGAAAGAGCGATCGCTCCTCACGGTGCTTTTGTCTTGTAATTGTCCTTGGTGGCGGAAGCGGTTTAAGTCCTGTGGTAAGAACGACCACCCAGGTATAAGGCTGCTGCTAAGGCTATCCCTGGCAATGTAATAGCTGCTGCCATAGGAGTGTTTAACCAACCGGGTTGCTGATATTGTTGCCGATAATAAGCAGATTTTAATCCACAAGGTTGAGCTTCACTTGCTGAAGCGAACAAAATGCCACTTGCGACAAGGGCGGTGGATGCGATCGCTGCCACTGAGGATTTTACTTTCATGAGAAGATTTCTCCGGCTTCGCACAATTTCCATTTATTGTAACTGGCTCTGACTGAAGTGGGATGCGATCGCGCAAATCCCCACTCTCGAACTCTCGTAAATCCAGCTAATCTGAGTCTTTGAGATCAGCCGCAATAAAAAAAGAGCGATCTAAATGCGATCGCTCCTAATATATCTCTTACACCCCTCTCCGCTTGCAAAGAGAGCTGGGGATGAGGTTCTTAAATCTTCGCTTCTTCCCTTACCAACTTGTCCCAACCCAAATCTTTGAGGTTGTTATTCCGACGCAGGGGACGAGTTACCAATTCTAGAATGTCGCGAGCATTAGTAAAGCCGTGAATCTGAGCAAAAGTGAACTCAACAGACCACTTTGTATTGATACCGCGTGCTTCTAATGGGTTAGCGTGAGCCATACCAGTAATTACAAGATCGATATTCTGCTCTTTTATCCGCTGAATTTGATTGTAATTATCTGGCTTCTCGATAATTTTGGGTGTAGGTACTCCCATTTCGTGGCAAGTCTTCTCTAACAACGCCAATTCAGCAGCTTGATAGCGCTTATCCATGTAGGGGATGCCGATTTCCGGGCAAGTCATGCCGCAGCGAATTAGAAACCGCGCCAAAGAGATTTCTAGCAAGTTGTCACCCATAAAGAAGACAGATTTGCCGCGAATCAGTTGGAGATAGTCTTCCAAATTTGCCCAAATTTGCGCTTCTCGCTCATCTAACCCTTGGGGTTCAATTCCGAACACCGAGCAGATTTTCTCAATCCAGGCGCGGGTGCCATCGGGGCCAATTGGGAAGGGTGCGCCGATGAGTTTGCACTTGCGACGACGCATCAGGGTGGTGGCGGTGCGGCTGAGGAAGGGGTTGACACCAGAAACATAATACCCTTCTTCCAGAACTGGTAGTTCGGTGTAACGCTTGGAGGGTAGCCAGCCGGAGACTTTAATGCCTTGCTTTTTCAGTTCCAGTGTCAGATTGGTAACAACTGGATCGGGGAGAGAACCGAAAAGAACTAGCGGTGGATGCTTGACATATTCGGCTTCGTCTGCTGTTACGTCTTCTTTCTTTTTGCCAAAGTTGAGTAGGGAAGCGATCGCATTCCTTTCTTTCTTCTCAGTTTCCACTACGGGCGCTTGATCGGGACAACGCGCCGCCATCGCCGCCAGCACGGTGTCTTCCCCTTGGGTAAAGGCGTAATCTAAACCGTTGGCACGAGCTGTCACAATGGGGATACCGATTTCCGCTTCCAGCTTGGGTGCCAAGCCTTCCAAATCCATCTTGATGATTTCTGTGGTGCAGGTACCAATCCAGACGATAACACTGGGATTGCGATCGCGCTTAATTTGCAAGCACAGCCGCTTGAGTTCTTCATAGTCATTCAACTGAGCCGAGATATCCCCTTCTTCTAACTCAGCCATCGCATAGCGGGGTTCAGCAAAAATCATCACCCCCATCGCATTTTGCAGGAAATAGCCGCAGGTTTTCGTACCGATAACCAGGAAAAAACTATCTTCTATCTTTTGGTACAGCCACGCCACGCAGCTGATCGGGCAAAATGTGTGATAATTTCCGGTTTCACACTCATAAGTCAACGCTTGCGGTTCGGTATTAGCAAGGGTCATAGATTATTTTCCTCTCCAACTGGTATTTCTTAAATTGGCAATATTAGGTCTTAGTCGCGATCGCGTTTTACCCCTCGACAAGACTCATCGATTAAAGATGGAAGGCTACTAGCGTGGCTCTGTGGCTCTAATTTCGCTTCCTGCATACCTCCGGGAAGCATTTTGACAGCTTCCTCATTATTTCCATCCTGCGGCGCGATCGCTTTTTCGCTTTGCACAAGAGTATTATTTAGCTCAACATCAGGGTTGAAGTTAAGCCCTAAAGCTTCCACAATTCGATCCGGATCGTTGTTCAGATCGACAATTAAGGGCAGCATCTCGGTCAACCGTGGCTCCAAAATTGACAGCGTTGCCAAGATGAAACTGGAAGAAGGACGACGTTGCCCTTCACTGTTAACCCAAACTCCCAGTTGCACCAGCCACGGTCGATTTTCTTGGTAATAGTCCAGCCACTTGACTTTTATAGATTTACGCAGCAGCTCGATATTCATTGAATAATTGGACAGTTGGAAGGTTGACAAGTTGCAAGCTTGCTCGTCAGTCTCTATTTCTTCCTCATTCGTCATTTGTCCTTTGCCAATAACTAAATTGGAGACTTTTTGACCAATGTTTGATAACCAATGACAACAAACCTGCAACATTTAACCTACAACCTTCAAACCATCATTAGATCAAGTTCTTCGTCCTCAGTCTTCACATTGGGTTTTGTGGGATTGAGGTAGAAGTCAGACAGCAAGGAGAACAACTCCCGATCTGGAGCATCATTAGGTACAACGCCCTCTGGAAGCGCCAGAATTTGGTCAGCAATATTTAGGTAATATTCGCAGACGTAGTTAAGCGAGGGGTCAGTTTCTGCCATTTCAAACAGAGTTTTGCCCTTGACGCGGGAAACCCTGATGTCTTCAATTAGGGGCAATACTTCCAGCACTGGCATCGGAACTGCTGAAATGTATTTGTCGATCAAGTCGCGCTTGGATGTGCGGTTGCCAATCAACCCGGCCAGACGCAGGGGGTGCGTCCGAGCTTTTTCCCGTACTGAGGCGGCGATACGGTTGGCGGCAAATAAAGCATCAAAACCGTTGTCGGTAACAATCATGCAGTAGTCGGAATAGTTGAGGGGAGCCGCAAAGCCGCCACACACAACGTCACCCAACACGTCAAACAAAATCACATCGTACTCATCAAAGGCGTTCAATTCCTTGAGTAGCTTTACTGTCTCGCCGACGACGTAACCGCCGCAACCCGCACCAGCTGGGGGGCCGCCAGCTTCAACGCAGTCTACGCCGCCATAGCCTTTGTAGATGACATCTTCCGCCCACACGTCTTCATAGTGGTAGTCCTTTTCCTGAAGCGTGTCGATAATTGTGGGAATCAGGAAGCCTGTGAGGGTAAAGGTGCTGTCGTGCTTCGGATCGCAGCCAATTTGCAGGACTTTCTTGCCGCGCTTGGCTAGCGCCACGGAAATATTACAGCTGGTTGTGGATTTGCCGATTCCGCCTTTTCCGTATACTGACAGTTTCACGCGCTTAGTCTCCTATAGTTTCATTTCAAACCAGGATGGTTGTCTTCCCTGAAAGGCAGTACATAAATTTTGGGGCTGCCCTCTTGAAAGTCAACTGTAGATTAATTTTGTTTGAAGGTTATGAAGTGAATTATTGTTCAATTGCCCAAGAAAAGAAAGGGCTGCTTGGAATAGTTTACATAACTATAAGGATTATTCAGGCGCATGGGAATCTATGAAGCTTTATGAGATTTATAAAGGCTCATGAGAGTTATATTAGAGCTTTTTAAGCATTTTATGCACTTTATATTTGTAAATCGGTACAATAAACAAAAAAATTAGATGATCTAAAAGGTTTATAGCAAAGGCGGAAACTAAAGAAACCAGGCAATTGAGGAGTCGGTCGGCAAACAGCAGGGGCGATAAAGTCTTAAATAGCGGTGCTAAGTCGGATAGACTTCGACTAATCGGCTAAACTGGCTGAAGAATATGGCTTTTTAAGAGGAGCGGAGAGTCTGATGTAAGTGAATTCGGAATAAGCGTGAATACTTGTTAAGTTTTCAGCAGTAGTTTTAAATAGATCGGGTTTGGGTTCATCGTCAGGGAGAGGCTGAACCTAACGATAAGAAACTAGCCTTATATATATAGGACTCTTGGATGCGGGAGACGCATTTATATTTAGTAGCCCTGCGATCGCATTCTAGGTAAATCGACTAAAAATGAACACAGAAAGTGACATTCTCATCATCGGCGGCGGCGCGATCGCTTTGAGCATCGCCGTTGAACTTCGCGTGCGGGGTGCAACCGTCACCGTGCTGAGTCGCGACTTTAAATCAGCAGCTGCTCATGCTGCTGCTGGGATGCTGGCACCACAGGCAGAAGGTATCGCGCCTGGTGGGATGCTAGATTTGTGTATGCGATCGCGCTCTATGTATCCAGACTGGGCCAGCAAACTAGAACAACTCTCAGGCACATCCATCGGCTACTGGCCTAACGGCATCTTGGCACCAGTTTATGTTACTAGGGGCGTAAGCGATGCAGTGGGAAGCAAAGCATTGCCGCTAGAATCCTTTGCTAAAAGCGATGATGCCACAACGCTTCACCCGTCCACACAGTCCTCAGTCGTCAGCACTTGGCTAGACAAAGAAGCAATTCATCAAATTCAACCAGGATTAGGTGCCGAAGTTGTCGGTGGGTGGTGGTATCCCGAAGATGGTCAAGTAGACAATCGCGCATTAGCTCAAGCATTGTGGATAGCCGCACAGGAATTGGGCGTAACCCTCAAAGAAGGCGTTGCAGCTGAGGCGATACAGCAACAAAATCGGCGAGTAACTGGTGTCAGAACATCTGCGGGTGATTTTCGCGCCCAACACTATGTTTTAGCGACTGGCGCGTGGTCTAACGAATTGTTACCCCTACCAGTACATCCGAAAAAAGGGCAAATGCTATCCCTTTCATCCCCTCTGGTTGCTGGGGAATTACATCGGGTACTGTATGGTGAGGAAATCTACATCGTGCCGCGTCGGGATGGAAGAATTGTAATTGGAGCCACCAGCGAGGATGTAGGATTCACACCTCACAACACCCCGACAGGTATAAAAACTTTGCTGGAAAGGGCTATTCGGCTTTATCCTGCCTTAAAAGACTTTCCTATTCAAGAATTTTGGTGGGGTTTTCGACCAGCGACACCCGACGAGTTACCAATTCTCGGCGCTAGCTCTTGCGAGAATTTAACCCTCGCGACTGGTCACTACCGCAATGGTATTTTGTTGGCTCCTGTGACTGCTTCCCTTCTAGCAGACCTAATTTGGCAGCAAAAGTCTGACCCCTTGCTAGAGCATTTTCACTACTCCAGGTTCTACGCTGGATCTAGACTTGTTAATGCAACTCCAAAAATGCTTCAATTAAGCCGTCCTACTTCTTCTGAGCTGGATCAGTCCTCGGATCTCCCAGCCGACCCTTTAATCATCGCTGGTCGCACGTTCAAATCTCGCCTGATGACGGGAACGGGCAAGTATCGCAGCATAGAAGAAATGCAGCAAAGTGTTATTGCTAGCGGCTGCGAGATTGTGACTGTGGCGGTGCGTCGGGTGCAAACAAAGGCACCGGGACACGAAGGACTGGCGGAGGCGCTGGATTGGACGAAAATCTGGATGCTACCTAATACTGCTGGCTGTAAAACTGCTGAAGAGGCGATTCGGGTGGCGCGTCTGGGGCGGGAGATGGCAAAGTTGTTGGGACAGGAAGACAATAATTTTGTCAAGTTAGAGGTGATTCCTGACTTAAAGTATCTGCTACCTGACCCGATTGGCACTTTGGAAGCGGCGGAACAACTGGTTAAGGAAGGCTTTGCTGTGCTGCCTTACATCAATGCTGATCCGTTGCTGGCAAAGCGTTTGGAAGAGGTTGGCTGTGCAACAGTAATGCCTTTGGGTTCGCCGATTGGTTCCGGACAAGGGATTAAGAATGGGGCGAATATTCAAATTATCATTGAGAATGCTGGAATTCCGGTGGTGGTGGATGCGGGGCTGGCAACGCCCAGCGAGGCTTCTCAGGCTATGGAAATGGGGGCGGATGCGGTTTTGATCAATAGTGCGATCGCGGGGGCTAAAAACCCGGAGGCAATGGCTCGCGCCATGAGTTTAGGTGTCCAAGCAGGTCGTCTGGCTAATCTCGCTGGACGTATACCTGTGAAAGTCTACGCCAGTGCCAGTTCTCCCCTAAGTGGCACGATTAGTGACTAGGGATTGGGGATTGGGGATTGGGGGCTGGGGATTGGGGATTATTCTCTTCTGCTCTGCCCCTAACCTCTCAAATCTGACTTTGTTAAAAAATATTACGAAAGTTAGAAAGTTTATTCAACTTTTATTGTTACAATTGTTAAAACTTAAAAAGCCAAGGATATCATCTATGAAATACACAACTGAAGATGGCGGACGTTTGAACAATTTTGCAGTTGAGCCAAAGGTTTACAAAGCAGAACCACCAACAGAAGCCCAAAAGCGCAACTACCTCTTCCTGAGCATCGGCGCGATCGCTCTGCTTGGCGGCTTAATGTTCGTTGCTATTTCAGCATCCAACTTAGGCTGATCCCACGCCCAGACACCTTCAAGGAACGGGCAGGAAAGGCAAAAGTAGAAAGTAACTCCAAACAGAGAAAATAAGTTTCTTTGTTTTGCCTTTTACCTTAGATTGGGCGCGTGTTTAAAGCTGAATATTCTTCATAGCGTCTAGTGCATTCTGGTAATTCTCTGTCCTTCCTTGGGCGCGGAACATATCTGCGGCTTTCTGAAAATCTGCAACTGCTGCTTTGCTGTTTCCTAATCGTGAGTGAGTAATTGCCCGGTTATAGTAAGCATCAGCAAATTTCCCATCTAAAGCAAGAGTTTGAGTGTAATCTTCAAGTGCTTTCTGATTTTCAGATAGACGGTTATAAGCTAACCCTCTGTTGTAGTAAGCTCTAGCACTCTTGGGGTCAATGCGTAAGGCTTCGTTATAATCCTCAATTGCCGCTTTAGTATCGCCTAGGTCGTCGCGGGCATTGCCCCGGTTAATATAAACATTTGCATCTTTGGGATTGAGCCGAATCGCTTCTGTAGAATCTGCGATCGCTTCTTGATAGTTCTTTAGAAGATAGTGGGAATAAGCCCGGTTGCCGTAGGCGTTAGCATAATCCGGATTTATTCGCAAGGCTTCAGTGTAATCTTTTATTGCATCTTGATAAGCTCCCAGGATATGACGAGCATAACCCCGGTTGTAGTATGACTCTACATCGTTGGGAGCAAGACGGATAGATTCGTCAAAATCTGCGATCGCGCCTTTGAAGTCACCTGCATCTAGCTTGTCAACGCCCCGATTATAGAAATCGACAGCACTCATTTGAGTCTGGGCGATCTCATTGACATTCAGCAATTGGCTGGGAGGATTAGCACGGACAGCAGAGGGAAGCCCACCGATTACCGTAGAGATTAAGAGAATGGCGATATTTCTGCAAATGGACATAGCTTGATTTTCTCGCCCAACTGAAAAGAACTGAGTGTTGAATAGAAGTTTTGAGTCATTAATTAGTTCCTCGTTACTCCTGAATCAACATTCAGAACTATTTTAAGTTGCAGCTGGCTGAACTTCTTGATCTACCAACTGCCGAAACTGGATCACATCTTGCCGAGGATCGGAGTGGCTGACACTAACGGACAAGCGATCGCCCAATTTCACCGACTTGGTGAAACGCATTGCCAACTCTAAACCCAAATCCTCTAACAAAATTAATCCTAACCTGTCGTCTTCTCGCAGCCAGCGCAACATCAACGCCTGCCAAACCTGATCAGCGTGACGGCGCAGATACTCCAGACCCCAATAACGATTTGTCTGGCGTTCCACTAATCTTGCTTCTTGGGCAGCAGTGCCGATACCCACCATGACTTCTTGCAACTCTTGGGCTGAAAATGGCGTTGGTTCGCCGCGCAGGTGTGCCTTAAGCTGGAAGTGAGCCAGCAAATCGCTGTAGCGGCGAATTGGCGATGTCACCTGAGTGTAGGTTTCCAATCCCAAACCTGCGTGTCGTCCTGGCGTGGTACTCATTTCACTGCGAGGCATACACCCGCGCATGGCACAATACCGGACTGGGCCTGCTGGCAGTTGCAACAGTTCCTCTTCTGAGGGAAGTTCCGGTCGGGGTTGACTCCGGAAAGGCAGGGGAATATCGTGAGCCTTGGCGTACTTAGCTGCAACTTCCCCGGTGAGAATCATCATCTCTGCCACGAGTTGCCGTGCTGGGGAGTCTTCCAGAATGTCAATGGTGATTTCGT
Organism: Trichocoleus sp. FACHB-90; assembly: GCF_014695505.1. Taxonomy (NCBI): domain Bacteria; kingdom Bacillati; phylum Cyanobacteriota; class Cyanophyceae; order Leptolyngbyales; family Trichocoleusaceae; genus Trichocoleus; species Trichocoleus sp. FACHB-90. The sequence goes on from NZ_JACJOK010000009.1 coordinate 36,739, forward strand.
CACCATTTACTTTAATCATCGCCTCTGGCATATGGATGTTAATCGCCCCTTGAGACTGTCGCCATAACTGGCGCACTTTAGCCCACTTAGCGATCGCTGCTATCTCCGGTTCTCCCTGGATACCCAGTTGCAGCATCTCATCCACATCTTCATAAGTCAGGCGATAAGTCGGCTTGATTATACTCGCTTGGATGCCATATTCTTGTACTGCACCGACTTCATCCAAAATCACCCCAAACGAAAGCGCACTACAAATTTTTCCCTGAACCAAACTCATTGGCCCAGTTGCCAGTTCCGGCGGGAACATCGGAATCATCCCCGTCGGTAAATACACCGTAGTGGTGCGCCGTCTGGCTTCCAAATCTAATTCGTCGCCTGGAGAAACCAAACGCGAGGGGTCAGCGATGTGTATCCAAAGCTTTTGACGACCATCTTCGAGGTATTCAACACTCAAACCGTCGTCTATTTCTTTGGTACTTTCATCATCAATCGTGTAAACCTTCAAATGAGTCAGATCCAGTCGGTTGTCTTCCAGATCGCTCGGCGTTTCTTTAGCATATTGCTTCGCCACGTCTAACACCTTATCGGAAAAGTGAACTGGGATCTGACTGCGCCGCACATACAGGTTTTCGTGCGGACTCCACAATCCCAAATCTACCAGCAGTTGAAAAGCAGCTTGGGGAGTTCCGGGTCGTCCTAGATCGTTCATGGTTTCTAGGACGGGGGCTGGGGGGGGATAGGCGCGGTTCAGAGATTCTTGATTTAAGCCAGCACGAAGCATATCTGCTAGCACTGCGGCATACTTTTCTATTGCTTCCAGGCGTTGGCGATCGCGCCGCTCCCACTCCACCTGTTCGCCTGCGATCGCTTTCGTTAAGCGTGCCATAAATTCTTGCCGGGAGTTGCGCCGCTCTTTCTCGACTTCTACTTGATGCTTTAGGTCGGCTACTTGAGTTGCGCTCCGAGGCTCATAGCGATCGCCCTTTTGCTTGAAATACAGTTTATCTTCAGACAGCAAACAGTGAGCCGCGTACACCAGTGGCGGACTTTGGTCGGAAAACAGCACTGATGCCATTTCCATTGGAGTAACGGTCGTCCCATCCTCTACCAACAGTTCCCACGCTACTTCTATACTTGTTGGGTCTAGATAGCGCTGCACCTCTTGCAGGAAACTGGAAATCTGTGCAGGCTTATAGCTTTGACCTGCCACCTCATAGGTAATTTGTCGGGGATGGATGGTGTGGGATTGATTTTTGTCGTCTACCACAATCCAGTGCGTTTTCCCCTCTGGACGTTCTGTGACAGCAAGACGCCGCTCTCCATGCAGCCTAAACTCTATTAACGTTCCCTTCTCCACAAGTTTTTTGGCTTACCCTGTAACGTTCATCGGACAGCCTATCTTCGATTTTAGCGGCGTAGCGATTCTAGATTTTGTGGGGGCGAAGCAGTTTCTCCGCCTCCGATGATTTTAGATTCATTCAATCCAAAATCCAAAATCCTTCCATCCTAAATTTATTTACCCTTCGGCGTTGATAAAAGGTAACAAAGCTAGAATGCGAGCGCGTTTGATAGCCACAGTCAGGTCTCTTTGTTGCTTTGACGTTAGACCTGTAATGCGACGCGGCAGAATTTTACCCCGTTCGGTGATAAATTTCCGCAACAGTTCGACATCTTTGTAGTCAATTGGATCGTCAGGTTTAATCGGGGAAAGGCGGCGACGGAAGTAAGTCATCGGTAATTTTTATTTGTTAGTGGTCAGTTGAAATCAAGGATTGTTTTCTTCCGATTAGCCAAGGATTACTTGATTTCCTTGTGAATCGTGTGTGTGTTGCAGTGGGTGCAGAACTTCTTCAGTTCCAGTCTTGCCGTGGTGTTACGGCGGTTCTTCGTGGTTGTGTAGCGGGAAACACCTGGCGATCGCTTCGCTTGGTTTGTGCGACACTCGGTGCATTCCAACGTCACAATCAGTCGAACCCCCTTCTTACTTGCCATAATGCTATTTCTACAAGATCCAGAGTTTGAACAAATTTAACCACAAATTACTATTATTTCATACGATTCGTCACTTTAGCAACTATTTTTTTTAGTCGGATATCTAGTGAGAAACCTCGACGTGTCTGCACTATGCAGGTTCGCGCTACCCGGTCATGGAATGCTTGTTGCCACTCGGCATCAGCAACAGCCACCCCAAAATCGACTGCTAGGGGAGTAACCAACAGCAGCAAAGATAATCCGTTAGTTACGCCAATGCTCAGTCCAATCATAGCCAAAAGACTAGCAAGTCCCAGAATGCCTTCCCGCTTGCTTAGCTCAAAAAGTCCGGGTGTCTTGCGGAATTTGGGGTCGAGAACTTTCATATCCATTGCCCAACGTCCCAAACTCTGCCCTTTATTTTTGGCTGGCAGAAGCACCCGCAGACCCAACCATGCCACAATAAAAACTACTATCTGTGCGATCGGGACTAGGCCGGGAGTTTTTCCGCCGAAGGGCAAACTAATCAGCCAAATAGCCACAAAATCAATCGCGTAGGCAGCACACCGTCGCTCAATCGGAACTTTGGGTAATCGGCTGGTGGCTAGTTCGTTTGGCATGAAAAGAAGTGCTGACTGCTGAGAGGGGACAAAGCAAGCAGTTCATGCTGGCTATTTCTATATTAAGCTTTTGTCCGTTGTGCTTCCTAGACAACTAAATCCATTATGGCAATGCTGTCGGTTAAACAAGCAGAGACAATAATTTTCGATTTAGTGCAACCTCTGGATAGAGAGATGGATACTGAGGTTGTAGATTTATTAGCTGCTAATGGTCGAATTTTAGCGGCGGCGGTAACGAGCAAGTTGGATTTTCCCCACTGGGACAATTCGGCGATGGATGGGTATGCGGTGCGATATGCTGATGTCGCTGGTTGTAGCGCCGAACAGCCAGCTTTACTGGAAATTGTAGAGGAAATTCCGGCTGGATATCAACCACAGCGATCGCTCGAACCTGGACAAACTTCCCGAATTTTGACCGGGGCGATTATGCCTGACGGTGCTGATACAGTGGTAATGCAGGAAGTGACGCGGCGAGAGGAAAACCGAGTCTTTATTTTGGCTTCCCCAGAACCGCAAGCTTTTGTTCGTCGCCGCGCATCTTTTTACCAGGCGGGAACGCCCCTTTTAACAGCGGGAATAATTCTCAACGCTCCAGAAATCGCCATTTTAGCAGCTGCTCAATGTTCTGAGTTGCCAGTTTACCGCCGCCCCCGCGTGGCAATTCTGTCTACTGGTGACGAGTTGGTGACACCCGACCAACCCTTAAAACCCGGTCAAATTGTAGACTCAAATCAGTATGCCTTGGCTGCTTTGGTAGCGCAGAGTGGCGGAGAAGCGGTGATGCTGGGAATTGTACCGGATGAGCCAGAAGTTCTCAAGGATGCGATCGCGCAAGCTATCGCTAGTGCTGACATGGTACTATCTTCCGGCGGTGTCTCGGTGGGCGATTATGATTATGTGGATGAAATTCTCGCTCAACTGGGTGCAGAGATTCATCTTCGTGCAGTTGCAGTTAAACCTGGTAAACCGCTAACTGTCGCGACGTTTTCTAATAACCAACATCCGGTTTTGTACTTTGGTTTACCGGGAAATCCCGTGTCATCTTTGGTGAGTTTTTGGCGATTTGTGCAACCTGCCATCAAGAAACTTGCAGGTTTAGCCGCAGGATGGGAACCTGTATTTATGGAAGCGCGATCGCGTCACGATTTGCATTCAGACGGCAAGCGAGAAACCTACCTTTGGGGCAAACTATATTTAGTAAACGGTGTCTACGAATTCCAGAAAGCAGGTGGTAGCCACAGTTCCGGTAATTTAATTAACCTAGCTCAAACCAACGGTCTTGCAGTTCTAAGAGTAGGTCAAGCTTCCATCAAAGCTGGAGAACCAGTGCAAGTTTTACAAATTAACTAAACTGAACATTTTGTAACCTTATTTGAGCAGTCAGGAGGCGGTCGCCTCCAGCTTATTGCGAATAGTGCAAGATATCAGTTTACCAAAACCCTCGTTTCCCACTCGGTAGCACTGTTGCCCAATTCGTCTTCGCCTGCGCCAGCTGCTCCTCGGTAATTTTTGCCCCGGTGAGATTAGCACCGCACAGATTCGCCCCTCGGAGATTAGCATGGTTCAGATAAGCAAAGCTCAAATCTGCGCCGCGCAGGTCAGCTCCTTCCAAATTAGCAGTGCTAAAGTAAGCCCTGCCTAAATTTGCCTCCTTCAGAATTGCCCCAGTTAAACTTGCCCTACCAAAATCAGCATTAGACAGGTCAGCTCCCTGAAGGTTGGTTTTATTCAACTTTGCCTGATGAAAAATCGCTCCCGATAGATTGACCCGCTGAAGATTAAGCAAGCTCAAATCTTGCGAAGCAAAGTCTCTTCTACCTTTTGTGTAGTAATTTAGTACGCTAACTGCATCCAACTTCGCCGGAAGTTTCGCCTTAGAACCACCAGTAGCATCGCTGTTTTTCAGCGTAGTCGTATAACCATTACCAGGCAAAGCCCGACTATGAATACCGCCCCCCGTTTGCTGGTCATTCGCTTCTAACCTGGCTCGACGCGCTTTAATTGCCATAGCCAGACGTTCTGAGGTTGACGTACCAGCCGAAGGGGATGAGGAGTAAGTCGGAGAGCTTAAATCTCCGGTGTTGAAGCGGCCGCCTGGTTGTCGCTGCGGGGTAGCTTTACCTGTTGTCAAGCCTTGAGCCAAAGTGTCAAGATAAGGTTCAAGGTCAAGCGCTCTCAAGACTTCTTCGGAAGACTGATAGCGATGACGAACTGAAACCTCCAGCATTTTCTTGAGGACGTCGGTGAAATGAGGGCTGATATGAACGTGCTTTTGCCAGAGCATTTCGCCCGTTGTCGGATTGTAGTCTAAGTCTTTTGGCGATTTTCCGGTCAGCAGATAAATGCAGGTGACACCCAAAGCATACAAATCGCTGGCATAAACTGGGCGCATCGCCATCTGTTCTGGTGGCGCAAATCCAGGTGTGCCAATTGCGTAAGCTGTTAAAGCTGTTTGCTCAGAACTGCTTGCTGCCTGGTTGACTTGGTTTTTCACCGCTCCAAAGTCAATCAGAACCAGTTTGCGGTCTTGTTCGCGGCGAATCAAGTTAGCTGGTTTGATGTCTCGGTGAATTACCTGCTGGCTATGGATATATTGCATCACAGGCAGGATTTCGCTCAAGAATTGCTTGACCCCAGCTTCGCTCAAGGGGCCAGATCCTTTCACTTCCTGCTGTAGAGTTAAGCCGCTAATATACTCCTGTACCAGATAAAACTGCTGATTGTCTTCAAAGTAGTCCAATAGGCGAGGTACCTGGGGATGATTGCCAATCTTTCCCAGGGTTCGTGCCTCTCTTTCAAATAGCTCGCGTGCCATTTGTAAGACTTGGGCTACGGTAGTTGCTGGTCTCAGTTGCTTGATGACGCAACTTGGCTCACCAGGCAGAGACTCATCATGAGCTAAGAAGGTAGCTCCAAAACCTCCTTGCCCTAAGGCGTCCAGCACTCGATAGCGCTTTCTCAGCAGGAGCTTGGAACCACACGCCCGACAGATTTCGGCGTGTTTGATGTTTTGAGGACTAGGACAAGCGGGATTAAGGCAGTAGCTCATTCAGACTCACCGGGATGCTGCAACCGGATATTGCTACCCTAACTTAAATTATCCAGGCATTAAAGGACAATAAGAATGTTGATTATACGGACAATTCTTTAAAGAGTGCCTGAAGATGGTTTATCTTCCTATAAAGAATTTGCTAAGCGGGGGTAGCTGCAAATTTCAGGATGTTTTTCCATCATTGCAGAAGAGGAGGTATAAAAATGTAATCAAACTAACGGGCTAATAAAGGTTAGGGTGCATGGCAACAAGAACTGTTTCCATTTCTTTGATAGCACATCCGGAAGCACTCTTAGGTGAATGGTTTTACCCTTCAAACTTAATCAAGATAAGGGAATGAGGGTAGTTATAGGGTTGAGCGGTAAAATGATCGGGGTGAACTAGGTAAAAACATAGAGTAAATGCGTATCTCTCTCAACTGGCTGCGAGAATTAGTTGATTTGACGATGACCCCAACCCAGTTGGCGGACACGCTGACTATGGCTGGGTTCGAGGTGGAAGACATTGAAGACCGCCGGACTTGGGCGGATGGAGTGGTGGTGGGGAAAATTGTGGAGATTCAACCCCACCCGAATGCGGATAAGCTCCGGGTCTGTACTGTAGATGTGGGGGCAGCGTCTCCTTTGAATATCGTCTGCGGGGCATCGAATGCGCGGGCTGATATTTATGTGCCTGTGGCAACTGTGGGGACTTATCTGCCTGCTGTTGAGTTGAAGATTAAACCGGCAAAACTCCGCGGTGTGCCTTCTGCTGGGATGATCTGCTCTTTGGCGGAGTTGGGTTTGGCGAAGGAATCGGGTGGGATTCATATTTTTGAGCTGGAGAATCCGCAGTTGGGTAGCGATGCGCGATCGCTTCTCGGTTTAGATGATGTAATTTTAGACTTGACTTCTACGGCAAATCGTGCTGATGCTCTGAGTATGGTGGGCGTGGCGCGGGAGGTGGCGGCGCTGACTGGTGCGACTCTCCGACTACCAGACGTTGGCTCTGTATCTATCCCAGAGGGAAGTGCAGGTCTAAGTGTGCGAATTTCAGAGCGACAAGCTTGCCCCGCCTATATTGGGACGGTAATTGAAAAGGTAAAAATTGCGCCTTCTCCGGCGTGGTTGCAGCAGCGATTACAAGCGGCTGGGGTGCGCCCGATTAACAATGTGGTGGATGTTACTAACTACATTTTGCTGGAATGGGGTCAGCCGCTACACGCATTTGATCGCGATCGCTTACAACAGATTGCAGGGGGCGACACCCTGACTATTGGCGTGCGCTTTGCCAATGGCGGGGAATCCCTGAAAACGCTGGATGGACAAACTCGTACCTTGCAACCCCAAAATCTGCTGATTACTGCCAATGACAAGCCTGTGGCTTTGGCGGGGGTGATGGGCGGTGAGGAAACAGAAGTTTATCAGGGTACTGAGAATTTAGTTTTAGAAGCGGCTTTGTTTGACCCGGTAGCAATTCGACGATCTGCTCGCAACCAGAATTTAAGGACGGAAGCCTCTGGACGCTACGAACGGGGGGTGAATCAGGCAGAATTGGGGGTGGCTTGTCAGAGGGCGATCGCGCTTTTGACCCAGTTCGCTAGTGGCACTCCTGTGGCTCAGGAAGTTGCCGATACTCGTCCTGACCCTTCCGCTTGGATGCGTTCGATTGAGCTGCGTCTTGACCGGATAAACCAGGTTCTAGGGCCTGTAGAGTTGGGAGATGCTACTGGTGAAATTCAACCGGAAGATGTGCAGCGGATCTTGACTGCGCTGGGATGTGAACTAACGTTGGGGACTGGGGACAAGGGACTGGGGACTGGGGACTGGGGACAAGGGACTGGGGAAGGGAGACACGGGAGTCCCAATCCCCAATCCCCAATTCCCAATTCCCAATCCCCAATCCCTAATTCCCAATCCCCAATTCCCAATCCCCAATCCCCAGTCTGGATGGTAAAAGTACCACCCTATCGTTACCGAGATTTAGAGCGGGAAATTGACCTGATTGAAGAAATCGCCCGTCTTTACGGCTACGATAATTTCTGCGACACTCTGCCAGATAAAACTGAACCTGGGTATCTTTCCTCCGACCAAATGCTGACACGCAAGCTGAGGGAAGCTTTGCGGGGAGCAGGATTGACAGAAGTAATGCACTACTCTTACTCTGTGGCCAAGACAGAGGACGATCGAGACGTAGCGATCGCTAATCCTATGTTTGCAGAATACTCATCGCTGCGAACTGAGTTGGTATCTGCCTTGATTAATGCTTTCCAGTACAATTTGGAGCAAGGCAACGGTTCATTGAATGCCTTTGAGATCGGTCGGGTATTCTGGCGGGAAGAGGACGGACTAATAGAAGCTGACTCGGTGGCGGGAATTATTGGCGGCGACCCCACTCAAGGTACTTGGACGCGGGGAGGCGCATTACAACCGATGACTTGGTTTGAAGCCAAGGGAGTGCTGGAAAGTTTGTTTGCACGACTGGGAATGCCTGTAGAATATCAACCAGACCGACGCGATCCGCGCCTGCATCCGGGACGCACAGCTTCTTTATGGTTGCAGGGCGATCGCTTGGGTACGTTTGGGCAACTGCATCCCCAGATGAGGCAACAGCGGGGTTTGCCAGATGCTGTCTACGTTTTTGAGATGGATTTGGATGTGGTCTTAGACTACTTGGATCGGGATGAAAACCTGATACCTGTGTTCAAACCTTTCTCGACTTTCCCTGGTGCTAACCGGGATTTGGCTTTGTTCGCCGCGACTAAAATTTCTGTAGCGGAAATTAAACGAGCGATCGCGTCTGCTGGCGGTGCTTTACTCGAATCGGTGGAATTGTTTGATGAATATCGCGGTCAAAATGTCCCAGAGGGACAGCGAAGTTTGGCGTTTCGGTTAGTTTACCGCGCCAGCGATCGCACTCTCACCGATGAAGATGTCGAACCAGTACATCAAAAAATCCGAGAAGCACTCGTCGATAAATTTAGTGTCAGTCTGAGAAGTTAAGTTTTGCTAATGGCTAATTCTTTATATTAGCCATTAGCAATTAACAATTAGCAATTAGCTATTAGCAATTAGCCATGACTAAATATGTGATGTGGGGAAGTTATTGCGAGGATGTTTTAGAGAAGCGATCGCCTTATCGCCAAGCACATCTAGACGGTCTTGCAGTCCAAAAAGAATCCGGTGTTTTAATTACCATTGGCCCTACTAAGGATCTCACCAAAGTCTTTGGTATCTACGAAGCCGAAGACGAAGCCACCGTCCGCCAGTTAATCGAAGCCGATCCTTACTGGCAAAACGGCATTTGGACAGAATACGATGTCCGCGAATGGATTCAAGCTTTTTAAATACAGGATTTACGCAGTTAATTAGTGAATCCCTGATTCTGTTGTAGGGGCATGGCATTGCCCCTACAGCGTCAACTTAAACCCTGGCGACTGGAAGTCTCGGCTAAACAAACGAAGATCCGCCTACCCTTCGGGAACGCTAAAGCGATCGCGGACTGACGAAATATCAAGGTTCTTTTAACCCGCGCAGGCGGGTTTTGTTTGTGTAGCTGCGGTTTCAACCGCCAAGCTAACTTTTTTCAAAAAAATTTTATTTAAAAGCTGCAATATTTTGGGCAATTGATGTTAGTTCACCCAAATACACAATTATTTCCAAAACTAAATCCTATTACCATAGCTTTACCATTTCTAAACACTGCCTTAAGGCAGATATACAAAAAAGGACACAACTCGTTAAATTTAAAAAACGTCTATCGAAAGGCTAGACTCTTACTCTTACAGTACCACTAAAATTTATGGTATCAACTCCTCCATCTCAAGCTTCATCAAGTCAATATGAAGTTACCGATCCAACAGCAGAAGTTGAAGTTATAGTCTCCGAAACTAAACCAGACAGCGAAATAGATTTAGAATTTCTTTATACCAGAGATATTGAATTTCGCCAAGAAACCATTTATTTCATCGTTGTAGACCGCTTTTATGACGGCGATCCTGACAACAGCGAAGGCCCAAACCCTGAACTTTTCGACCCAGAAGCAAAGGATTGGGGAAAATATTGGGGTGGAGATTTACAGGGAATTATTGATAAACTCGATTATTTAAAAGATATGGGAGTTACAGCACTTTGGCTGACTCCCTTATTCGAGCAAGTTGAAGCATTATTTGTTGAACAAGCCGCAATTCATGGCTACTGGACAAAAGATTTTAAACGCATCAACCCTCGCTTTATTGGCAAAGATGAAGAACCTTCACTCAACAAAACCCAAGAAACCAGAAATACAACTTTTGATAAATTAGTTACTGAATTACACGTCCGAAAAATGAAACTGGTGCTGGATATTGTCTGTAACCACAGCAACCCAGATTTCAGCGGTAAGAAGGGTGAACTCTACGACGATGGAGTGAAAATTGCTGATTTTAATGATGATAAAAATGGGTGGTATCATCACTATGGTGAAGTAAAAAACTGGGAAGATGAGTGGCAAGTTCAAAACTGCGAACTATCTGGTTTAGCCACCTTCAACGAAAATAATGTCGAGTACCGAAACTACATTAAATCAGCAATTAAACAATGGCTAGACCGGGGAGTTGATGCTTTGCGGGTGGATACCGTTAAGCATATGCCTATCTGGTTTTGGCAAGAATTTAACGCTGATATTGTAACCCACAAGCCGGATGTTTTCATTTTTGGCGAGTGGATTTTTAGCGACCCTCGAAGTGAGCTTTCGGTGGAATTTGCCAATGAGTCTGGGATGACAATTCTAGACTTTGGTCTTTGTTTAGCAATTCGAGCAGCTTTGGCGCAAGGCGCTGAAGGTGGATTTCACCTGATGCAGGATGTTCTAGATTTGGATCATCGCTATTACGGGGCGACTGAGTTGATTACATTTATTGATAATCACGATATGCCCCGGTTCCAGTCTTTGAATCCCAATCCAGAGATGCTCAGGGTAGCGATCGCTTTCATTATGACCTCTCGCGGCATTCCCTGCATCTACTACGGCACAGAACAGTATCTCCACGACGATACAAACGGCGGTAATGACCCCTACAATCGCCCCATGATGACTCAGTGGGATACCAATTCACCCCTTTATCGAGATATCCGGTTACTATCAGGTTTGCGACGACTGAATCCGGCGGTATCTATGGGAAGTCAGTGGCAAAAATATCTGACACCTGATGTTTATTGTTACGTTCGTCGTTACCGAGATTCTATACTTTTTGTGGCGATGAATCGTGGTGAGGCTGTTAAGCTGGAATCAGTTGATACAGAGTTACCAGAAGGAGAACATACCGATATTTTGTCGCGGCGCAAATTTGAAGTTAAAGACGGAGAGTTACAAAACTTAGAACTAGAAGCACAGGATGTAATTGTCATCAGTCACGTTGGGGAACGCATCAAAGGGCAAACCATTGTGCGCGTACAACTCAATGCTGTAGAAACACAGCCTGGAGAAACTGTTGTGGTCATGGGAGATTGTCCGGAGTTAGGTAATTGGGATATATCCAAAGCTTACCCCCTGGAATATATCAACACTAACACTTGGTTTGGGGAAATTCCCTTTAACGAAAGTGCTGGAAAATTGATTACTTATAAATACGCGCTGTGGCGTGAAGGTCAGTCACCATTACGCGAAAATAACGTCGGTCGTCGTTGGGTTATTGCCAATGAAGGGACGGTAAAATGGCGCGATAAATGGGCGACAGGACGCGAGTCTTAAAAAGGCAAAGAGTAAGAGGTAAAAGGGTAAAAAAACAGACAAAGGTACATTTGCTACCTAGAACGATTACCTTACCATCCCTTTTCTGGTTTTCAGGCTGTGGTTTGGGAACGCATGAATAAAGCTCTGTCTCTCGTTTCCAATCCAAACAGATTTCAGCTCAAGAGGAGGCTGGAGCCTCCTCTTCCATTCCCAGCACTGGGAATGAAAGAGAAAGTAGAATAAAACCCGATTCCCTCAGCCTTAGCATCAACGCTTAACAGCTTTGCCGATATAGCATACAGAAGTGTCATCGTTAATCTGGATGTTAAATAACTCTGTCGTGTCGCCATTTTTGCGATTATTTAAACCTTTAAGTACCATATCTCTAAGCGTTTTAAAATTAGTGCCATCAGTCAGATCAAATCCTTTAATTTCAAGATTTTTGAAACCAGTTGTTTCCATTAAATCAATCAATTCATCGGGTTTAATAAATTTATTCCAGTCGTGAAGCCCTCGCGGTATCTGCTTTAAAATATCCTCCAAAAGCCAAATCATTATCACTTTTGACTTAAAAGTTCTATTAATTGTATCAAATAAAAACATTCCGTTTTTCTTTAATACTCTGTAAGCTTCTGAGATAACTTTTTCCAAATCGGCGATATGCTCTAAAACATCAAAACACACAACGGCATCAAATGTATTTTCCTCATAAGGGAGGTCTTCAGCAGTTCCCCATTTATAGTCAATTAGTAGGTCGCTCTTCTGGGCGTGTTCTTGTGCTGCTTTAATTGAAGTGAAAGATAAATCTATACCAGATACATTAGCTCCTCGCTTGGCTAGAAATTCGCAGGCTAATCCACCTCCGCAACCCACATCTAAAACTTTGAGCCCTTTCCAATTAGGGACATAGCTATTAAAAAATTCAAACCTAGATTTGTTTAAATGGTCAGGCAGATATAATACCTCATCTTCCTTCCACCATTTATCAGCATTCAAGTTATAGTATTCCAAATCATTTTTTATCATGGTCTATCCCCTGTTCAAACTCAATTTCTCAATGTACAGCTCTAACCACGGTTAGCTGTAGATTGTTAATTGTTATGCTGATGAAAACGCGATCGCAAAGCGTTGCGTTTCCAGCACTGCCCTAACAAACACTTTGTTTATATAATTTCAAGTTAGCTACTAATGTTGGTGGCTTGCTTGTACCTGAAGAGTTGATTTATTGTTAAATCAGTCGGTTACAAGTTATACACGCTGCTGGTATTTGGTTTGTAAAGATAAAGACATAGCCAGTGAAGGCAGGGTTGGCTAATGCAGAATAAGTATTTTTTCTTAGTAATAACTACCCTTTATAAAATTTTTTAGCTTCTTTACCTAACAGGCAGAAGCTTTTCTTTATCTTCGGAAACTCCCTTCAGGCACCTTTCTTAAAAAGGCAAACAAAAAACAACGCAGAGAAATATTTAACTCTGCGTCCCTTTGCGTACCGAGAGCGTTTTAATCCAAAATGGCTAATAGTTCCAGAAAAACTGCATTTGTCCAACCAAAACCAATTTCATTGGAACTGTAGCCGAAGTGGATTTCATCAGAAACATCGGCTGAACAGTTATAAACGTCATATTTCTCTAGGAGTGTTCCAGTTCTTTCAAACTCTTGAACTAACAAAGATATAAAGTTTCGTGCTAAACGTTTAGCATCTTCTTCGTAACCATATCTTAGCAATCCTTGAACTGCAATTAATTGTAATGGTGCCCAACCAAAAGGAGCATCCCATTGACTTCCGGTAACGCGGGTGCTGGTGAGTAATCCTCCGGGGGCCTCAAAGTCGGGCAAATTTTCTACAACTCTTTTTGCTTGTTCTTCGGATGCGATACCTGCCCACAAAGGATAAAATGTTGTGGCAAATTCATAGTTGCGACGTTTGCCAGTGTGAAAGTTGTAATCAAAGTAAAGTCCGGCTTCTTCATCCCAGAGAAATTTGTCAATTAATTGGCGGCGGGATGCAGCGCGATCGCGCCATTGATGGGCAACTTCTTTGTGTCCTAAAATATCGTTAATTTCTGCTGTATCTTCCTCCATTTTGTAAATCAAAACGTTCAGGCAAACGGGAGCATAATGAATAATATCTACATTGAAAGGGCCAAAACGATAAGATGGATCGAAGCCAGATTCTCTCATTGTCCTGTCGCCTTTGTAGAATAAATCAGTTAAGCGATCGCTCTCTCGGTCGTAATACCAACTAACATCATAAGCTTCGACTTCAAATTTACGATAATATTCTCGTACCCGGTCGTAATGAGTTCTTCCCTCCTCATCCCGTTCGGAAATAAGCACTTCTGGGGCTGGCCCTTCACCTAAAGCAAAATAGCGAGAAAGTCCTGTCGCCTGATTCAAGTGTGGTGGCAAAGTCCAGTAGTAATAAAAACTTTCTGTTGCTGACAATACAGATTGCAGCCACTCCTTATCCTGAGTGTGCTGATAGAGTGCCAGAATCATTGGTGTTAATACAGGTGGTTGCGATCGCGTCAGCATATACGTCCGATTTGCATTTAAAATCGTCCCGTAATGCACAATTTCATATATCAACTGTTCCACCAAACTTTTAGCTAATTTTAGTTCTCCATCCCGTAGCAATCCTAATTGGATGAAATAGCTATCCCAGCCGTACATTTCATTAAAACGACCGCCAGGAACTACATATTCATGAGGTAAATAGAGCAGCCCATGTTCTTCAATTTGCTCAACTTCGGCTGGTAAAGTTCTAATTTCGATTTGATTAAATTCTTCCTGACTGAGGACTTTTCGTAGAGATTCTTCTATTTGCGATCGCTCTTCTTTTGGCGATATATATATAGGCCACTTTTTCCCTGGAAAATGGTCAATTTTCGGATCGCGGGCAGCATCTAAAATATGCTCGTGAGAACGAGATAGTGTCTTCCAAGTTTCCTTGATATAGGCTCTCACTGCCTTGATTTTTTCTGGAGATAGAAAGGCTTCTTTTTGAGTTAAATCTTGACTATTCACGGTTTATCCTTAGCTTTTAATATTTTCTTGTAGCGTGGGTATTCTGTCCGCCTTTCGGCGCAAATCTACTCACTTCCGAGCTAGTACAAAGAAAGTTTTAATATCATTCCATATTCCTTGGTCTGTTACTAACACCTCAACTTCTGCCATGTATTCCGCCTCAAATTGTTTTAATTTTTCAGGTTCCAGCTGCAATACCGGATTACCGCCAGGAGTCTTCCAGTTTTCTTTCCATGCGTTTTCCACATGACTGCGATTAAGATAGCCACCAAACTGCTCAATTTTGACTTCAATATCTACAAATCCTGCCTCTTGTAACATTTTATGACACTTACCAGGGCTACCAAGCGGTTCTTTCACATCTGAAATAAAAATGCCATATTTTTGAGCTATTTTTTTAATCAGTGCATATGTAGTAAAGGATGTGTCAGAAAAAGTTGAAAATACTACTACCCCACCTTCTTTTAGAAAACGATGCCACAAGCGCAAAACACCAGGTATGTCAGTAAACCATACTATCGCTGAAGAACATAATATCGCATCAAAGCTATTATTACTGAAGTCTAACTTGTCGGCATCTGCTTCAATAAGTTCTATATTCTGCAAACCTTCGGCATCAATTTTTTGTTGCGCTTGACTGAGCATTCCTGTGGAAATATCCACCCCAATTACTTTGCCTTCAGAAGCAACGATTTTTGCAGCAGGGATGGCAACTAAACCAGTACCAGTTGCCACATCCAGTATGTTTTGCCCCCTGTGTAGCTGGGAAATTTCAAGCAGTCGATTAGCAAGACGAGGGTGAAAATCACTTTCTTTATCGTAGTTTGTTCTCCCATTGAAGAAAGCAGCCAATTGCTGTTTGAAATTGCCTTTTCCCGCCTGATTGAGCATTTAATATATTCTCCTCAATTTGGTTGAGAAACTGTTTTCTTTCCTACTCAGTTGTTGTGTGGCTAATAAGTAAAGCCACAGGAAAATATTTCTAGGTTTCCCCAATTAACAACGTAGCATTAGCTCTGAGTGATTTGGATGCTCGCATCATCTAAAGGGTGGTTAAATGCTCCTAATCAAAGGCTGTAGGCAAATCTGGATGTCGAGAATACTCGAAGACTTTGGCTATCTGAGTAGGTGTAACGCGACTGAGAGATAACTCTGGAATTTCGTTTTCAGCAAAGAATGCCACTTCACTTGTCTCTATACTCGATGATGGAGAGCCGCTCAATAGCTCGCACTGAAAAAAGAGTTTGTAAACATACTCTGGAATGGGTGGATGTGGGTGTCTGTTTCTGTCATAGACAGCCAATAATTTGACAGCACGAGTATGAAATCCAGATTCTTCATACACTTCTTTTTCAATACACTCACTGGGACTTTCGCCCACATCAGCCCATCCACCAGGTAGCGTCCAACCACCATCCGAGCGTTCTTTAACCAACAAGAGAGTATTATCGCGAAATACGGCTCCTCGTACATCAACTTTAGGAGTGGCATATCCTACTTCACCTGCAAAAAGATTGAGGACATATTGTGGATTTCCCTCTGAATAAGTAGCAACTATCTCAGCAGCAATCTCGCGGGTTAACTTGTACCGCTCAATGTCAAAAGGGTTTGTAGTGTATTTCAGACCCGTTTGAGCGATCGCTTGTAGTTTCTTTGCCCATTCAAGCCACTTCAGATCCACAATATTTTTCCTTTTTGTTGTTTTACGATTGCTTTAGCTAAAAAGTAAAGCCACAGGGAAGTATTTCAAGGCTTCACTAATTAACAACGTATTATTAGCTTTGATTGATTGCGATGCGATCGCATCTTTCCATTCAGACGGCATTCCTTGCGCCAACTCAATCCGAGTATCATCCCATTGTTTGCCAAGCGGATATTCTCCTTGCTTGATAACGCTTGTCAGGAATCGTGGCGCAATAGTAATTGCCACACTATTTTCATACTTTCTCGCAAAAGCAACAATACAATCTTTAAACTTTCCAAATACCTCTAGAGGCAAATAATCCCCTTCTTTGAAGAGTTCAAAATTTTCTTTTCTCGCCTCTAGGATTCTAGCGGTCAAGAAAAGCTTAACCCTGCCATCTTCCTTATTTGCCAACAAATCCTCAATCAACTTCAAGATATCTGTCTGCGCTTTTTCTTTGATGTCTTTCAAAAACCCTAACCGTCGCTCAAAATCAACCGGACGACGGTTATCAGGGTCTACCAAACTCAGCTCCCATAATTCCGTCCCCTGGTAAAAATCAGGTACGCCAGAAGCCGTTACTTTTAGGAGTGTTTGTGACAGTGAATTGAATATTCCATAATAAGATATCAACTTTTGAAAAGGCAGAAATTCCTGCAAAAATTGGTTATCTTCCGACGGCTTCATCACCTCTTCAATAAAAGCAACAAAACCATTTTCATAATCGGTGTCTGGTCTAAGCCAAGCTGTATGCACCTTAGCTTCTCTGACAGCCTTAATCGCATACTCTTTCACTCGATCCACAAATTCTGGCAGTTCGCTCTCCTCAAATGGGAAAGCTCCAACAAGCGTCTGGTAAAACAAGTATTCATCATTCTTCTCAGGAACAGTCCGACTATCCAATTTACGCTTTTTAGAGGCGTTAATCTCGCTCCAAGTTTTTACCTGTTTTTCCCACACTTCGGGAATTTCTGAAATCACATTAATTCGCGTTCTGACATCTTCACCGCGTTTTGTGTCGTGAGTTGCGGTAGCATTCATTTTATAAGGCCAGCGTTCTTGCTGCCTTTTATTAAACTCGTGAAAGTCTGCAACTGTAATCCCAAATTGGCTAGGATCGCCGCCTACTTCATTAAGCGATATCAAGCGGTTATACACATATAAAAGTGTATCCTCAATTCCTTTCGCCATCAGCGGCCCAGTCAACTGCTGAAGCCGCATTACAAAGTGACGCTGTAACTCTTTTTGTTCTGGGGTTACAAACTCTTCATCTTCCAGAAGAAGTAACTTTTCGATGTAGTTCAGTTCCTTCAAAAGCAACGGGACTTGCTCTTTTGCTTTGGCGATAACTTCCTTGACGTAGAAGCGATCGCTTTCTCTCAAACCCTCTTGATTGATATAAGTTCGATACACTGGGAAGAGTGTTAGCACCTCCGTCAAAGCTCTTTGTAGACCGTGCTGGGTAAAATCACTCCCTACTCTGGAATGACCCGATACTCTTTTCAAGAGGTAGGCTAAATTATCTACATCTCCCGCCATATTTCTCTCTACAATCAGCTTCTTTTTATCCCGAAAAAGCTGCTCATAGGGAGCTTCAAAACCCGTCAATCTGGAATAAATTTCTTTTAGCTGCTGTTCGCTTTCAGTTTTACAGAAAATACCGTTAACGTAGTTTAAGAAATCATAGCCACTGGTTCCCTCAATCGGCCAGTAATTAGGCAAATCTTCTTTATGTTCCAGAATTTTTTCCACGGTGATGTAAACATCTCCGGTTTTGTCTCTGAGTCTTTGCAGATACTCGGTTGGATCGTAGAGTCCGTCTATGTGGTCAATTCTGAGTCCGGTTATCTTTCCTGATTCAATTAATTGACCGATTAAAGTATGAGTTTTATGGAAAACTTTTAGTTCTTCAACCTTGACAGAAATCAACTCATTAACAGTAAAAAATCTTCTGTAGTTAAGTTCTTCCGCTCCTACTTTCCAGAAAGAAAGACGATAAAACTGTTCTGAAAGTAAACTATCTAAAGGATTAAAACTTTCAGGCTTACCCTTTTCTCCATTAAAAAACTCTATGTTGCTGTCAATAAATTCTTTGACTTCCGGATTTTGCGTATAAAGTTCCCAAAGCAGTCCTTTAACAAAAGCTATCTGGTCGTATCTTTCTTTCCCTCTTGGTTCCTCAGAAGGATTTTTAAGCAGATAAAGAATACCAAGTAGCTTTACGAAATCTGGATGATACCTTCCCAACGCTTTAGTTAATTTACCCAAATTAAGAGTGACAAACTTAGCATAAGATTCTATTTTTACGGGTAGTCTCAGGCTATAGTAATTAACGCTTAGTCCAGAGTGATCATACTTTAGTTGAATTTCGCCATTTTCCAAGCAATCTCCATAATAATTTCCTAGTAGAGGCGTAAGCACTCTTCCTCTGATAGCTTCATAAGGGTGATTCCATTCAATGTCGAAGTAGTCGAAAGATTCGGAATTAGAACCATTTTCCATCACGTCCATTAACAACTGGTTTTGGCTATCATAAGCCATATGATTAGGCACAATATCTTGCACCCATCCCATATCGTAATGCTGTACTTCATTCACCAGCGCTTCAAAGTTTTCTTGTGTTCCTAGTTCAGGATTTATTTGGTTAGGATCAACGACATCATAGCCGTGAGTGCTGCCTTGTCTGGCTTTAAAAATAGGCGAAGCATAAAGATCAGAAATTCCTAATTCAGCCAGATAAGCAATAATTTTTTTTGCTTCTTCAAATTTGAAACCAGAATTGAATTGAAGTCTATATGTTGCTGTTGGAATCCGCATGATTTAGTTTTTACTCCTAAATAACCTGTTCGATTAATCCTCGTTACCAGGCTCAGCCTAGTAACGAGAACGGTAGAGACTCTGCCTCCCAACTGCATTCCCAGGCGACTGCCTCGAAGAATTGCGTTATCCTGCTATTTCGTAGAGGGCGAGACTTTGGGGTTTGATTGTCAATTCTTTATCTAGTGTGAGTTTATCAGGTAATGTGGAACCAGAACCCATCCACTTTGTATCAGCAGAATCTAAAATCTTTTGCCAGTTGCCACTCGGCGCAGGAGGCGTAAAAGCGACATCTTGATCGTTAAAATTCATAATGCAAAATATCTGACTATCATCATTCCATCGCCGCAGGAACAGGATTTTATCCGATTCTACGCTGGATACTTCTAGACTTTTCTTATCCAGCTTTCTTAATGCTGGAATTTTCCGACGTAGCTGAAGTAGTTGTTGATAAAATTCCCACAAAATTTTGTGTTTTCCTTCTTTTCCTTGTTCCCAGTTAAGCTGGCACTTATGGAAGGTGTCAGGACTCTGGGGGTCTTGCATCTCGCCTCGTCCGGCAAATACTTTAAATTCTTCTTCTTTACTCTTGCGGATGGCTTCAATTAAGTCTTGGTCTGAGTGACTAACAAAGTAGAAAAAAGGTGCTTCTTCACCGTATTCTTCCCCCATGAAAAGAAAGGGAATAAAGGGAGAAAAAAAGACAGCACCAGCAGCAAGCTTTAGCCCTTCAAGAGAAACAAGCTTAGATAATCTTTCCGCCAGAACGCGATTTCCTATCTGGTCGTGAGTCTGGGAAAAGACAATGAATCGATATCCGGGTTCCTCTTTAGAATTACTACCATAACGGCGTTTTCTATGAGGGGCGTACTGTCCGGAATAAACAAAGCCTTCGCGGAAGGATTTTTCTAGTTGTTCAATCTTGCCAAAATCTTGATAATACCTGTCATTTTCTCCTGTTAGTAAGGTGTGTAGTGCGTGATGGAAATCGTCATTCCACTGGGCATCTATTCCACATCCACCTACTTCTTTGGGTCGAATTACTCGAACATCATTTAAATCGCTTTCGGCTGTTATATAACATTTACGGCCATTAGATTGAGAAAATTCATCAACTAATTCTGCTAGTTCCTGTAAAAAGTGTTTAGCACCCAAATCGTAGATGCCTTGGATTGCATCTAATCTCAAGGCATCTACGTGATATTCTCTAAGCCAGAAAAGGGCGTTTTCTAGACAAAAATTCCTCACCCCGTCGCTATATTTATCATCCAAATTCAAAGCGTCTCCCCAATGACCATGATATTTGGATGTGAAGTAGGGGCCAAATTCAGATAGGTAATTTCCTTCGGGGCCAAGGTGGTTATAGACGACATCAAGAATTACTGATATACCATGTTGGTGACAGGCATTGACGAGTTTTTTGAATCCTTCCGGGCCACCATAAGAATCCTGTGCAGCAAAGAGATAAACGCCATCGTATCCCCAGTTTCTTTCACCTGGAAATTGGGCAATTGGCATAATTTCAATGGCATTAATTCCTAAATCTCGCAAGGTACTAAGTCGGGGAATCATTGCCTCAAAGGTGCCTTCTGGGGTGAAGGTGCCAACGTGCAATTCATAGATTATCGTTTCATCTAGGGGTATGCCAGACCAATTAGTATCATCCCAGGCGAACGTGTTGGTATCAATTACTTGAGAAGGGCCATGTACTCCCTGTGGTTGAAATTTTGAGGCAGGGTCTGGTCTATCTTTGTTTCCTTCAAGTTTATAGAAGTAAAGCGTTCCTGGTTCAATGCCTGATGCTTTTACTTTCCAATAGCCTTCCTCATCTTGTTGCATGGGAATGAGACGTTGTTCCGGAGCAACAATTTGTACGGCTACTTCTTTGAGAGTGGGAGACCAAACGGTAAATTCACAATTTCCGTTGCCCAAGTAACAAGCGCCAATTCTCACTTTAAATTAGCCTCACTGTTAATAAAGACCTGGCTTTTTAAGAAAATGCACTGGCATTATTCAAGCCTACTTTTATAGGTAAATTGAATAATACCAGTACCCGCAATTTTTCTTGTGAAAGTTATTAGATTATTATTCAGAATTTAGCCTTTTACATATCAGATTTTTTAAGATTATTCTGAATTATGGCTTCTGGCTCTTAACTGCTGAAGTTTTAAATAATAACCGTTCCAAGGATATATTTAATTTTGATTACGCAGACCTGCCATAAGGTGTATTTTTTTGCTCTTGGCAAGGTGCAACAGATCCTTTTACCAGCTGCCGCCTGCACCGCCGCCGCCGCTACTCCCGCCGCCGCCACTACTTCCGCTGCCGCCACTACTTCCGCTGCTGCTGCTACTTCCGCTGCTAGGGGGTGGCGGTGGTGGAAGGCGAGGGATAATTTCTTCTTCCTCCCGATGATCGGAACAATATTGGCAGTCGTAAGTAATCAGGCGTATACCATCAGAATAAGTTGTAGCGTGCCTAAGAGTTTTTTCGTTGCGGATGACTGTGTATTCTTGACACTTGGGGCAATTGCTAAATTCACCTAAGTTGTTAATATCGGCGCGGATATGAAAGGCTGGTTCGCTAAGAGTTTTACTACAGTTTGGACACTGCCAAGCTTCAAATTTGATGCTGCCAATATTTTGTGCAACTTGCTCGCCTTTACTCAAATAAGGTAACAATAAATCTGAATTTAACTGTTGCAACGGTTGTTTGCAATTAGCACAATGAAAACGTCCTGGAAACCAACTGTCGCTTTGCGATCGCCCTTTCGGTTCGATGTACACTGGACGGCGAGATAGGGCATACCCGATCGCGCCTATACCGCCTATACCGCCTATCCCCGCTAACAACCAACCGGGTATACCAGCGTTATCGTTTTTACTCGGTGCATCAGCGTTATAAGCTGTTTCGGGTACGTTCGTGTTAGGAGAAGTTGTAGAGGGGTCATTTGTTTGCAAAGCTACAATTATCGCTTTGGTTCCAGCCAGCGTACCGCCATCAAAATTGTTTTCTTTGAATTTTGGGGTGATTTCTTGTTGGATAATGCTCCCCGCTTTTGCATCCGGCAATAGGGATTCTACCCCGTACCCAGTTTCAATCTCTACTCGGCGATCGCCCTTAGAAATTAACAACAACACGCCGTTATCTTGTCCCTTTTTCCCAATTTTCCAGCGATTAAACAGAGATGTTGCAAATTCTTTGGGTGTAGCAGAAGGTGCTGTTTCTGCCACTGTCACAACGGCAATTTCACTGCCATTTTCAGCTTCTAATTTGGAGATAATTTCATTGAGTTGTGCTTCCGTCTGGGGAGTCAGCACCTGCGCCATATCTGTCACCCAACCGCCATTTACTTGTCGGGGGTTAGGAACTTCTTCTACCGTTATAGCTAAACTCGACGGTGCGAAACCCAGAACCGCGACACTCAAGCCGCACACGCACAAACTTTGCTTTAGTTTAAGTGCTACCCATTGCATAACTGCTTTCTTTTCACGCTTGTTGTTAGGTATGCTTTTTTTCCCGACTATCTGATTGTATCAACTCCTCTGTTCTACTTGTCTTTCCTTTGCGTCGTTGCAGTTCGTTCGTTTTTTTAGTATATCTTTAGATAGTAGAGAATAGGTAAAATAGCATTTAACAGTTAAAATGTTGAAAAAAAATAACCGCCAAGACGTACTAGCTCTCGCCATGCGCGTAGGGAGGGTTATAAAACGTTAAGTAAAAGAAGTCTTAAGTTAATTATATTTATGTAAATTTATGAACCAATCAAACCCTAATATTCCTGAAGAAATTGCACCGGAAGTTTTGGAAATTGCTTCTCGCTTGTATGCAGAGAAAAATCAAAGTTATTCGATGCAAGAATTGAAAGAGGCGGGTGCAGAGGTAGACATTCCGCCAGAGTTTATTGAACAAGCGGTACAAGAGGTACGCCAAAGAAAGATACTAGAGGAAAAGCGACAAAAAAGGGTGAAGATAATTGGCGCTGCTGTGGCGGGCGCGATCGCACTCTGGGGAATCGTGACTTACAATATTCTTTCCGGTGCTGAATCTAGAGTAGATGCAGCCCAGGCGCAATTAGAAAATCAGCTTTCTCGACGTGCCGATTTAATTCCTAATTTAGTGAGCATTACTCAAGCTTACGCTAAACAAGAATATCAACTTGCAGATTTACTGACAAAATCTCGACAAAACTATCTGCAAGCTGATACCTCCACAGAAAAAGCAGCGGCGGCGGCAGAAATTTCTCAAGCTATAGAACGTTTCCGAAGTTATGCGGCTAGAAATCCTCAGTTGCAATCTTCTCAAGCTTTTATTAATTTACAGTATGAGATAGCAGGAACAGAGAATCGCATTGCTGTAGAAAGGATGCGTTATAACCAAACTGTCCAAACTTACAATCAGAAAGTTAACCAATTTCCTAATGTTTTGTTAGCCCCGATTTTTGGGTTTAAGACAAAGCAATTTTTTCCAGCAAAAGCTACATAGCAATTTAATGGTTGGGTGCAATACATCTGTAAGGACATGGCAATGCCATGTCCTTACTAAGGTAGCCCGAACGTCAGAACCGCGATATATCCATCCAACTGAGAAACGCTATAATACCCAATTTGTAGCCGACACCTTTTAGGGTGTCGGCTACACAAATTATCGTCCGGATGGTGCGCGGACTTTATTAAGCCGTTGCTTTGGCAAGTTTTGTTTGTGTAGCCACAGACTGAATGTGGAGATTTCCGCAGAGATGATTAGCATAGAAATAAGTATAGGTAAACATAAGAAATATGAACTTTTGCAGCGATAATGTCAGCGGAGTTTCGCCGGAAATCATGGAAGCAGTAATTGCTGCCAATGAAGGTGCAGCTATGCCCTATGGTGATGATGAATATACTCAGCGCTTGTCAGCACAGTTAAAGGAATTGTTTGAGACAGATTTAATTGTTTTTCCCGTAGCAACGGGTTCTGCTGCTAATGCCCTCGCATTGTCTGTAATGACACCACCTTTTGGGGCAATTTACTGCCACAGCCAATCCCATATTAATGTTGATGAATGCGGCGCACCAGAATTTTATACTGGGGGTGCGAAATTGGTGACACTTCCAGGCGCAGATGGCAAAATATACGCTGCTGACTTGGCAAATGTGCTAAACAAAGCTGGTGCTGGCGTTGTGCATCACGTACAACCTGCCGCTGTCAGTTTGACTCAGGCAACTGAAGCGGGATGTGTGTATAAACCAGAGGAAATTTCTCAAATTGCCGAGATTGCCCGTACCCATAATTTAGGATTACAAATGGATGGGGCGCGTTTCGCTAATGCTGTGGCGAGTTTGCGCTGTTCTCCTGCTGATATTACTTGGCGAGTTGGGGTAGATGTGCTGTCGTTTGGGGCGACTAAAAATGGCGCGATCGCAGCGGAAGCAGTGATATTTTTTAATCGAGAATTGGCAAAAACTTTCGGCTATCGTCGCAAACGCAGCGGACATTTATTTTCCAAAATGCGGTTTTTGTCAGCACAGCTAGAAGCTTATATTAAAGATGATTTGTGGTTAAAGAATGCTACCCATGCTAATAAACTGGCTCAAAAATTAGCCCAGAATTTAGCAGCTTTGCCTGGGGCGAGATTGTGCCACCCAGTTGAGGCGAATGAAATTTTTATCGAGTTGCCAGAGTCAGTTATTCAAGGGCTTCTCGCTGAGGGTTTCCGCTTTTATCGTTGGGAGGAAGAATCTAAATCTACAGTGCGGTTAGTGACTGCTTTTAATACAAAAGAAGAGGATGTTTCTGCTTTTATGAAAGCAGCACAAAAGTATTGTGATAAGGCGAAAGAAGGAGTTTATGTATCTTGAAGATGTAGGACGATATTTTAGGTAGCCTATCATATCTATAGCAATCCTAACTTATTTATGAACTGCTCCCTTTCCTCCTACGCCCTGGCGAAAGCTTTTACAGATAACAGATAATATTGCCATTACTCCCGGTATTATTTGACTTACCGCACCGAATCACAACGAAAACAATTCAGACATTGTTCTTGGCACCATCCGAACTACCTTTAATTTTTAAACTAAAACCTCCTTTAGCTTGTCTACAATCCACTGGCGAACCTCCTGATGAACTTCTTCGGCAACTTCATCAAGACCATGATTGGCACCATCGTAGAGGATGAGGTGCTTGGGTTCGCGGCTGAGGCTGTAGATGTACTTTGAACAGGACGGTGAAAGCACCTTGTCGCCTTTACCGTGAATCAGCAAGATTGAGCATCGTGGTGCTAACTGGGAAGCAGGCGCAGCACCGTAGCTTTGGCTGGCGAGTGTCACGATGCTGCGAACAGCTTGGGAGAGAAAAGCAGCTTGAATAACGACAGCACCGCCAAAGGAGTGACCTATCAAAGCAACGGCATCAATACCTTCGCTTTCTAGATAGCTGATACCTGCCAGAACATCGAGAACTGATTCCGCAAGTATTGTGGGGTGCCGGAATCGCACTCTTAAAGAAGCGATCGCTTCACCGCTGAGTTCTTCGCACAACTGGGGATACAGCCCCTTTGCTGGTGTATCCCAACCGCCGCCAACACCGCCGACGTAAATAGCACCGCACTTCGCATCATCCACTGGGTAGTAGCGACACTCTACGTTGCCACGGCTTGTCACCAGCGCGATTGGGTAATAGTCTTCTTGAATCGCTCCGACTTCGAGACCACTAACTACCATCTCGAAGGGATCGTCTTCATCGTCTTTCACATCATTCTTTGTGTGTAGCATCAATTATTATATTCCCTAAAGCTTTTATGAAGAGTAAAACACCCTTTCCTATTCCATTTCACTAATTGATGCAGCTTGACTCCTTCTATCCCTAGGCTGGCATTTTAAATGGCGAATTTGAGTGCGCTGGTATACATTAGGCTCCCGGCTAAAGATGTCTGCACTTCGTACAGGAAATTTGCAAAATTAGGAGGATACCCTAACTTTTAACTACTAACTATTAATTAATCGCCAGATTCAGAATCCATTGATTCTGTGGGTATGGGCATCACTAGCACTTTATCAACTCTGTTACCATCCATATCCATTACTTCAAAGCGGAAGCTGCCTAATTCAAAATGGTCGGCAGCAGTAGGAATTTTCCCTAGATGCGTCATTACGAAGCCGCCCATTGTGTGATAGTTACCCTTTTGCTCTCCAGGGAACTCCTCGATGTCTAACAGTTCAAACAATTCTTGCACAGGCAACATCCCATCCACCAACCACGAACCATCCTCACGTTGTATGATTGGGGGATCTTCTGCCTCATCGGCTGAGGGAACGTCACCAACGATTTCGACAAAGATATCGTTGAGAGTGAGCAATCCCTGAGTGACACCGTATTCGTCTACAACTAGCGCCATATGAGTGCCAGTTTGTTTGAACAACTCTAGGACTTTCAACCCTCCCATGCTTTCAGGCACAAAAACGGGCTGTTGTAAGGAAACTGTCAGGTCAAGCGGTTGTCCCGATAGACTGCGGGCTAATAAGTCTGAGACTGGAATCACCCCCAGAACGTGGTCAAGGCTATCCTGGCAGACTGGAAATCGAGAATAGGTACTATTTATAATCTTTTGTTGGTTTTCGTTCGGGGGGTCTTCCAAATCGAGCCAGATAATATCCGGTCGGGGTGTCATCAAGGCGCTTACGGGTTTGTCTCCTAAGCCAAAAACTCGCTCTACCATGTCTTGTTCGGCTTCCTCAAAGGTTCCCGCTTCGGTGCCTTGCTCCATCAAGTCTGTGATATCTCTTTCTGTAACCAATGGCTCTGTGGAGGGTTTGATGCCCAACATCCGCACCACCGTATCAGTAGAAGCGCTCAATACATAAACGATCGGGGAAGCAATGGCAGCTAACATCCGCATTGGGATAGCAACGGCAGATGCAATACGTTCTGGGTAGTTTAACGCCAAGCGCTTCGGCACCAGTTCGCCAATAATCAGCGTTAGATAGGTAATGATCAAAATGGCGACCGCTGATGCGATCGCTTCTTTATATGGTGCTAACCAGGGGATTAAACCTAACACAGGTAACAGTCTTCTCGCGATCGTTCCTTCGCCAAAAGCACCGGACAGAATGACAATCAGTGTAATCCCCACCTGAACGATAGCTAGAAATTGATTCGGAGCATTAGCTAGTTCCAACGCAGCGCGAGCTTTGACATCTCCCCGATCGGCCAGCTGTTGCAGTCGTATTTTCCGTGCGGAGACGATCGCCAACTCTGACATAACAAAGATGCCATTGAGGATGGTAAGCAGGAAAATAATTAGAATTTCGGTAGTTGGGGACATTTGTATTTGTAATGCCAGTAGTATTGGCTAACGGTGCCTAAGATGGAAGCCAGCTTAGTATGGGAACATGGGTTCCCCGAAAAAACGGTGGCTATAGAGAAATTAGCAGATTCGGTAGAGCAGAAATCTGCCTGTAGACCAGTCTCGATTTGATCTGCCTTCTAAAATGATGAAGGTAGGGAGATATACTCCTGCTGTTTTGTCAGAACGAATTAAGTATTTCCTCCAACTAATGGCATTTTCTTCTATTATTCGTGCCTTAGGGCGATCGCCTCTCACTACAGAACTGGTCTCTAAGCTAAACCGTCAGCGCTATCTCCAGCTCAACGGTATTCCTCGCCTGCCAAAAAATTTAGTGGCATCCGCCCTGGCACAAGCCTCTGGGCAAAATTTGTTTGTGGTGTGTGCCACTCTTGAGGAAGCTAGCCGTTGTTGCGCGGCTCTGGAAGCGATGGGCTTCGCGACGGTACACTTTTATCCAACTTCGGAAGCGTCACCCTACGAGCCTTTTGACCCGGAATCCGAGATGATTTGGGGGCAGATGCAGGTGTTGGCAGATTTGGTCAACGGTCAGTCGTCAGTGCCAACGAACAACGGACAGCTGGCAACTGACAACGGACGATTAGCAATTGTAGCAACGGAACGCGCCCTACAACCGCATTTACCGCCCCCTGAAGCTTTTAAGCCTTACTGCGTAACGATCTCCGCCAACTCCCCCTTAATAAGGGGGGATCAAGGGGGGATCGGGGATTTGGGAGCGTTCAGTAAGAAGGTGGCGACTCTGGGTTATGCGCGGGTTCCTTTGGTGGAAATGGAGGGGCAGTGGAGTCGGCGCGGGGATATTATTGATGTGTTCCCGGTTTCGGCTGAGTTACCTGTGCGTCTGGAGTGGTTCGGGGATGAGTTAGACCAGATGCGGGAGTTCGATCCGGCTACTCAGCGATCGCTTGATAAGATTGAGCGTCTGGTTTTGACTCCTACTGATTTTAGTCCGATTGTGCGGGCGGCTTTGGAAGAGAACCACTCTTTAGACGCGGGGGAAGACCAGAGGAGTACGCGGCGATTGCTGGGGGTGGCTTTTGAGCAACCTGCTTCTTTGTTGGATTATTTGCCTGAGAATACTTTAGTAGCGATTGATGAGCCGGATCAGTGTCGCGCTCATAGCGATCGCTGGGTGGAACATGCTCAGGAACAGTGGAAATTGGCTGAGCAAGATTCTTCCCCATTACCAAAAGTTCACCGTGCTTTTGATGAGTCTCTGGCGGCGACAGAAGCTTTTCAGCGGTTGTATTTATCGGAGTTGGTTGAGGAAGGTCAGGGGTTAAATCTTGCTAGTCGTCCGGTTCCGGTGACGCCTCATCAGTTTGCCAAAATTGCGGAGACTTTGCGTCAGGAACGCGATCGCGGTTTCGCGGTTTGGATTGTTTCTGCTCAACCTTCGCGTTCTGTGGCTTTGCTGCAAGAACACGATTGTCCGGCGCAGTTTGTCCCTAATCCTCGCGATTTCCCAGCAATTGATAAGTTGCAAATTCACAAGACTCCCATCGCACTGAAGTATTCTGGGGTTGCGGAACTCGAAGGTTTCATTCTGCCAACTTTCCGGTTGGTTGTGGTGACGGATCGGGAGTTTTTTGGACAGCATTCTCTAACAACTCCCAGTTATATCAGAAAGCGTCGCCGCGCTGCTTCTAAGCAAATTGACCCCAACAAACTGCGTCCTGGCGATTATGTGGTTCACAGAAATCACGGCGTTGGCAAGTTTGTCAAGTTGGAAAGTATGACTGTCAGCAACGAAACCCGCGAATATTTGGTGGTGCAGTATGCTGATGGTTTGCTGCGAGTCGTTGCGGATCAGCTGAGTTCTCTATCCCGGTTT
This sequence comes from Trichocoleus sp. FACHB-90, assembly GCF_014695505.1. Classification (NCBI taxonomy): domain Bacteria; kingdom Bacillati; phylum Cyanobacteriota; class Cyanophyceae; order Leptolyngbyales; family Trichocoleusaceae; genus Trichocoleus; species Trichocoleus sp. FACHB-90. The sequence continues at coordinate 65,782 of NZ_JACJOK010000009.1, forward strand.
CGCGCCACGGATGGGAAAGCGCCGGAACTTAATAAAATGTCCGGTAAGGCTTGGGAAAATACTAAGAATAAAGTCCGCAAGGCGATTAAGAAACTGGCGGTTGATTTGCTGAAATTGTATGCTCAAAGAGCGCAACAGCAAGGTTTTACTTATCCAGCTGATTCGCCTTGGCAAGAGGAAATGGAGGATTCTTTCCCTTATCAACCAACGCCGGATCAGTTGAAGGCGACTCAAGATGTGAAGCGGGAAATGGAAAGCGATCGCCCAATGGATCGTTTGGTGTGCGGTGATGTCGGTTTTGGTAAAACGGAAGTCGCTATTAGAGCAATTTTTAAAGCTGTCACCGCCGGAAAGCAAGTTGCCTTTCTCGCCCCTACTACTATCCTGACTCAGCAACACTACCACACTTTAAAAGAGCGTTTCGCTCCTTACCCGATTGAAGTTGGTTTGCTTAACCGTTTCCGCAGCGCTGAAGAACGTCGCAACATTATTAAGCGGCTGGCGACGGGTGAATTAGATATAGTCGTTGGTACTCACCAGCTACTTAGTAAGGATATTCGTGTGCGAGATTTAGGGTTGTTGGTGGTGGACGAAGAACAGCGTTTCGGCGTTAACCAAAAGGAGAAAATAAAGTCTCTCAGAACTCAAGTTGATGTGCTAACTCTCAGCGCAACTCCGATTCCCCGCACACTTTATATGGCACTTTCGGGAATTCGGGAAATGAGTTTAATTACCACGCCGCCGCCTTCTCGTCGTCCGATTAAAACTCACCTAGCGGGATACGATCCTGATGCGGTACGCACTGCAATTCGCCAAGAACTTGACAGAGGGGGACAAGTGTTTTACGTTGTTCCGCGAGTTGAGGGAATTGAAGAAACTGCCACCGCTTTGCGGGAAATGGTGCCGGGAGTTAAACTAGCGATCGCGCACGGTCAGCTAGACGAATCTGAACTAGAAGCGACGATGCTTGCTTTCAGTGCTGGCGAAGCAGATATCCTCCTGTGTACCACCATCATTGAATCCGGTTTGGATATCCCCAGAGTCAACACAATTTTAATAGAAGACGCGCAGAAATTTGGTCTATCGCAACTTTACCAATTGCGAGGAAGAGTTGGACGTGCGGGAATCCAAGCTCACGCATGGTTATTTTATCCCAAACACAAGGCGCTATCTGATGCCGCACGGCAACGCTTACGAGCAATTCAGGAGTTTACTCAGTTAGGTTCTGGTTATCAACTGGCGATGCGCGATATGGAAATTCGCGGTGTCGGTAACTTGTTGGGTGCAGAACAATCTGGTCAAATGGATGCAATTGGCTTCGACCTTTACATGGAAATGTTGGAAGAATCCATTAAAGAGATTCGCGGACAGGAAATTCCCCAAGTTGATGATACTCAGATTGACTTGGCTCTGACTGCATTCATCCCCGCTGACTATATCCCAGATTTGGATCAAAAGATGAGTGCCTACCGCTCTGTTGCTGCGGCTCGTTCTAAGGAAGAATTAGTAAGTATTGCCGCAGAGTGGAGCGATCGCTATGGTAACATCCCTAAATCTGCTACTCAGTTGTTGCGGGTGATGGAACTTAAGCAAATAGCCAAGTCTCTAGGCTTCAGTCGCATCAAGCCCGAAGGCAAACAACACGTTATCTTAGAGACACCAATGGAGGAACCCGCCTGGAACCTGGTACGGGCAAATCTGCCAGAACACCTGAAAACTCGTTTTGTCTATACCCCTGGTAAAGTCACTGTTCGCGGTTTAGGTGCCTTAAGTGCCGATCAACAGATGGAAAGTCTGATAACTTGGTTGGGTAAAATGCAGGGAGCATTGCCAGAACCCGCACTCGTTTAAATTTAACTCAAATAGTACATTCTGTAGGTTGGCTTGAGGAACCTCACCCAACCTACAATAGAGTGCTATAGCTACCAAGTAAAAAATTGGCTTTCCTAATAATTGTCGGTAATTTCTAGAAAATTGTAGCTTTGGCTACAGCTCTCAATCTCTAGTAAGAAAATACACTAATTGAGGTAAAAAAAATTACTCCGTTGGGTACTTCTGATTTCGCGGCAAGCTGCGTTTCAATAAACTTATAGACGCAATAAATAATAGCTAGTGGCTAACTGAGGTTAGATAAGTGTCTTCGGAACTCTCATTTAACTAAAGTAGGACTTACGCACTGGAAGGAAATCAATTTCCTGGCTGAAACCCCTAGTCAGTTGAAACTGACTAAAAAACCTCAAACCAACCCATTTCAATGGGTTTGAGCTTTGAGCCGGAACTTTAGTTCACGGCAACTGCGTAAGTCCTGTAAAGCTAATTTTTACCTAGCTATAAATAGCGCTTATCAATATTAACGACCCCTTAACATAAAAGCAGAAATTTGCTAGGCAAAGCTTGCCTTAGCTATTTTTATGTGTCATAGTTTGATTCTCTGATTACTTCATCAAAACTTTATGAAACTATCAGAAACTTTGTTCAGACTTTCACCATACTATTCTTTAAGGTTTGTACCGTGGTAAATAGAGATGAGCAAATTACTCAAATAACCGAATATCAACAAGGTGAACTTATGAGTAGGATATGCACGAAAGAAGAACCTAGCGCCCTACAAGCTTTAGCAATAGCTTCAGCAGAAAGCGTACACGCCGCCAAGCCTGCGAAATTACAAAAGCGACAATTTGATATCTTGCAACCATTGCGTCAATGGCTGGACGGGATAGAGATTCGTACCCCTAAGATGGCTCATTTCCTCGCCAAGGCTATTCCTGCACAGTGTCCTTTTGAACGCGATGTCAAGATTTTTGGTCGCATAATCGCGCATATTCCCCCATTGTGCAAGCTAAATCCACTTTACGAGCAACTGGTAGGCTTGCGTTTTCGCGCTCTGTGTTATTTAGTAGATCGGTGTGGGCAGGATATCCAGTCGTATTGCTAAATAGAATTTGCTACTTTTAAGAAGGCAACAGTTGGATTATACGATTTGAGGGCTTTTTCGGCTAGAATGTCTTGCACCTAGAAGATTCCACAGAGATATCCGCAAGCATTATCTAAGCAAGTGAATAATTTATGGCAGTAGCGATCGCTTATCCGGTTAGCAAGAGTAAGATATGGTGGATGCGATCGCTTACAATAAATTTCACCCAGCTAATGCTGCCAACTGCGATTCAATTTCCACTGGATTGAGTTTTTGACCAATAAAGACTAACTGAGTTTGCCGATTCTCTTCTGGTTGCCAAGGTCTATCGTAAAATTGATCGAATCTTGTTCCCACACCTTGCAATACTAACCGCATCGCTTTATTGGGAACAGCAACAAAACCTTTGATTCTGTAAATTTCCTGTTGTTGCACCAGTGCTTCTAATTGTTTTTGCAACTGCTGGGGATCAAAAGCACGGTTTAAAATAACGTGAGCAGAAGAAATTTCCTCATCGTGGTCGTGGTCTTCTTCCGTGTCGTGATGACTGGGACGCGCATCTAAGTTGTCTTCTACAGCAGCTTGCAAGCCAAGAATAACAGAGGGATCGAGTTGCGATCTATTGCTTTCCACAATCTTAACAGCTCTCGACAACTCTCCTTTAATCAAATCCACCACCCCAGCTTGCTGCGTAGCATCCACCAAATCAGTTTTATTCAACACCACCAAATCTGCACACGCCAGCTGATCTTCAAACAATTCTTGCAAAGGCGTTTCGTGTTCCAAATTCGGATCTGCTTGACGCTGTACATTTACCGCCTCTGGATCACTAGCAAAAGTTCCAGCAGCCACAGCCTCACAATCGACAACTGTAATTACAGCATCCACAGTAGCCGCATTCCGAATTTCCGGCCAGCGAAACGCCTTCACCAACGGCTTTGGTAAAGCCAGTCCCGATGTTTCAATCAAGATGCAATCAAGTTTATCTCGCCGCTTCAGCAACTCTAGCATCGTTGGCAAAAATTCTTCCTGCACTGTGCAGCACAGACAACCATTCGTCAATTCAACAATATTACTGCTGCTGTCCCCATCTTCTGGACAGTAGCCACAAGAACGCAGTAATTCGCCATCAATACCTAATTCACCAAATTCATTCACCAAAACGGCGATGCGTCGTCCTTGGTTATTTTGTAGTAGATGGCGAATCAAAGTTGTTTTGCCACTGCCTAGAAAGCCAGTGATTACTGTTACGGGGAGTTTTGCAGCCATTTTTTGAAAAAGTTTAAATTAGTAACTTGTAATCAACAGCTTTCTAAATTAGCACAACTAGGATTATTAACACAAGCTTAAAATACTGTCTTATCAATTAAGGCGGGCCAAAAGCCCACCTTAGAGTTCGGTTTATTTACTTTTACCTACTTAGGCGTTCCTATGCAAGGCTAATTAAGCTTGCTCCCACATTTCGGCAATTTCGCCAGGTAGAAAGCTAGCAATTTCCTGCATACGTTCAGGAGATAACTCTTCTTTCGTAGCAGAAAATATTGCTTTAATAATTTTTTCTGCGTCGGCTCCTGGTAAATTTCCTTCTTGTCTCAGTCTTACTAAAAAGTTTTCCGGCTTAATTTTTAACTGGGGTCTAATTTTGCTCAAAAAATTGACGATGGGGTTAGTATCTTCCCAAAGGTCTTCTACTTCATCGGAGGCTGGATTTTTATCTAGTTCTTCTTCTACTCGCTCTACTGCTTCATTGCTCATTACATCGCGCATGGTGCGAAACAGTACCTCTGTAGCACGGCGAGCTTCATCCAGATCCTTCAACTCAGCTTTTTGTCTGACTTTTTCTAAGAAAGGGTGATGTGACTCCATGAAAAACTCCTCCAAGTAAAAGTAATAAAGTTGGTTTGCTAAGTAAGAAAACTTCAGCTTTAGTTACTTTAAAAAATAAATTCTTGTTGTGCTTCTCTCCGCAGAGGGAAATATTTTATACTAACTTTCGGGATGAACTCAAGAGATAATACTGCTGTCAGTTGCTAGGGGAATTAGTATCTGATAAAGTGGATATTCTTAAATTACAGGCAGGTTGTGGCTTTTTTGGGTGTAGAAGTTTTGATACAGTGGTTGCTGAGGTCGGACGTTGCTCTTGTCTTGCTTGCAGTACCTACAATTGTTGTATGCCCTTCAAAAAGTCCACCAGCTGTGACGCAAGGAAAATGAATACTCATCGTTCTGTTCAAAATCGCTTGAAACCGACTAATTGGCGAATTGAGCAATTGCCTGGAATAAGTTCTGAAGATCAAGCTCGACTGATAGAGTGTGGAATTACAACTACATTGCAACTATTACAGCAATGCCATAGCCAACAGCAAAAACACGCCTTCTCACAGAAGTTACAAGTTCATATTCACCACGTTTCTAAATGGGTGGCTCTGGCCGATTTATCCCGCATTCCTAGTGTAGGTTGTCAATATTGCGGGTTGCTGCTTCATGCTGGGATTGCTTCCACCGCGCAACTAGCTCAAATGCACATCCACAAGGTACATCAACAAATTTTGCGCCTGCAAGTGGCAACAATGCAACGCCGGGATTTATGCCCATCAAGAGGCGAAGTTGTGCAATGGATTCAACAAGCACGTCTTCTAAGCAATTAAAAATGTCAAGTTGTCGCTCTGTTGAAGCATTTGTTAGATTTGACTCTCCTTTAACCCAACCTACAATTATTGAATTAAAGCAGACAATCCTGAAAACTCGATGATAATGGCACCACCATCACCAAGTTTTCAGGATTGTTTGAAAAAATGAGATATTGTCTAGAAATCAGAACTCAATTCAGAAGTAAAGGCTATTTGGAAGAAAGAATAAATCCCTTCATTCCTTATGCTTTATCCTTCGGAAGTTGCTAATTCCGTGCTACCGCGAGTGCGACGGCGTGTAATTGAGTTGAACAGCATTTGACCAACTGCTTTGATCAAGTTGCCATTCAGTTCTTGGAACATTTTCATGTTCATGGCAAAAGCAGCATTGGCTTCGTCCACAATTTTATCTGCGGTGGCATCATCAATCGGCAGGTCGTTCATCGCTTGGCGATAGGTTGCTTTGAACTCCTTCTCATCGGGAATGTCGTTGAACTCATAGAAAGCGGTGCCTTGCCCTTCGCTGAGGTTCATTCCCCGTTGAGCAATTCCCTTGAGAATTTGACCGCCGGATAAGTCGCCCAGGTAGCGGGTGTAGGAGTGGGCGATTAATAATTCTGGCGAGTTGGCAGATACTTCCCGAATCCGGCTGACGTATTCTTCTGCGGCTGGTGAGGCAGAGACTTGCTCGCGCCAGTTGGTTCCGTAGTAGTAGCTGAGGTCTTGTTCCAGGCTCTTTTTCCGGTTCAGCTCTTGGAAGTAAATCTTGGAGAGAAGCGGGTGCTGGCGATGCCGTTCCATCTCTTCTTCCATTGCTGAATAGACAAAGTAGAGGTTGCCTACTAGATTCCGGTAGGAGTTCTTTTCAACTACTCCTTTTAAAAAGCACTTGACAAAACCAACGTTTTCTGCCATTGTGTGAGATTTTTTGGTTCCCACACGCAATTTTGTTGCTAAATTGCTGCTCATGCTAAATTTTTGTCCCTAATGTCTACTGAGGAGCGTAACTTTTTTTCAAAAGGCTGAAAAAGCATCTAAAACGTTACAGTAGACCGATTTCATGAGAAATGGTGTTAAGAATTCTTACAAGGGACAGCTAAAAAGGGCGGGCAATGCCCACCCTTCAAGAGTTTGATGAATTAGTGACAAAGCGTTAAGCGATCGCTTACTGTGCCGTCTTGGGAGCGTCAAGACCTGCTTGCACATCGGGAGGCAGAATTACTTTATCAACGACGTGGATAATTCCGTTGCTGGCTGGGATATTTGGCTGGATCACCTTGGCATTGTTCACCGTGATGTCATTGGTGGAACTATCAATCGCGACGGTGACGGGAGTACCTTCAACTGTTTTCACTTCTCCAGCTTTCAGTTCGCTAGAAGAGATTTTCCCAGGCACCACATGGTAGCTCAGAAGCTCCACCAGCGCTGGTTTGTTCTCTGGCAGCAGTAACTTGTCTAAAACTCCTGCTGGTAAGGCGGCGAAGGCTGCATCAGTCGGAGCAAATACTGTGTAAGGAGTGCTACCAGTCAGGTTTTCAGTCAAGCCTGCTGCTTGCACTGCTTTGGTTAGCGTCGTGAAGGAACCAGCGCTAGCTGCTGATTGTGCAAGTTCTCCGAGGTTTTTGTCTTCAGTTGTAACTGCGGGTGATTCTGTAGCTGTGGGAGCTTCTGCAATTGGTGATTCTGTAGTGACGGGAGCTTCTGCAACGGGAGACTCGCTAGTAGGAGCTGTGGCTGTGGTCTCTGGGTTGCCGCAGGCAGACAGAGCTACAAGGCTACCAACACTAAGAACACTGAACAAAAGTTTTCCTAAAATCTGTTTGCTTGCTTTCATGGATTACCTGTTGTTGTAAAGATAAGTTAAATAGCCTGTTAACAAAACTTAATGGATAAATTGAGGAATGTACTCAGCCAAAAGAGAGAGAGAGTTAAAAGTTCGTCTCTCGTTCCCAGTCTCCGACTGGCAATGCCTTGAATAAGGTTCTACCTCGTGCAAGCCTTATTTTTCGGCCCGAAAGGGGGGCAGAGTGGGACAGAATCCATTACCAGTCGGGGGCGGGGAACGAGATTTACCACGCTAGTGCCAAACCATCAGCACGAGGTTCGGAGGCGGCGACAAGTACCCCGCCTCGCCGTAAAATAATCTGACCTTTACCAAACATTCCAGGTTCGGCGCTAATTTGCACATTGTGACCGCACTCAGCCAGAGCCAGTGCTATATTCCGGGATACCGCTTGCTCTAAAAGCACCGTATTTCCGGCGATAAACCGCCACCTGGGGGCATCGAGTGCGGCTTGGGGGTTCATTCCATAGTCCACCAAGTTAGCCACGACTTGTAGATGTCCCTGCGGTTGCATCGGTGCGCCCATGACACCAAATGGCCCTAAGGGTTGGTTGTCTTGCGTCAAAAAGCCGGGAATAATCGTGTGAAAGGGACGTTTAGCTGCTGCGACTTGATTTGGGTGTCCCGCCTCTAAGGTGAATCCCGATGCTCGGTTTTGCAGGGCGATGCCTGTACCGGGGATGAGAATGCCACTGCCAAAGCCACTATAGTTGGATTGGATGAAGGAAACCATCAGTTCTGAGTCAGCGGCGGCGAGATATACGGTTCCGCCTTTGGGTAGCCCAGGTTCGGCTAGCGCGATCGCATTTTTCCCAATTAAACTTCGACGTTGAGCTGCATAAGTTTTATCTAAAAGGTGTTCGACAGGCATCTCCATGAAGTTAGAATCTGCAACGTAGCGGTGGATATCGGCAAAAGCTAACTTCATCGCTTCAATTTGCCGATGGTAGCTAGAAGCTGATTCGCGGGGATACTGGGATAAGTCGTAACCTTCAAGAATATTTAAAGCAATTAATGTGGCGATACCTTGAGTGTTGGGGGGAATTTCCCAGACGGTAACGTTACGGTAATTGGTAGAAATTGGCTGCACCCAGTCGGCTTGATGGGCGGCTAAGTCAGATTTTGATAGAATGCCACCTGTGTTGGCGGCGAAGGACGCGATCGCTTCTGCTAGTTCGCCGCGATAGAAACTTTCGCCGCCAGATTGCGCGATCGCTTTCAGCGTTTTGGCATGAACTTGACTACGCCAAATTTCCCCAGCCGCAGGTGCGCGGCCGGAAGGGAAAAATACCTCTTTAAACGGTTGAAATTCTGGAGCAGTTAGAGGTAAATAAATATCAGCCGCCCGTTTCCAAGCTCGCGCCGTCTCCGGCGACACCGGAAAACCTTCTTCGGCATAGCGAATTGCTGGTGCAAATAATTGCTCAAAAGATAACTTTCCCCAACGTTCCCATAATTTCCGCCAAGCTGACACAGCACCAGGCACAGTTACAGTCAACCAACCCAAAGAAGGAATTTGCGACATCCCAGCAAAATGTTCCGGCGACAAGGTTTGGGGACTTTTACCAGAAGCATTCAAACCGTGTAATTGCCCATCCCAGATTAAAGCAAAGGCATCGGAACCAATGCCATTGGAAGTAGGTTCGACAACTGTAAGTGCGATCGCCATCGCTACAGCCGCATCCACCGCATTTCCCCCAGCCAACAGCATTTCCATGCCTGCGATCGCCGCTTGAGGTTGGCTAGTGGCCACAGCGCCCCGCTGCCCCATCACGACTCGTCGGGCGGAAGAATAAGGATAATCAGTCAAATTTTCTAACATCACCTCACACCCTTTTCCTTGGAACATTAGCAATTAGCCATTAGCAATTAGCCATTAGCAACGATAAGATCGCATTTGTAGCTTCCTCATAATCAACTAAATTTACGAATGAACTTCTTTACTTACCTTTTACACCTAGCTGGTTCCAGCGCCAGCGCTTATATTGGTGCCAGCCAGATCCGCGATCCGCTGACGCGCCCCAACGTTATTGCTGGATTTCAACTAGCTGAATCTGGTTCAGTTCCGTTTCTGCAAGCTTTAAGCGATCGCGCCGCCGCAGAAGGCGATACTTGGTTAGCTGAAAAACTCGCCCGTCACGCCTCCGACGAAAAGCGTCACGGTCAAATTTTCGCCCAGGCCCTGAAGCGAATCAACAAGCAAGTCATCGACTTTAAGAGTATTCCCAAAACCACAACCGAAGGAAAGCCAGACGAACGTCGTCGCAGTCCCTTCTTCGAGGCTTACTTTCAGGGATATCCGCCAGAAGCCATAAAACCAGAGAATGTTGACTGGACGGTGTTTATAGCAAGCACTTATATCCTAGAACTAGATGCCAGCAAAGACTTCGTTCGCATGGCTAACGTATTGCCAGAGGATGAGTCGAACAGTGTCGCCTTGAAAAAGGGACTCCTCAGCATCGCCGACGACGAAACCGGACACGCAGCTTATCTTTACGAGGCGTTACAGCGTCGTTTCCCTGAGGCGACTGTGCAACAGATTGTGGATGAATGGCGGACTCGCAAGGTAAACGCGCTGCTGGCAATGGTGAGTAATATGATGCAGAAAAGCGGAAAGATGTCTTCACTGGTTCAGGATGGCGTTCCTACAGAAGAGTCTGAGGAAGAGTCAGAACTAGCACTGGCTTAGCCCTGGCGATTGAAATCGCGGCTACACAAACAAAGCTTAGCCCTGGCGATTGAAATCGCGGCTACACGAACAATGCTTAGCCTTGGCGATTGAAATCGCGGCTACACGAACAAAACTTAGCCCTGGCGATTGAAATCGCGGCTACACGAACAAAGTCCGCCTGCGCGGACTAATGTAGAGACGTGAAATTTCGTGTCTTTACAACCTGCGAAGCCAGGTTTTGTCTGTGTAGCCGCGATTACGAACATCGCCTGGTGTTAGAAAATAAGTTTCAAGATCCTGTAGCGCTGTCAATTTTTGCTACTTCCTCATCAGATAGTTGCACATCGACAGCACGTACCGAGTCTTCAATGCTGGAAACTTTACTCGCGCCCGGAATAGGTACAACAACTGGAGACTTTGCCCGCAACCACGCCAAGACAATACAGTAAACTGATACGCCTTTTTCTTGGGATAGCGTAGCGATCGCTTTTATATCTTCCAAATTCCCCACCCGCCGACTACCACCAAGCGGACTCCAAGGCAAAAACGTCAGCTTTTCTTTCTCGCAATATTCCAGCACACCATCAAACTCTGGCTGACGATACCAAGGATTGTACTGATTCTGCACCGAGACAATATCAACAACCTCACGGGCGCGTTTAATTTGTTCCACGGAAAAGTTGGAAACGCCGACAAACCGAATTAAACCTTCATCCACAGCTTCTTTTGCTGGCTTTAGCGACTCTTCAATGGTGTAATCTGTATCTGGTGCGTGATACTGCCAAACATCAATCGGCTTTTTGCCACCCAAAGCTTCAAAACTAATCTTAATCGTCTCCCGTAAATGCTTCGGATTGCCGTTGCGAGTCCAGCTACCATCCGGGCGCATCAGCCCGCCCTTAGTAGCAACAATGACATTACTTGTATCGCCATAAGATGAAAGCGCTTTACTAATTAGTCTTTCGTTGTGGTGCTTGTCTGATTCATCTTTGCAGTAAGAATCAGCAGTATCAATCATTGTGACACCCAAATCGAGGGCGCGATGGATGACTTTGATTGATTCTGATTCCGGCGGTCTGCTACTTAAAGACATCGGCATTCCACCGAGTGCGATCGCGCTTATTTTTACACCAGTATTTCCCAGTTCTTTCGTTTGCATCGTTAAACCTTGCTTTGGTCTTCTACCCTTCAATTGATTAAAGATCGGGGGATAGAAATCGTCTGTCTGACGGTTAGTTCTCAACACGCGATCGCAAATTCTGTCTATCAACACCCTGTAGAGATACGACAATGCCGTGTCTCTACGTCTAAGAGGGCAATTTTAACTCGAAGCACTGGTATAAAAACGCAACGCAAACCGCCACAAAAAATGCGAAGCAACTAATAGAACCAACGCCAACACACCTGCACTTACTATCCAACTAAGTTCGCCACGTCCTAGCATCGTCTCCGCTGGTATAGTTGTTAAAAATGCTACTGGCACTATAAAGGTAAAAAAGAAACGATAAGCAGTAGGATAAGCAACCATTGGAAACCGCCCAGCTTCCAGAAAACCTCTCAGTACCTCAGTAACATTGTAGATTTTCACAAACCAGATGCTAGTCGCACCTAGCATAAACCACAAACTATAGAGAATTGCAAAACCAAATAGTAGCGGAACTGCACTTAGAAAATAGTCGCCACTATGCAAACCTAACTTGAAACCAGCATAAGCAATTACAATAATTCCAAATAATAAATCCGGCAAACCCCAAGGGGAAATTGTGCGAGTAGAAAGCCAAAATTGGCTGCTAATTGGCTTTAAAAGTACAAAATCTAAAGTTCCTTGCTGAACCAGATCCACAATGCGGTTTAAATTAGGAACTAGGAAAGTAGCCGAAAAGCCTTGTAAAAGTGTAAAAATTCCCAACACCACCAAAGCTTCTTCCCAACTCCATCCGTCAAAAGTGTAACCGTTGCTGTAGAACAAGGACAACCCGAACATACTCCCGGCGAGGTTTCCCAAACTGCTGAATGCTGCCAAGACAAAGTTTACTCGATATTCAAGTTCAGCAGCGATCGCTGTATTCCAAAATAACCCCAGTACCCTCAAATATCGTTGCATCTTCTTAAGTTGTTAAAATCTGCCATTTTGAAGATAACGCGATTTGCTTTAGCGAAGCGATGCGCGTCAGCGATTTAGACGAATACCGCCTTTAGCCCTCACTTTCCTGACGCGGATCGTCGCTGGGAGGATGCCAACCGCCTTGCACCCAAAATCGACGAGATTTCTGAATAAAACCATCATTATGAAACTCATCATTAAAGTCAAGACGATTACAAGTAGCTCTACCTGTAGGACTAATACCTAAAATTTTTGTACCGTCTTCTGTCCAGAGAAAATGTTCAGCCCACTGTTGCTGACGAGGATTAAATAGGGTAATTTCTTCCTGAGTTTCCGGGTCAACTCCAACTATAAAATTATAACGACGTTCATTACAGCGACGGCAAGCTAAGGCTAAATTTTCGGCAACATCAGAACCTCCCAAAGACTGCGGCAATAAATGCTCAATGGTGAGTAGAGATGTACTCAAAAATTCAGGAGAATGGCAATACTCGCACAAATATTTTGCTCGTTGCCGCACCAACTGCTGGAGCTTGTTTGAAATCGTCACGGTTGAGCAGCAATTTGGGCGTTGATGTAGGTAAAAATCATATCTAATTCTCCTATACCCTCCAGTTCAGCAGCTTCTTCTGGCATGAGTGAATCAGCCTTTTTTTTCTCCAAAAGTTCTTCCATTCGGGACTGGAGTTCTTCAGTAAACTTGAAAAGATTCATATTTTTGACTTTTTCAACTCGGATGCCAGTTGTTAGCCAAGATGAGGGTCTAATTACTACTGGAGCCATAACATTTTTATAGTGGCTTTAGTTATTTGGTACTATTATAGCGATCGCGCTTTCCCTTTCCCATTTCATGCCTAAGAGCGATCGCATTTTGCTACTGGTGGTTGGGGATGCGATCGCTATATTCCAAAATAAACCCAGTAGACGCAAGTTTTGTTACTTCTACAGAAACGGTTAAAGGTACAATTTGACAAAATTGCTACCGGAAACTACGCAAAAGTTACTTGCTACCGCATTGAATACAGCAGTGGAGCACTCTAATGAATAAACTGACAGGAGATGACATAGGCGACTCAGTAAGTAATTCGCGGGAAAGTTGGTTTGATAGAAAGAAAGCCTGGGAGTACATAAGCCGTTACTTTCAAGATGGCAAAAAAGAGATTCGGATCGCCTCCGGTTTTTTCACTATAAGGGGTTGGGGACTGATCCGAAGATACACAACTGGTAAGCGTGTTTACCTCCTGGTTGGTATTGACGACCCCGGCGAGGATCGAGCAAGAAAAGCTCTGATCGATGAAATCATGCGCGATCTGCGTACTGGCTTGGACAGAGATCGACGACAGACCGTGCTTGATTTAGTAAAAAAAATGGAGTCCGGTCGTTTACGCCTTGTAGATGCTAGGGCTACAGACCATCATGCCAAGCTCTACATAGTTGACTGTAAGGTAGCTATTATGGCTTCGTCCAACCTAACCGGACGTGGTTTGATGGAGCAAATTGAGTCCGGCAATGTGATAACTAAACCTCACGAAGTTGCCGCACTTGCGAAGGAGTTTGATGAATATTTTGCACAAGCAAAAGATATCACTGAGGAACTACTAGAAGCCTTACGAAGTTGGCTTAATTTTGTGCGACCTTGGGATGTCTATCTAAAGACCATGCTGGCTCTAGAAGACCTTCAATCTATCAAGAGTAACTATAAAAAACGACCTGTTAGTTACCAGATAGACATGATTGCTCAAACGCTGCGTCAAATCCGTGATTTTGGAGGTTCGATGCTCGTAGCTTCTACTGGTCTAGGCAAGACTGTAGTTGCAGTTCATGTGGCATTACACCTTCGTGAAGAAGACGAGATTGATAATGTTATGGTTATTGGCCCAAAGCCAGTCCGCAACATTTGGAAGCGCGAAATGCGTGATGCTGCTCTACCTTGCGAATATTTTATTCGTCAGGCCTTGGACAAAGAAAGTTCCGCTCAAGATAGCAGCCTTGAATTATTTGAACAAATTGCAGAGAATATTCACGAACAGCGTTGGCTGCTGATTATTGACGAAAGCCATACTTTTAGAAACCGCTTTAAGCAGGATTTATTCAATATGAAAAAGCAGCCAGCAGAAGCTAGGGCATTTATCCGGCTGAGAACACTTTTTCAAAGAAATAATCTCAAAGTATTACTTCTGACGGGATCTCCTTATGCAAGAGATATTGACAACATAAATAATCAGTTATTTTTATTGCCACATACTGCTGAAAGCCGTGCTTTATTGGATGAATATGTAGATGATGCACGCTCATGGCATATCACTGAGACTGATGAATTTATTCATTTACCAGTAGCTTCCCAACTAACTACACCTCACGTAGCCAAATATTATGGTCAACCGGATGGGCAAGAGACTTACATCACCTTCGGGGAAGATAAGAAATATATTCCAAAGGTAACATTACATACTATCACTTTCCCTTTACCACTGGAAAAAGAACTCAGCAAGGCTATTATTGATGGCTATTTCGATCTAAACTCACGTAATCCAATGTTTAGAGAACTCATAAGGAGATTGGTTAAAATAGCGTGGTCAAGTTCACCTTTAGCAATTCGCGGAGTGCTTGAAAATATTATCGATACCCCTGGAGGAAAAAACCAGTATAAACTTGGAAAGCTGGAGTTTGCATTTACGCGCCAGGAAAGACAGAAATTTATGTCACCTATAATAGAAAAACTGCTAGAGTACGATTTTGAGAGTGACACTAAACTAAAATGGCTTTGTCTGATTCTTCAAGAACTTCAGCAAAGGTCAGAAAAGGCTATTATATTTTGCGAACGGCGAGCAACTATTATTTACTTGGTACAAGCATTAGCTGAATTAATGCCTTCGATGCGTGTAGTTACTACCATAGAGCAGGGAGAGTCTATTCATAAATACGAAATGAAGGAAACTAAAGAAATAGAGAAACTTATTAAACAGTTTGCACCAGTGGCTAACGATGCTGAAGGCAAGTATGAGGAAAATTATGATGTTTTCATTTCAACAGATGCTCATGGGGTCGGTGTCAATATGCAGGATGCGTCTGTAGTCATGAATTATGACATCGATTGGACTCCCATTAGCCCAGTCCAGCGTGCTGGACGCATACTGCGTTTTTGGCATTCTCCCCGAAATGTTGAAGTATATACCTTTATTCCTACCCTGACGGATGAGACAAATCTTAAATATGATTTGATAGGTATCGGGCGTCGCTGGGAAAATCTTATGGCACGTCATGGGGAATCTAGAAAGTTGACTGATTTGCCTGTCTTAACTGCCAGCATTACACAAAAAATTAATATGTCAGATGTGGCATCAGAAGTAACTATAAGATCGGGGCAATTAGACCTAGAAGCTATAGCCGAGCTGGATGTCTCACCCTACTTCCAGCACACAGCAAAACTACAGGATAATCGTAACTATGCTGAGACTATCCCTAGTGACATTATTAGTGCCAAAGTTTACTCAGAGCATAGCCCTTCAATTTACGTTCTGCTGAATCACAATGGCAAGTATCACGGGCTTGTTTATGACCCCAAAACTAAACAACTGCGTGAGCCGACTGTTGTCAACCTCCTCGATAAAATTGTTTGTACTGAAGATACCGAAACGGCTTTGGTTGATTACGATCAAGTTGAAGAGTTGAGTGATGCTTGCATTCAAGCCTGGTGTGACCAAGAGGGTATTAAACCTGAAGATGTTATCCGAGAATGCGCCCTGTACCTGAAACCAAAGAATGAGGGGGATGCTGTCAAGGATTGGCTTAATGCTCAATGAACGAATTACTAGATCAAAGACGCGATCGCATCCTCACCACCATCGCGCGATCGCACTCCTCTGCGCCTCTGTGGTTCGTTTACCCATAAACTACAACAGAAGCGATCGCATCTACTCTTATGCCAAAAGCCGCAGATATCAGCAGCAAACGATTAATCAGTCTCGCACCAGAAATCTGGGCGAAATGGGCAACACAGATTCCCGACATAGTAGTCGGAGAAATTCTTAACTCTGAATTCCAGTGGATAAGCCGCGAGAATGACGCGCTAATCAAAGCAAAAAGTGTCGAGTACGGGGATTTTTTGGTACTCAATGAGATACAACTGCGTTACAAGCCTACTATGCCCAAACGGATGCGGGCTTATGCAGCACTGGCAGGAGAAAAATACAACCTACCCACCTATCCCGTACTGGTTAATATCATAAAAGAAGGTGACGTTGAAATTCCCACTCGCTACGAGTCAGAATTTGCAGGCTTGCAAGCACGTCAAGACTACCGCGTAATAAATCTTTGGGAAGTCGATGCTGAGGTAGCATTTGCCGAACCATCTTCACCTGTCATCCCCTTTGTACCCGTCTTGAAGAATGGTTCAGAAGAATCCACACTACAAAGAGCATTGCAAGTTTTACGTGCCGATGAGCGATTTAGTGATTTTGAAACAGTCATGGCATTTTTTGCTACTTTCGTATTAGGAAGTAGTTTAGTCCAGCAAATAATGAGGTGGGATATGGCAGTATTACAAGAATCTCCTTGGTATCAGGAAATTTTACAACAGGGCGAGCAAAAGGGGATACGCCAAGAACGGCTAGCAAGTATTGAACTCGGTTTAGAGGTAAAATTCGGCACTGAGGGGTTACAGCTAATGCCAGAAATATCTCAGATTTCGGACTTAGAGTTATTAAAAGCAATTCAGCGGGGAGTGATGAGTGTGAACACTATAGATGAATTGCGGCAAATCTATCAGTAAATCGGGTCAATAGATAGGCAACTCCACTGAGTAAACGCGATCGCACTATTCCCTCTGTTCCTCTGCGCCCGGAGAAATTATCAACTTTCAAATTAGACAAATCATCTTTCTTTTGCCTTTTCTCTTACGCCCCCATCCCCGAATACTGCTTCAAACCTTGCCTCCACATCCAACGATTCCACACAAAAAATAGCAAACTCCAACCAAACATTGCCAACAAACCCCGCCCTAAATCCACTGGTAAACCCACCAACAACGCCGCCGGGAAATGAATCAAATACGGGAACGGTGTCCACAGCACCACTTCGCGCACAGCTGGCGGGAAAACTTCTAGGGGTGCAACAATACCAGAGAGAAATAGATATAGCAGAAACCAGAATTGTTCAATCGCGCTAGCGCGTTCCGTCCAAAAGGCGAACAGAGCAAAAGTGTATTGTATGAGAAAGCGGAGAGTGAAAGCGATCGCTACCACCACAAAAAACAACAAAATTCTCCCCACACCAGGAAACCACAAAGCCTTCGGGTAAAGCGTGAAAAATAATATCACCAGCCCCACAATAAACGGCAAACGGGCAAAGCGTTCGGAAACATGGGCAGCAACGTGATGCCACACCGGATCTAAAGGTTGCAAAAGTCGCGGCGACAACTTCCCCTGCACTACCTCCTTTTCAAATTCCCAAATCACCCAAACTACCGTAAACTGCCTAACAAGAAAAGCCGCGATAAAATAGCGGGCAAAATCCACAGGCGACAGCCCAAACCTCCCGCCCTGTGCCGCTTCCATCCAGATACCCATCAAGATAAAAGGTACAGAACCCGACAGCGCCCACAAAAATAACTCCGCCCGATACTCCACCATATGAGCGTAGTACGTCAAGAGAAGAACTTGAGCTTTTCTGACAAATGAACTCATCATATTTTTTTATTTCTTATTTCTTAGCCCGCGCAGGTGGGCTTTGTTTGTGTAGCCGCGACTAAGCGCTAACGCGCAGGCTCCGCCAACAGTCGTCGGGTATTTTATACAACCTCTCCCGCCCGAAACACTTGACCAATAACTTCTTCGATAGGCGGTTCAGTCACCGTCAAATCCAGCACCTCCAATTCTGCCAACATCTTTGCCACCGTGCGAGTCAGCAACTCCCGACGCACCAAGAAACGCACAGATTGGCCATCCAAAGCTTTGATTTCGCCGTAGGGCAATTCAGATTCAGGTAGGGGATGCGCCAATTCCACCTTAACCTCGCGACACGGTGCAAAACGTTCCAGCAGTCCATCCAAACTGCCATCGTAAATCAGCTGTCCTTGGTGAATTAACAGCACCCGCTGGCAAAGTGCCGTAATGTCTGCCATGTAATGGCTGGTTAAAAGTACAGTAGCCTGATACCGCTGATTGTACTCCCGCAAAAATTCCCGCACCCCCACCTGTGCATTCACATCCAATCCCAGCGTCGGCTCATCTAAAAACAGTACCTTGGGCCGGTGCAAAAGTGCTGCCAGTAACTCAGCCTTCATCCGTTCCCCTAAGGAAAGTTTCCGCACAGGTTGAGTCAGCTTACCTTCTAGCGAAAGCATCTCAGTCAGTTCTCCCAAGATACGCCGAAACTCTTTATCGGGGATGTCATAAACAGCAGCATTTATTCTCAATGAGTCCATCGCTGGCAAGTCCCAGAGTAGCTGCTGCTTTTGCCCCATAACCAAAGTTATTTGTTGTAAAAAAGGCGCTTGACGGCGAAAGGGAACGTGTCCAGCTACTCTCACAACACCCGCTGAGGGATGAATCAGCCCGGTGAGCATTTTCAGCGTAGTAGTCTTTCCTGCACCATTGGCACCCAAAAACCCCACCACTTCCCCTGTTTCAATGTGGAAGGAGACATCTTGCACAGCTTTAACCTGGCGGTAAGTGCGGCGCACAAAGTGCTGTAACGTTCCCTTGAGTCCGGGTTCTTTGACAGCTACGGGATAGACTTTGCTCAGGTTTTCAACCGAGACTATGGGCATTGCAATTACTTAGGCTCTATGGATCTACCTTAATGATTACAGAGACAGTTAGTTGTGGCTATCCAACTATGGCAAGACTTATATAATTCTCGTTTCCAGTAATTTGTAGGTTGCTATTACCGTGTAGAAACCCAAAAACTTGCTCTCGTTTACGGGATATTAAGTTTCGTTCCAAGGGCGATTCCCTAGGTTCTGCTGATGTTACTTTTCTCGCCAACAAGCAGGTGAGATAATTGTTGCCTCATCATCTAAATAAAAGTTAAAAGTGGATTCTCCTGATTTTTCGCACCGCAATGGTTCAAGCAGCTTAGTAAAAGGATTCCAAACAGCAGTCACCGTCCGCTTAGTGCGTTTCCTCACCAATTCACATTGAATATGAATTGTCGGTAAATGTAGAACCAAAGCACTATGCAACTGTGCCTTTAGGTTAATTGCATAACGCTTTCTCACATCTGCCAATTTCCGTTCTAACTCAATTTCTGTTGCCGCAATCCTGTCTAATTCTTTCTCCCTATCAGCACCTTCCAGCTTTTTTTTGTGGATTTTTAATTGAATTTCTTGCTCAATAGCGCCGTAATAACCCTTAAGTCTTTCTTCATCTCGCTGTTGCTTCCGAATTAACCTGTTTTGCCAAGCTTCCAAATCCCGTCTAATCAAATCCTCAGCTTGTTTTTGGATCAAAATAGACAAAAATTCATCTGTTTGAGACTGCGGCAAACTTGTATCATCAACAGCAATCCAATCAGACTTCCATAATAAAGCGTCCCCAATTTCTACCGGAGAAACTCCCGTTAGTTCGTTGATAAAAAAGGAAACCATTCCCTGGCGATTTTCATCCGCCTCTGCTAAATAAGCCACATTACACAAGATGTATCGAGTAATTTCTGGTTTGGCTTCTCCTACACGCAGTAAACCGTTTAAGGGTCTGATTCGCTCCGAAACCAGTTTCTCGAAACCTGTAGTTTTCAGGTAGCCATCTAATTTTACGCCCAAGGCGCTGACGCATCCTTTTTTTTCGAGAAGCGATTCAAATTTTTTTAAAATCTCTGAATTGTAGCTGACAAAATGGCTGTTGGGAACATCTGCTCTCGTGCTAAAGGTGACTTCTTCTGAGAGTTCCAGAGTCTCTGCTACGTTTTCTGTTAATAGCACACTCAAAGTATGAGGATTGGCTGATTCCGCTACACCTTCGTGCAGAGAGACAATTTTTTCCAGAGTTGTTAGCAAGGGATCTTCAGTCATTTTACAAAATATAGAATTAAGTTCCTTTTTATTTTCTAGTTCCTATCCAGTCTGGGAACTAGAATTATACATTAGGCTTCAAAGTCTTCACCAAAAATTTTCTCATCCAGTTCATGAGATTCTTGATAACTCTGCTTGGCTTTCAATAAATCATCTGCCAATTGGTCAAAAGCTGTTTCTAATTCCGGTTTAGCTTGATTTTTCAACCAAATCTCCATCACGGCTTCGCTGAAATCAAAATCTTCATCGAGATTGCCTAAAATGGTTTCAATCTCCCCTACAACCAGTTCAAACATATTGATTTTGTCGTGCAAGATTCGCAGAATATATTCTTCAATGCTACCAGCCAGACAAAAGTTAAAGATAAAAACATCTTGAGTTTGCCCAATCCGGTGAATGCGACCTATTCGTTGTTCTATTTTCATCGGATTCCAGGGTAAGTCGTAATTTACTATCACGTTGGCGAACTGAATATTACGTCCTTCTCCCCCCGTTTCAGATGCTAACAACACCGACACAGTATCCCGAAACAATTCAATAGCTGCATCTTTTTCTTTTAAAGACATATCTCCGCTAAATTCAGCGAACTTAATCCCCGCTTCAGTTAAACAAGAGGCTAAATAGGACTGGGTTTTTCTATGAGTTGTGAAAACCAAAGTTTTTTGGGTAGATTGTTTTAACAACTCCATCAACTGATGCGCTTTCTCAACTTGCTTAATTTGAGATGCTTGTTTCAGTAATGCTTTAAGTTCTTTATGCTCAAACCGTTCAGTTAGATTGTTGAGGGAATCCGTTAAAGCAGTCGGACTGCTACCAGCACGCATTAACAAGCTTGTGCGCGTCAATCTGTCCATTTGTTCAGCATAGGAACGCAGATAATCAGTTAAAGATTGATAAAGTTTTTTCTCGCTGGGTGTGGGTTGGACTGTGATGGTGGAGGCGAATCTTTTGGGCAGTTTGACATCCACTAGAGAACGGGTGTTTCGCACCATGACTTCCCGCATCAGTAGCCGCAGTTTCTCGGAATTTTTGGGGACTCGCCCATTTTTGGAGTCTACATACTCTTTTTTGAATAAAGCTTCTGTTTTTAAAAGTCCTGGTTTTAATAACGTTAAAAGATTGAATAGTTCTACCAGAGAATTTTGAACTGGTGTGGCAGTCAGCATTAAAATAAATCGCTTGTTTAGGGCGTTAACAAGCTTCCAGTTGAGAGTATTGCGATTTTTGAGATGGTGGGCTTCATCGACAATTACTAAATCCCAAGCACGGGCGGTAACGTGGGGAAAGTGTTTAGCAGATTTGGCTGTGTTGATGGAAGCAATAATTCGGTTGTTAGATGTCCAAAATTCGGCGGCGTTTTGAACTTGTTTATCGTCGGTGGTGATGGTTTCTATGCCGAATTTTTCTTGTAATTCTAATTGCCATTGCGATACAAGGGAGGCTGGGGTGAGAATTAGGAGGGATTGAATCATGCCTCGGACGAGGTATTCTTTGCAAATTATTGCTGCTTCAATGGTTTTGCCTAGTCCGACTTCATCGGCGAGTAAGGCACGTCCTCCAAGTTGTTTCAACACTTTTTTGGCGGTTTCTATTTGATACCAATGTTTGTCTATGTTGGTGAGGGTGGGTAAACACACCAGTTGGTCATAATCTGCTAGTACGGATAAGTTAAATAATTCTAAGCGGACTTCATAATATTCCCAGGCGTCGGTTTGTCTCTCTTTAAGGGCTTCTAAGGCGGGCGAATTCTCGAAGTTAAAGGAATAGAAGTGAGGCATTGTGTAACTGGTAATTGTAAAATCGCAAATGTTCCCAGAAACAGGGTTTCTCTAAGAGGATGTTTGAATTATGTATGTGACGCTGAAATCTTGGAGATACCTACGCCCATCCCCTTAAAAAGGGGGATTTAGGGGGATATTTAACCTATAACGTTAGAAAAAGCACTTTTCAAACATCGTCTAAGTAGAGTTAGGCTGGCTTTCGGGGGTTTGCTGTGGTTATCAGATGAATTATATCAATGAAATAGGGCAGGGAAATTCCCTGCCCTATTTTCTGAAGGTTCTGTTTAACTCAACTACTTGCTACCCGTAAACTCGACCGTTAATGTAGTAGTCTCGCGTACCTTTGGCGTTGATGGCTTCTCCCAATCTGTTTAAGGCATGGACATAAGCCGCTGTTCGCATTGAAATGGCTAATGTTTGAGAAATTGCCCAAATTTGCTCAGTTTCTTTGACAATTTTCTCTTTTAATTGTTGATTTACTGCCTCTAGTGTCCAATAGAGTCCGCTGCGATTTTGCACCCATTCAAAGTAGCTGACTGTGACACCGCCTGCATTGACTAAAATATCGGGAAAAACATGGATTCCCCGTTGTTCGAGAATTTTATCAGCTACTGAGTTAATTGGACCGTTAGCAACTTCAAAGATATATTTGGCTTTGATGTCCTGCACGTTTGCTTCAGTAATTTGATTTTCCAAAGCTGCGGGAATCAGAATGTCAACATCTAACGCTAAAAGTTCCTCATTGGTGATTACTTCGTGTTCGTGGATGTTGCAAACTGTGCCTTTGCAGTAGATGGCTTTGATTCCTTGGCTGGATCTTTTGTATTGTCTGATGCTAGGAATATCTAATCCTTGTTTGGTATAGATGCCACCTTGAGAATCACTCACTGCAACGATTTTATAACCTGCTTTGGAGAGTAATTCGGCTATTTCTGCGCCAGCATTGCCAAATCCTTGAACGGCTACTGTTGTTTCTTGGGGTGGGCGATTAAGTTTGCTCATAATGCTTTCTATTACAAAAAAAGCACCTGTGGCTGTGGCGGCATCTCTACCCAAACTACCGCCCATTGATAGGGGTTTTCCGGTGACAACGGCGGGGGTAATTTGACGGCGGATGATATTGTATTGATCCATCATCCAACCCATAATCATTGGGTTGGTGTAAACGTCGGGTGCGGGAATGTCTATGTCAGGGCCAATAAAGTCTGCGATCGCATCCACATAACCTCGACTTAACCTTTCTAACTCCATCTTCGAGAGTTCTTTGGGATTTAGCGTTATTCCCCCTTTCGCACCGCCAAAAGGTAGATTTAGCACTGCACATTTAAAGGTCATCCAAAACGCTAATGATTGCACTTCATCCATTGATACATTGGGATGATAACGCACGCCTCCTTTGGTTGGCCCTCTGGTATCGTCGTACCGAACCCGATAACCTTGAAAAATTCTCAAAGTGCCATTGTCCATCCGGACGGGAATTGAAACGGCTAAACTTGCTTTAGGATATTTTAGGTGTTCTGTTGCATCGTCGGAAAGAGAAACATATTTCAAGGCTTGTTCCAATCTTTGACTAGCATCAGCAAATAATGAATCTGACATCCCACTATTTCTCCTCTTGTACGATTGGGTTGGTATGCAGATGCAAATTTAACTTCCTTACTAAGTAGATTCACGGAAGTGGAAACGAATTGCTTTGGCTATGGTCGTTAATAAATAGGTAAAAAACATACAAAAATCCTCTCAACCCGTTTCTTCTTTTGTCCAGTACGCGGGTTTCTCAGGTTTGGGGATATTTTGGGAATATTTTGACGACCTACTTATTAAGCGATGCTGCGTTAGCAGCCCCTTTGCTACGCATCACACGTATCGCAATCAATTCCTTGTCTTGGGTTACATCTCCTATCACTCATTAAAACACGAGATTCGCTGTAGCATAAGTAACAAATTAACAAAAAGCTACAAAACTCGGTATGGGGGAGAAAGCCCCCTTATGCGATCGCAATCCATACAATATCTTGGAGATTAGTGGCTGTTCTTAGTGCAGGAGTGTGACACTAGAAGCACAGAGACTCCCTAAAAGCGAGTCCTAAAATCAAGCAATAAGTTTCCCTTCCTCGGCTGAAGTGTCTTATGATTGAAATCCTCGCCGCGCTCTCTGCTTCGTCGGCGGCAGGGATGAGAATAGCTCTGCCCCTGCTAGTTATTGGCATATTGCCGAACACCACTCTCTGGGCTAGCGTACCAATTTTGTCACGCTTTCCTCCCCCTGTGGTGATGGGAGTGCTTACCAGCTGGTCGTTATTTGAGCTTTTTGCCTCTAAAAAGCTTCTGGGACAGCGCGTATTGCAAGTTATGCAGCTAGTCTTTAGCCCAATTGTGGGAGCAATTCTGGGCATCGCCGTTGCTCAAATTACTGGCACTTCAACATGGTTACTCTGGATAGTTGCTGTGGTCGGTGGCTTATTAGCTTTCGTACTCCAGCTAGTTCAAGTTGGTTGGTTCTACCGTTTGCGCGGTTTACCCCTGTGGGCTGTCTTTATCGAAGATGCTTTGTGCATTTTCCTAGTCATCTTCGCCTTTGATGCGCCTCAGCAGGGAGGATTAATTGCTTTAATTTTGTTATGGCTAGCCCTTCGCAGTTCTAAGGAGTGGTATCGCTGGTATCGAGGACGAAAACCTTCTAGAAAGCGCTATCAGGAACCAGATTAAAAAGTAAAGAGTGAGCAGTTATTAATTCCAAACTACTCACTCCTGACTCTCTAATTTCTCTACAGCAGTCCCACAAAGTGCAGAGGGCCGTGACCGCTAATTAACTCTAATATCAAGGCAAGAAAGCCAAGCATTGCCAGCCGCCCGTTCCAAACTTCTGCGGTTGTGGTCATGCCCCACTCCCAACTTTCTTGTGGGTACATTTTGACTTTTTTCTTGAGTTGTGTAACCTGAGACAGCTTTAAACTGGGGGCATTGAGGGCATCAACGACTAGATCCGCCAAGGCTTCAATGAATACTGGATGCGTATTTAAAGCTGGTACGCGGTTAAAGTTGTGGATACCCGCTTCTTCTGCTATTTCTCGATATTCGATGTCAATTTCTTCTAAAGTCTCGATATGCTCAGAGACAAAGCTAACTGGCACTACGAGCAAATTTTCGATTCCTGAGGCTCCCAATTCTTTGATAGCATCTTCGGTGTAGGGCTTGAGCCATTCCACCGGGCCTACACGACTCTGATAAGCTAAGGTGTGAGGATTGGGTCGGTTGAGAGTCTGCATAATCAGCGCTGTGCAA
The DNA here is from genome assembly GCF_014695505.1 of Trichocoleus sp. FACHB-90. NCBI lineage: Bacteria > Bacillati > Cyanobacteriota > Cyanophyceae > Leptolyngbyales > Trichocoleusaceae > Trichocoleus > Trichocoleus sp. FACHB-90. The sequence goes on from NZ_JACJOK010000009.1 coordinate 91,021, forward strand.
TCCTCGATTTCTTTTTGATAAGGATCGCCAGCTTCTTCGACATAGCTTACGGGGACACCGTGGGCGCTAAAGAAGATATGAACTTGGTCGGGATTGGGTAAAGAGTCGAGTTCTTGGGCAATTAGCTGAGCCATTGCCTGGAGGTATCCTGGTTGTTGATACCAAGATGGAATAACCGTGTATTCAATTTTGTTGAGTGCTGGGTCTTCTTGCCAGAGTCTTTCCAAAAGGCGGAAGCTGGAACCGCTGGTGCTGATAGAGAATTGGGGATAGAGGGGTAGGATTACCAGACGATCTATGGCATCGCGTTTGAGGCGAGCGATCGCTTCTTCTGTAAAAGGATGCCAGTAACGCATCCCTATGTAAATCCTAGCGTCTTCTCCTTTTGAGTTTAATTGTTCTTGTAGTGCTTGACCCTGCGCTTCTGTAATTCGTCGTAGAGGGGAACCGCCGCCAATTTGCCGATAGTTCTCTTGAGATTTTTTTGTTCGCAGCGTGGAAATCAGCCACGCCAAGGGTTTTTGTAAACCGCGAAAGGGTATGCGAATAATTTCTGGGTCAGAAAATAAATTAAACAAAAAAGGCCCAACATCGTCTAATTCATCCGGCCCACCCAGATTTAGCAGCAAAACTCCTACACGACCCATAGCGGTTTCTGTTTCCCAATCTTTCATTTTCGTTACTGATTTTAACAATAATATGCTTTCAACGGTTTAGGTCTGCAACAAGGGATACACATCTTAATTCGAGGTGGAGCAATGGCTACTATTTTAAGAACGTGGAGTTATCAGTATCAGTGGTTGTATGATGCGATCGCGCGTCTTGCTGCTGTGAGTGTAGGTGGAGAGGCAAGATTTCGCCAACTGCCTTTGAAAGGTTTAACCATTGACTCAGAAACCAAAGTTCTAGACCTCTGTTGTGGCAGCGGTCAGGCAACTCAATTTTTAGTGCAATATTCCCAGGATGTCACAGGTTTGGATATCTCACCAGTCTCTCTCGCTAGAGCGCAGTACAACGTCCCCCAAGCGAAATATGTAGAAGCTTTGGCTGAAGAAATGCCGTTTCCAGATCATCAGTTTGACATAGTACACACCAGTGTGGCAATGCACGAAATGGAACCCGAACAACTAAGGAAAATTTTCCGAGAAGTGTACCGAGTGCTGAAACCGAGGGGTATCTTCGCCTTAGTTGATTTTCATCGTCCCACGAATCCCCTATTCTTGCCTGGTTTGTCTATATTTCTATGGTTGTTTGAAACACAGACATCTTGGCAGCTGTTACAAACTGATTTACCTGGGTTGCTAGAGGCGGTCGGTTTTCAGGCGTGCAAACCAAAATTGTATGCTGGTGGAAGTCTCCAGGTGATTCAGGCTCAAAAATGAAGGGATTGGGGAGGAGGGGAAAAAGAGGACTTGACGTTTTATCCCTTGCCTCCCAACTACAAATTACCAATCCCAGGTAAAACTTTTTTGTGAAACTTAGTTAATTACGGGAAAATACTCTTGTGGTAGGCTTTAGCTTAAAGTTATGATCTACCACTAGGAAACGAGTAAATATTTATGAACAATAAAATCATTTTACCATTCTTCCTAACAACTGTGTTAGTAGGTGGATATCTAGCAATTGATACCTTTCAACAAAGTCAACCAACTCAAGCAGCTCAGTCAATATGGAAACAGTTTTCTTCAAGTAAAGGCAACTTTAAAGTCTTGATGCCTGGTAAAACAAGCCAATTGAAGCGAGTTGTAAACACTGAAGCCGGAGAAATTACTGTTTATGGGTTTCGGGCTATCCGACCGAACGAAGCAGTATATGGGGTTACTTACTCTGATGTACCTAGTCAAACTATAAAAACTCCTAAGGATGTCAATGATTTATTTAACGGCACCATCAAGGGTTTTGCACAGAGCGTTCAAGGTAGTGTGGTAAGTCAACGAAATATTAAGTTGGGTACTTATCCGGGAAGAGAAATAAAAGTTCAGATATTCGGAGGTGCTACTGCTAAAAGTCGGATGTATTTGGTCAAGCAACGGCTTTATCAGACATTAGCGGTAACAAAGAAGGAAGAAAGTTTATCTAAAAGTATTAATGGTTTTTTAAATTCATTCCAAGTGATTAATAAACCAGCAGCATCGCCAAAGAGTCGCCAAGTTAAGAAACCTACATCGCCCAAAGTTGTCCAAGAACAGCTTAACGCTAAGCTGAAACAAGCAGTTTGCGCTCAAAATTGGTCGCAAGCCGTGACAACAGTTAACCGAATGATAAATATGGCACCTAAGTCAGGAGGAGTGCGGGAGCAATTGGTAACGTATCGGGGACGATTACAAAATATGGCTAGAAATAAAGAAGTTATCCCTGCGGGAACGCTTACTGGTTGCTCTCCTGTTGCTGGAGGTGGAGGTCAATAAAAAAGTTTTGCGGAGCCAGAGGCGAAGCGTCTCCGGATTGAGTTACTTGGTTTTGCTCAAAATAAAAGTTATTTCAATTGGGCATAACCTATTAACTCAAATCTCAAAACTCAAGTCTCAAAACTCAAGCCTCTTCCGTCTCAGTTTTCTCTTCATCGACAACTTTTTGCTGCTTATCTTCTTTCCATCTTCCCTGCTTACGCGCTGCTTCTGTCAAAAGATATTCAATTTGGGCATTTACGCTCCTCAACTCGTCAGCAGACCATTTCTCAAGGATGTCGTAAAGTTTGTTATCTAAACGCAGCAAAAACCGCTTTTTCTGGGTCATGTGTTAGGTGTAAAGGCTGCCAGTGTTAATTACAGGCTGGGCGTTCTGATCTGAGGTTAGAATTACCAACAGATTGTTTATCATAGCGGCTTTGCGTTCTTCGTCCAATTCAACAATTTGCTGTTGGCTTAGCCGCTTTAACGCTTCATCAACCATTCCCACTGCACTTTCAACAATTTGTCGCCGCGCATCAATAATCGCTTTGGCTTGTTGGCGACGCAGCATTACTTGGGCAATTTCGGGAGCATAGGCTAGGTGGGAGAGTCTGGCTTCTAACACTTCGATTCCAGCAACTTCTAATCGACTTTGCAATTCTTTCTGGAGTGCGTTGGCGATTTCGTCAGGAATTCCTCGCAGGGAAGGAATAGACGATTCATCAGGCGCGTCATAAGGGTAGCGAATTGCTAAGGCTCGAATGGCTGTCTCGCTTTGGATAGCGATAAATTCTTCGTAGTCATCAACATCAAATTGAGACTTGGCTGAGTCTACTACTTGCCAAACTACTACAGCACCAATCTCAATTGGACTGCCTTGGGCATCATTGACTTTGAGTTGCTTGCTGTTAAAGTTGCGAACTCGTAAAGAAATCTTCCGTTTACTGGCAAAGGGGTTACTCCACCAAAACCCCGCTTCTCGAACAGTACCGACGTAACGCCCTAAAAAGACTAGCACTACTGCTTGGTTTGGCTCAACTGTAAAGAAGCCAGACACGGAGGGAATTACTACTGCTATTAGTGTTGCTCCTAAAGTTGCGCCGACTTCTGCGGTTACATCGTCTCCGAAAAAATCTCCTACTCTAAGGCTTCTGCCTAATACTTCGGCTAATCCCTGTATGCTATGCCACGCTTCCCATACGCCAAATATGGCTAAGGCTAGAAGGACGATAAGAACCGCGAAGCCGTTGACTTTAAACGCAGGAACTTCTCTGATCCGCTCCATATTTACTCCTAGGATTTTGCTTCGGTTGATATTGCGATGATATCACGCGAATATCAAAACGCCAGGATAGGTGCGTTAGGCGATCGCTAACACACCCTATGGTTGCGGTTTGTGGTTTATGGTCTTTGGGTAGCGATCGCTAACTTGGCACCGGGAACTTGACGCAACTGATCCATGACGGCGACGACTTGACCGTGATCGACTGCTGCATCAGCATTCACAATTACTAGCGCTTCTTGATTTTGTGGAATTAATTGTCGCACCTCACCCTGCAACGCCTCGACGGGAATTAAGTTGCGGTTGAGTGCAATTTCTCCTTGAGGGCTTATCGTTACGGTAATTTGAGTTGAAGGTTGAGCTTTAGCGGTTGTTGCTTGGGGTAAGTTCACAGGCAACCCTTGAGAACGGGTGAGAAACAGGGTTGACATGATGAAAAAAGTCAAGATTGCAAAGATCACATCGATCATCGGTACGATGTTGATCTGAGCTGGGATATCTGGTTCATCGGGTAGGCGCATACTGAGATATTCCTTTTTCATATCGACGACGGTAGAGCAGTTCTAGCTGACCACCGTACTCTTGAATTAATGCTATCTGTCGCAGATAGAATCCCCGAAAGGCATTGGCAAACAAAAGTGTAAAAATAGCAACAACTAATCCGGCGGCGGTGGAAACCAACGCTTCACTGATCCCAGATGTGACGTTAGTAGTTTGAGTACCCCCGACATCACCCAAGCGCAGTGAGGCAAAGGAATTAATCAAGCCTAAAACTGTTCCCAGCAAACCTAGCAGGGGGGAAAGGCTGATAATTGTGTCAAAGACGGTGTTGAACCGCTTGAGTACAGGTATTTCTGCCTGAGATTCACTTTCTAGTGCTAATCTAAATTCTTCTGGGGTGGGTTCCTCCAGTTCCATCGCTGCTAAAAAGATTCGCGCAATGGGTAGATCGGCATTGGCTTTGAGCTTTTGCAAAGCTGCTGCTGTGTCGTGCTGATACAGAGATAGGACATCCCGCACCACACGGCGTTGCCGTTGATTGATGCGAAACCAAAAGGCAGCACGTTCTGCCACTAACGCGATCGCAGTCACAGAAAACGCCAGCAACGGCCACATTACCACGCCGCCCGCCGCAAAGATTTTATTAATTTCCATTACTTTTACTGTCTCTAAGGCAATAAGGGAAGCAGCGAAAGTCTATCAGTGTCCTTGACTGGCAAAACTGATACAAGTTCTCAAAAAAAAGTAAGGCTAATGACAATTAATGTCAAGCAATCTTAGCCTATAATTAGCAAAAAAAGTTTTATTGACCAATATTAAATAGGCGAAAAGCCTCACAGAGCCTAGCTTATGAGCCTTATTGAGTTAAGCTGGGGAATTCCTATGTTTGGACTTTTCACTTGACATTTGCTACTTGACATCTTACTTTACTCAATCAAGTGCTAATTGTTCGCAATAAAACGTATGGGGTTGTCCAGCATCGCTGTGGAGCAGCGAGAAAGAGAAGACAAAACTAGGCAGTCTTTTCTCACTTACAGCCTAATCGGTTCGCTGGCGCTGCATATTGCGGTGCTGATTTTTGGCAGTTTGGCGGTGGAACCGCCTGGACTGGCAGATGAATCGATTGAAGTGATAGTTCTTGAACCGCCTAGCGTCGAGCCAGGAAAACCAAAAGAGCCGGCTCCAGCGAAAAGCGTGTCAGAAGCTGGAGGTGGTGGAGGTGGAGGCAGTGGCGGCGGTGGTGGCAGTTCTGCCCCAGAAGCGATCGCGCTATCGCCGCCATCGGTTAGTTCTAAAAGATTCCGTAAATCGGTTCAACCAGTGGCAAGGCTGGAACCGATCCCGACACCTGTGGTTAGTGTACCGCCCTCACCAGTGGCAAGGCTGGAACCGATCCCGACATCTGTGGCTAGTGTACCGCCATCACCAGTAGCAACACCGGAACCGATCCCGACACCTGTGCCAATGCCGCCAGAACCAGTCGAGACACCGGAAGTCAGCAAAACTCTGCCTCCGGTTCCTACCGTTCCTCGTCTAGCGACGGAACCAGTGGCAACCCCAATACCAACGCCAACACCCCTTGCGAGTTCGCCGCCCTCACCAGCTAATACGCCGCCGCCGAGGATTGCACAGCAGCAACCTTTGCCAGCTAGTACGCCATTATCAACGACCCCACCAAGGCCAGTGCTAACACCACCGCCTTCTAGTCAAGGATCGGTTTCGGATAAAGTTAGAGATTTTTTCCGAAGACCAAGAAACTCCAGCAATAATCAAGAAATTGCCACAAATAACGCTGGAGGAGCGAGTAACAGCAGTAGAGGAAGCGATCGCTCGCCTCCGGGCGGTTCCGGAAATGCAACGGGTAGTAACCCAGGTTCCGGCAATGGTGGTACTGGCAAGCAACCAGGAAGTGGCTCTGGTTCCGGCAGTGGCACAGGTTCAGGTACTGGGACTGGTTCCGGACGTGGCTCTGGTTCAGGTAGTGGAACTGGTTCAGGACGTGGCTCTGGTTCCGGCAGTGGCTCTGGTTCGGGAAGTGGAACTGGTTCAGGACGTGGCTCTGGTTCCGGCAGTGGCTCTGGTTCCGGCACAGGTTCCCAGGTAGCAACTGCCCCAAGTCCGCCCATACCAAAACCGAATCCTCAATCTGGTTCAGGATGGAATCCTGTCAATTGTCGCAAATGTCCCGATCCCAAGCTTCCCCGCAGGGCGCAAAGTTTAGTAGCTACGGTGACGGTTGTATTTGATGCTGACCGCAACGGAAATGTTAGCAATCCCAGAGTTACCAACCCTAGCGGTCACGATGTCATCGATCAAGCTGTTAAAGAAGCAGTAAAAAATTGGAAATTAGCGCCATCAGAAACTGGATGGAATGGCATATCCCAAACATTTACCTTTGCTCAGCAAGGCTCCGATTTGGAGCGTCAAGCCAGCCAACGACGCCAACAGCAAGAACGAGAACGCCTTGCACGCGATCGCGAAGCACAGGAACGAGAACGTCAAGTTCGCCAACTTGCTGAACAGCAAGAACGAGAACGTCAAGCCCGCGAACAGAAAGAACGGGAAGAACGCGAACAAAGAGAACGGGAACAGCGGCAAACACCTACACCCCTGCCTACTATCGAACCTACGCCGCCGCCACCTGTAGAAGAACCTACACCCCCGCCACCTGTAGAAGAACCTACACCCCCGCCTGCACCTCCCGAATAGTTGCCACCTTCCAGGTTGGCATTGCTTCCTTAAGAGCGCAACATTATCAACTTCATTCAGGCTTCTCAATTTCAGAGGAAGTCTGAATCAGATTTTGGTGTTTGGCAAGGCAAAACCGTAGGGTTTCTCAAAAAAAAATCTCTACCTATTGACATATATTCTCGTTTAACTTTATGCTGCTATCTTTAGCAGGGTCAGCTTATTGCAAAAGACTCTCAATTGTTTTGGCGCTACAAGATGTCTATCGCCACAAGCTAGAGGTATTTAAACGTGCATAAAACCTGCAATAGCTCCTATCCAGAGGAGCAGGAATTCCTATGGCGGCAAAACGAACATGACCAATTTAGTCAGGAAGAAATTTCTGTACCTGGCCCCTTGTCGCAGCGCTACCTGAATCGCCAGACACAACGGGAATCGAATGCACGCACTTATCCCCGGCGTATTCCCATTGCAATTAGCGAAGCAAAGGGTATTTACGTCAAAGATGCTGACGGGAACTTATATTTTGACTGTCTAGCTGGTGCTGGCACCTTGGCGCTGGGACACAATCACCCTGTGGTTTTGGAGGCAATGCGGGGTGTTCTAGATGAAAATCTTCCTTTGCATACCCTCGACCTAACAACGCCTGTTAAAGACCAGTTTGTTGAGGAATTGTTTGCTAGTTTGCCGCCCGCATTTGCCCAAAATGCTCGGATTCAGTTCTGCGGGCCTTCTGGGGCGGATGCAGTGGAAGCCGCGGTGAAACTGGTTAAAACTGCAACTGGACAACGCAGCTTGTTGTCATTTCATGGTGCCTATCATGGCATGACCCACGGTGCTTTAAGTTTAACTGGCAATCTGGCTCCAAAAGAAGCGATCGCAGGTTTGATGCCGGACGTGCATTTCTTGCCTTACCCGTATCACTACCGTTGCCCTTTCGGTTTCGGGGGTGAGGTGGGACATCGCATTGGTAGCGGTTACATCGAACACTTACTCGACGATCCGGAGAGTGGGATTATTCCACCAGCGGGAATGATTTTGGAGATTGTGCAGGGAGAAGGTGGCGTGATTCCGGCTCCCGATAGTTGGATTCGAGATATTCGGCGCATCACCCGCGATCGCCATATTCCCCTAATTGTCGATGAAATTCAGACAGGTTGGGGGCGCACCGGAAAACTTTATGCCTTCGAGCATTCCGGGATTACGCCAGATGTGGTGCTGTTATCCAAAGCGATTGGCGGTAGTTTGCCTTTGTCGGTGGTGTTGTACAACCAAGACCTAGACAAATGGCAACCGGGCGCTCATGCGGGAACTTTCCGGGGAAATCAGATGGCAATGGCGGCGGGAACGGCGACATTGCGCTACATCTTGGAGAACCAGTTGGCAGATCGGGCGGCGGCGAAGGGCGATCGCTTGATGACTCATCTGCGTCGCATTCAGTCTGAATCTCGCTGTATGGGTGAAGTGCGGGGGCGTGGGTTGATGGTTGGCGTGGAGATCGTCAATCCCGAAGCTCCAGCGGATCGACGCGGTAATCATCCAGCCTATCCAGCTATGGCGCGACAGATTCAGAGCGAGTGTATACGTCGAGGTTTGATTATCGAGATTGGCGGGCGATTTGGTAGCGTTTTGCGCTTTTTACCGCCTTTAATCGTGACTGCTGAGCAAATTGACAGCATTAGTGAGATTTTTCTGGCGGCAGTTAAGGCAGCCGAAAAACAGCTATTGCCAGTTCAGCAATTCTCAGAGGTAGGGTGATGGTGAATTTATATCAGATGGATGAGGAACAGAAAACCGGAGATTCGTCAAGCCAAAATCCCTTCGATACCTGCTTTGTTACCAATTCTGCAAATAGCATAGCCGCTTACCAGGAAGCGATCGCTACAGCACAACAAGTGATTATCGACTGTTTCGCCTCCTCAACTCAACCTTATAGCGGGGCGAAACCAGAAGAGTTAGCAGCTGCATTAGCAGCTATCGAACTTTGTCCAGAATTTAGCCAAGATTTGCCAAAAATTCTCAAAAAGGTTGGTGAGACTGTTGTCAAGAATTCGGTAGTTGTTTCTCATCCCACTTGCATTGCACATTTGCATTGTCCACCCCTAACAGCAGCGTTAGCAGCTGAGGTATTGATTAGTGCAACTAATCAGTCGATGGATTCCTGGGATCAAAGTCCGGCAGCGACTTTTTTAGAACAGCAGGTGGTGAATTGGCTGTGCAACTTGTTTGCTTACGATGCTGCTGCTGATGGTGTCTTCACCAGTGGCGGGACGCAATCAAATTTCATGGGGTTGTTACTAGCACGCGATCGCTATGCCCAGAAACACCTAAATTGGTCGATACAGCAGCAGGGATTGCCGCCAGAAGCGTCTCGCTTTCGCATTCTCTGTTCTGTTGCGGCTCACTTCACCATTCGCCAAGCTGCTGCCTTGTTGGGGTTAGGAGAACAGGCGGTGGTGACAGTAGAGACTGATGCAAATTATCGCCAAAGTCCAGCTGCTTTAGAGCGCCAGCTTAAAGAGTTGCAACAGCAAGAACTGCTACCGATTGCTTTAGTGGGAACCGTTGGAACTACCGACTTTGGCAGCATCGATCCGCTACCGGAAATAGCGGCGTGTGCGAAAAAGCAGGGATTGTGGCTGCATATCGATGCAGCGTATGGGGGTGCATTAGTATTAAGCGATCGCCATCGTCATAAACTGGTTGGCATCGAAGAAGCTGATTCGATTGCTGTAGACTTTCACAAACTGTTTTACCAGCCAATTAGTTGCGGAGCTTTTCTACTCAAAAACCGCTCCCACTTCGATTTAATCAAACTTCACACAGACTATCTCAACCCAGAAACAAATATAGAACAAGGGATTCTCGATTTAGTCACAAAATCAGTGCAAACTACCCGCAGATTTGATGCCCTCAAACTATTTGTATCCCTTCATACTTTAGGGCGGAGGCAGTTAGCGGAAATCATAGAAACCACAATTAATTTAGCTGAAAAAACAGCACAATTAATTGATGCGGAACCAGTACTAGAATTAGCCAACTATCCCACAATCAATGCCGTAGTATTCCGCTACATTCCCAGGCAAACGCCCCCAGAAACCCACTCAGTAACTTATGCAAATCAAATCAATAGCCAGATTAGGATGTCCCTACTGAGAACAGGTGAAGCAGTGCTGGCTCAAACTAGAATTGCCGAACGTATCTATCTAAAATTTACCTTACTCAACCCCCACACAACCACAGCCCACATCACCCAAATCTTAAACACTATCAAACATCTAGGAAAACAACTAGAATTACTTCCCTTGTAAAAATTGCAACTTTCCTGCGCCTAGAACGGTTCATTTCAAAAACCCAGCCTTCACAAATCAAACATAACTGCTACACCTTTCCTCTGCCTTCCATAAAACTCTGTAGTCCTCCTAAATCCAAAATAGCCATGACAGAAAACACAATTTCCAAACCAACGAGTCCGGAACTCGATATTAACCTCACCGACAAGCAAATTTCTGAACAAGCAACAATCCAAAGCTTTTTTAATTGTTACTTGCGGGAAACTTACGCCTTAAAGCAATACAAAATTGAGGAACCTCAAATTCATTCCCAGGCTCAGCCTGAGAATGAGTCTGAAAGGTGCTTGTACTGCAACCTACCTCATCAAGGTGTAAAAATAGTAGCTTACTTGCGCTACTTCTCCCCAACCGGACGGCATATATTTTCATTTCCCCTGTATTATCAACCAGGAGGCAAAAAAGAATTAATACAACTCGATTACATCACCTTAGTTGCTCTAATTGCTAAAGAACTGTCCCTAAGCAGCGGAAGCAACGGACATCAAGATGAACTGCTGCTGAGAACTATTCAAAGCTGTCGCAATATTGAACAATTTGTCCGAAATCGGCGGCGAGATGCTGAACTACTTTATGCCTTCAACAGTTCATTCATTGAAACTGAACAAGCTTTGGTTTTTGGACACCTGATGCACCCTACCCCAAAAAGCCGCCAAGGTTTTTCTGAGGACGAGTTGTTCGCTTATTCTCCGGAATTAAAAGGAAATTTTCCCCTACATTATTTCCGCGCTCATCGCTCAATTGTGCAGGAAGGTTCAGCTTTAGAACAAACAGCTACTAACTTAATCAAAGCTGAACTTTTGGCAGATGCGGCAATAGATGCAGAATTCAAAACAAAATACTGCGGTGAGGATGAATATACGCTGTTGCCAGTACATCCTTGGCAAGCTAATTTTATGATGCGTCAACCAGCAGTTCAAAAGTTATTAGAACGGGGATTGTTGGAAGATTTGAAACTACAGGGAAGAACTTATCTTCCTACTTCTTCAGTTCGCACAGTTTATCACCCTGATGCAGCTTTTATGCTGAAGCTGTCGCTGAATGTCAAGATTACTAACTCTTTGCGAACTAATTTGTATAAAGAATTAGAACGCAGTGTGGAAGTTTATCAAATTATGGCAAGTCAAATTGGAAAAGATTTGCGTCAAAACTTCCCCAATTTCAATATTATCCGCGATCCCGCTTATATCACCTTGAAAATAGACGGGGAACCCGCAGATGGCTTTGCTACAATTTTGCGAGAAAATCCTTTTCAAGCAAATCCCGCCACTGACGCAACTTGTTTAATAGCACTGTGTCAAGATTCTATTTTTGGCGATGGTTCGCGACTAGCTCAAATTATTCGTCAACTGGCAAAACAAGAACAACGTTATACATCTGACATCAGCCTTGATTGGTTCCGCCGCTATTTAAAAATTTCCTTAGAGCCGATTCTTTGGCTTTATTTCACTTATGGCATTGGGGTAGAAGCTCATCAACAAAATAGTGTCTTGCAGTTACAAGATGGCTACCCTTACCGTTTCTTTTACCGGGATAACCAAGGCTATTACTATCGACAATCATTTCATCAAAAGTTGGATTCTTTTATTCCGGGAATTGGCGAAAAGAGCCAGACTTTCTGTGAGGATGCGGTGATTGATGAAAGACTAGGTTACTACTTGTTCATGAACAATATTTTAGGGATAGTTAATGCTTTTGGTGTTGCTGAACTGGTAGATGAAAACTTGCTATTATCAGAGTTGCGAACAGCCTTAGAAAAGCAAACCCTCTTAGAACAAGGCTGCTCTAATCTGCTGCCTAATCTGCTGTCTCAACCGCAATTGCGTTGTAAGGGAAATCTGCTCACCCGCTTTCATGACATGGATGAACTTGTAGGCTCAGTAGCCACACAATCGGTCTATGTTACTATCGACAATTCGCTGTATGTTGGTAACGGAGGTGTCCATGTCGCTCACTAATCAACAAGTTGAACGAGGATATGTTTACCAGAAGTTTAACTCAAAGATTAAAAAAGAGATTGCTTTTCGTCCAGTAATTCTGGAAAAAGATTTGCTACGCATCCACAATTGGATGAATCAACCCCATGTTATCCCTTTTTGGAACTTGGCGCTGTCTGTAGAACAGATGCGATCGCATTTACAAAAAGCGCTCCTCGATTCGCACCAAACCCTCTACATCGGCTTAATAAACAAAGTGCCGATGAGTTACTGGGAAGCTTACTCGGTACCAGATGATATCGTTGCTAACTGCTATCAATTTCATCCTGCGGATAGAGGCATTCACTTGTTGATTGGCGATCCAGATTTCATTGGCAAAGGCTATGCTCTGCCAATGTTGCAGGCAATGACTGAATTTCAGTTTCAGAATTCAGCAACTCAGAAAATTATTGCCGAACCAGACAGTCGCAATCACAAAATGATTCATGTGTTTGAACGCTGTGGCTTTGAGTTTCAAAAAGAAATTGATTTACCCGAAAAAAAAGCGGCTTTGATGTTCTGCCATCGGGAAAATTTTATGAGGAAGTGGGGATGATGTCTGACGAAATTTACGACATTTTAGGTGTGGGAATTGGCCCCTTTAATTTAGGGTTAGCGGCACTATTGTCACCAGTAGCTGAAGTTAAAGCCGTATTCCTAGAACAGAAACCTGAATTTTTGTGGCACTCAGGTTTATTGATAGAGGGAGCCACCATTCAAGTTTCCTTTTTGGCTGATTTGGTGACAATGGCAGATCCCAGCAGCAGTTTCAGTTTTCTCAACTACTTACGCGCTCAATCTCGCCTTTATCACTTCTATATTTTGGAGCGATTTCAAATACCGCGCCGGGAGTACAATCATTACTGTCAGTGGGTGGCTAGTCAGTTACCAAGCTGTCGTTTTGGTCAGCGAGTAGAAGCGGTTGCTTGGAAAGGTTCGCAGTCAGAAGGTTATTTTGAAGTTCAATCGCGAGATGTAGAATCTAATCAGATTTCTACCTATAAAACACGGAATCTTGTGCTAGGAGTTGGCAGCGTTCCACAAGTTCCGCAATGCTTTCAAAACTTGTTGCCATCAGACGATATTTTCCATTCTGCGGAATTTTTGCATCGACGCGATCGCTGTCGTCACGCCAAATCTATCACCGTACTTGGATCGGGTCAAAGTGCAGCCGAAGTCTTCTACGAACTATTGCAAGAACAGGAAACTTACGGCTATCGCCTGGAGTGGCATACCCGTTCTCAGAGTTTCATGCCAATGGAATATTCCAAACTGGCACTAGAGCATTTTTCGCCGGATTACATCCAATATTTCTATCACCTGTCGCCAGAGAAGCGATCGCAAGTTTTTTCCCAGCAATCTCTACTTTACAAGGGGATTAGCGTAGAAACGATTGTCAAGATTTACGATTTGTTGTACGAACGTTCTGTCGCCGCCAAGCACCCCGATGTCAGGCTGCTTCCTCTCGTAGAAGCGAAGGAAGTTGCAAAGGTAAAAACGCCAGCAGGTAGCCGCTATCAAATTGGCTATCGACACCAACAACAAGAGGAACGCTTTAACCATGAAACTGAGTGCGTCGTTCTTGCTACTGGCTATCACCATGCCATTCCTAAATGTATCGCTGGACTAAAAGATTTAATTCAGTGGGATACTCAGGGACGTTATGGAATGGGTTTGGATTACCGTTTGGCCTTAAATCAAGAAATTCCCGGTTCAATTTTTGTCCAAAACGGTGAGTTACATTCTCACGGAGTTGGCGCACCGGATTTAGGCTTAGGTGCATACCGTAACTCGGTAATTATCAATACTTTGATGAAACAAACTGTGTACCCCGTACATAGCCGAAATGTGTTTCAGCAATTTGGTGTTGCCTCATGAAGAAACCTTTTGCCAAAATTCCTAAGCAATCCTAACTCATCTATGAAATACTGTCTATTCTCTTTCTTGGCGTCCTCTGCGCCTCTGCGATTCGTTAAAAAAAGTAGCTTTCACCAATTAAATAGGATGGCTATAAAACGAGGCGTTGCTTGTTTCATGGTGAGAATTTTTTCAGCGTGTATCAATTTGCTAGAGGAACGAACCGCAGAGACTCAGAGAACCCAGAGGAAAGATTTTAGAATTGCCTGCAACTTCTCTACCAGAATCAAACAATCTTGTTTCAGCGGAACTCAGGGGTATGAATATGTTTGACTTTTTCAATAAGTCTAAACATCAGTCTAACTTTATAATTTGGACACTCTTTACCTGCGTGTTCATAGCCTGGTTTACAGAGGTTTTGCTATCGCCTTTTTATCCCCAATTTTTTCGCAAAGTTTTTGGGGTTGAGGATTTGGCATACACTGGGTATTACATTTTTGTTTGTCGCCTCGCTGTGGTTTTGGCTTCTCCTTTGTGGGGATTGTTAGCACGATGGTTTGAAGTCAAACATCTTTTGTATGTCGGACAAGCTGGAACTGCTGTGATGACTGCGCTTATGGCAACTGCTACTAACGCAGATCAATTTCTTTTTTACACAGTTCTATTACTGCTTTTTAAAAGTAGTTATCTGCTAGTTTACACGCTAATTATTCAGCTGGCAGGTGAGGAAAAAAGAGCGAGTGTAGCAGGGACTTATCAAGCAGTTTCTCATGGTGCAATTATTGCGGCGACAATCGCTGGTGCTTGGATGCTCGACTTGGAAGCACCTTTGCATTTATTTTATTGGGTAGCGGTGACAGATGTCTTTCAACTTGGTTTGTGTATATACCTGTTGAAAGAAACTGCTACGCCGCCGCAGGTTGCTATCAAGTCAGAAAAGCCTTCAGTTGGGGTAAATAAAATAAGTTTCATTTTGGCAATTGGGATGGTGATTCTTACCTTCCAGTTGGCGAATAATTTGGTACGTCCTTACTTTACTGAATACGCCATCGATAGCGATCGCTTTGGTGTCAGCTTGATGACAAGCAGTTTTCTATTTCTGATTCCAAGTGTAATGGCGATCGCTGCCTTGCCTTACATCCGTTCCGCTTGTAAACCACAACGTCTCAAACAAGTTTACTGCCTCGGTATGGTGCTGCTGGTGGTGAGTTTATACCTGCAAGGCGGGACAAATTCGCTGTTACTACTCATAATCGGACGCGCTTTGTATGGATTTTATCTCGCCGTAACTGAAACCGCTTTAGAACTGAAATTATTTAGCAACAGCAGCGAGAATGCCATCCATTTAAACTACAGCCTCGCCTCATCCTTCGCCAATGTCGGTCGCTTGGGTGCGCCGCTAGCTGCTTCGTGGCTTGTTAGTGGCTACAGTTTGGCGGCACCTTTTCTCGCCGCTGCCAGCATTTGCATCATTAATTTGCTCTTTGCTCGTTTCACTATTTTTCAGAATGCTACTGCCAAGGTAGCGCATCCTTTACCAATTCCTAAAAAATAAGTTTGCTGATAACGATGAATCACCGAGAAATTCTTAACCGTGCATTACAACCTCAACGCTGGCAACTTGTTTGTAAAACGCTGCTGGCAAAGATGATTTCTGAGTTTATGTATGAAGAAATTATCACTCCCGAAATTATTGAGAAACACGAAAACCACGCCCTTTATCAACTCTCGCTTCCTCAAGGTATAATCTACCGATTTGAGGCAAAACATCGCCTATTTAACAGTTACCGCGCTATCCCCGACTCGATGCAACGCTGGGATTCGGACTGGTTGCCTGCTACTAACCCATTTCAATTTATTCTAGATATTTCCGAAACAATAGGCATGAGCGCTATAACTACAGCGCATTTTCTGAAAGAAATTAGTAATACTCTGCTTGCAGATGCTCACATTCATGCAGATAAGGAAAGGCGAAAAACCAATTTACTAGATTTAGATTACGCTCATTTGGAAGGGGAAATGGAGGGACATCCCTGGATTACTTTCAATAAAGGACGGATTGGCTTTAATTACAACGATTACTTAGCTTATGCACCAGAACGGAAACAGGAAGTTTCTTTTTTGTGGATTGCAGTAAGTCAAGATAGAGCCAAGTTTAATGCAGTTAGCAGTCTTGATTACTCAAATTTGATAAAACAGGAATTGGGTGACAAGACATTAGCTGAATTTCAAAGTTTGTTAACTTTGCAAGGAGTTAATCCAGAAAACTACTACTTTATTCCCGTGCATGAGTGGCAATGGAAAAATAACTTAGTTTCGATGTTTGCCGAGGACATAGCCATTGGTGCAATTATACCTTTAGATATTAGTCAAGACCGCTACTTACCGCAGCAATCTATCCGGACTTTTCTCAATATCAGCCATTCTCAAAAACGCAATGTCAAATTACCTATAAGCATTTTAAATACATCTGTCTATCGGGGTTTGCCTGGAGCAGTGTTGGCTCCTTATATGACGGAATGGCTGAAAGAAATATGCGATAAAGATGCTTTTTTGCGGGATGAATGTCGCCTGATTCTTATTGGAGAAGTTGCTGGAGTCCAATACTTTCATCCCTACTACATGAACTTAGCTGGAGCGCCTTATCAGTACCGAGAAATGCTGGCGTGTATCTGGCGAGAAAGTCTTTTTTCCTTTACTGAACCGGAGGAAAAACCGATAACTTTAGCTTCCCTGGTACATATTGATAATAACGATCAACTTTTCATTTCCCAACTTGTAGCGCAATCTGGTTTAAGTTTAGAAACTTGGTTAGAACGTTTGTTCAGCGTAATTTTACCGCCGTTATTGCATTACCTATACCGCTATGGTACAGTGTTCTCTCCTCACGGTGAAAACGTCATTTTGGTGCTGAAAGATAATGTTCCTCATCGTCTGGCAATCAAGGATTTTTTAGATGATGTGAATATTAGCAATCATCCATTTTCCGAATTGGAGTCTTTTCCCGCAGCGATTAAGCAATTCTTCCCTGGGGAACCATCTGAAAAGCTGTGTCAGTACATTTGGGCAGGTTTATTTATCTGCCATTTCCGCTACTTATCGGATTTGTTAGAAACCCATCATCACTATCCTGAAAGTAGTTTTTGGAAACAAGTAAGACAAGCAATTTTAAATTATCAATCTCGCTTTCCAGAAATGCGATCGCGTTTTGATATGTTTGATTTACTCACGCCAAGTTTTACCAAACTTTGCCTCAACCGGAACCGCTTACTTACTCAAGGTTATGCAGACGAAAGCACCAATCGACCCGCCACTGCTGCGTTTGGAAAAGTTAGCAATGCTTTGCATGAAGTGGCTGATATCCCTATGTCCTAGCGGCTCCAATATCGTTCAGTTGAAAATGATTAGTAGCTTGGGTTGAGGTGAAGGAACCCAACAAATGCTCGTGTTGTGTTAGGTTTCGCCGATCAACCCAAGCTACTCAGGAAGAGATTTTTTATCTAATTGCAACTTCAAGCTTTTGAATGAGGAAACACTGTGAAATCGCGTCAATTATTTGATTCCCTGTTGATAACTAGCGTCGCTTCTTTGGTAGCTGTTCAGCAAGTTCGAGCTGATGTTGTACAAGTTACAGGTGTGCGACTCAACCCCACACCAAATGGTTT
This sequence comes from Trichocoleus sp. FACHB-90, assembly GCF_014695505.1. NCBI lineage: Bacteria > Bacillati > Cyanobacteriota > Cyanophyceae > Leptolyngbyales > Trichocoleusaceae > Trichocoleus > Trichocoleus sp. FACHB-90. The sequence goes on from NZ_JACJOK010000009.1 coordinate 108,730, forward strand.
GGAAGTTATCTTAGAAACTTCCAATGGTACCCAATCTCAATCCTTCACTGGTCGCTATGGCAACACATTTTTTGCTGATGTCATCAACACCAGGTTAAGATTAACCGACGGAGAAACTTTTCGCGCTAACAACCCTACAAATGATATTGAATCAGTAACTGTTTCTCGCCTAGATGCTAACAGTATCCGCATCAAAGTTATCGGTAAAGAGGGAATTCCTACAGCACAGCTAGCTCAAAACAACCAAAGGCTAGTTTTCCGGTTGACGGCACCTGAAGCTACAGCTGTTGCCGAACCATCTCGATTGCCGTCGCGGGAAACTCCCACAACAGGCGCTGCACCTTCAACGGAAACTCCCACAACACCCCCAGGCGCTGCACCTTCAACGGAAACTCCGACCACAGGCACTGCACCTTCAACGGGAACTGCTACAACACCCCCAGACGCTGCACCTTCAACGGAAACTCCGGCTACTGAACCGGGAACTACTCCACCTGCTCCCAGTGGGCCGGGTGCTTCATCACCAGCGATACCACCACAAAGCGGTCAAACACTGCCTGAGAGAGTCATTGTCTCCGTTACGCGCACGGACGAAGAACTATCTAATGTGCCGCGTTCGATAACAGTTATTACCAGCGAACAACTCGAAGAACAAACCAGGGTAACGCGGGATTTAGGGGAAACTCTTAGTAAAGTAGTTCCCGGTTTGGCTCCCCCAACGCAAAGCGCCAGTTCATTTGGACAATCTCTGCGGGGACGCAATGTTTTAGTGTTGATTGATGGCGTTCCGCAGTCTACAAGTCGAAATGTTTTTCGGGATTTCGGAACGATAGATCCATCAGCAATAGAGCGAGTTGAAGTGCTGCGCGGGCCGACAGCAATTTACGGTGATGGAGCCACTGGCGGCGTTATTAATATTATCACCAGAAGACCGGGTGAAGAAAGGCTGACCTCAAGAACATCGATAGGATTTGATGCTTCTTTAACACACTTTGAGGAAAGTCTTGGTTACGATCTCCAGCATTCCATTACTGGAAACGAAGGTATTTTTGATTTTGTCATCTCAGCTGCATTGGGGGGGACGGGTAGCTTTTTTGATGCTGAAGGCGATCGCATCCCTGCCGATCCTAACGGTCAAGGCGGTATTGCTGATGCCGAAACGATCAATATTTTAGGAAAGGTAGGGGTAAATTTTAGTGAAGATCAACGCTTGCAATTAACGTTTAATCACTTAAACGATAAACAAGCTAGCGATTTTAGCAGTGATACAATTGTCGATCTACTGCCAGGTCGTCAAAAAGCCCGTGCATTAGAAGGACTCGATTTAGAGGACGGTCAAGGAACTGAGAATACACTGATCAATCTAGACTACTCTCATAACAACGTTTTCGGTAGTCAGGTTCAGGCTCAAGTTTATTATCGGAACTACCTAACGCGATTTTTCCCGTTTGATGTCAGAGGTTTTCAGAGTTTTGGCGACGCAATTATTCAGTCGCGAGTTGAGTCAGAAAAGTATGGCGGACGCTTACAAATTGACACTCCTTTATTTAATCAAGGAGCTGCCCGAATTTTATGGGGTCTGGACTACTTCAATGAAAATACATCTCAGCCTGTTTCCACGTTCAATGGAGATGCTTACGACGCTAGCCGAGGATTAGTTTACGAAAAAATAGGTGAGCGCATCTGGACTCCACCTCTGACACTGAGCAGTTTAGGTGTTTTTGCTCAGTTGACCTGGGATATAAGCGATCGCTTTATTTTGAATGGTGGAGTGCGTCACGAACGCGCTGGAGTCAGTGTTGATGATTTCACTACCTTAGCTGGTAACAACATTCAAGGCGGCGATCTCGACTTCAATGCAACTCTGTTTAATATTGGCGCAGTAGCCTTTTTAAACGACCAAGTAAATGTTTTTGCCAACTTCTCTCAAGGGTTTTCTTTAGCAGATATTGGGCTTAGACTCCGCAATGCACCCGCAGGATTTTCAGTAGAAACTTTACGTCCTGAACCGCAGAAAGTAAACAACTACGAAATCGGTGTGCGGGGAAATTGGCAGTCTGTCCAGGCTTCTTTAGCTGCTTTCTATAACGAGTCAGACTTAGGTACAACCTTTACAGCGCCTGGAACAGTGATTCGCGCTCCCGAACAAGTTTATGGAATTGAAGCAACCATTGATACACAGCTAGGCAAAGCATGGCAACTCGGTGGCACAATTACTTACGTGGAAGGTCAAATTGATGTTGACGAGGATGGAGAATACGAAGACCTCGATGGGTTCCGAATTCCACCCTTAAAACTGACAGCTTACATTCAACACCAGACAACACCTGGCTGGAGCAATCGTCTTCAGTTATTGTATTCTGGAAGTCGTGACGCGGAAGGTAGCGGTTTTGGCTTAAACGAGGTGGAGAGCTACTTGACAGTTGACTACATTAGCAGTATTAAAGTGGGGCCAGGTACTTTTAATATTGGCGTGGAAAACTTGTTTAACGCTCAGTATTTTCCAATAGTTTCTCAACTACAAACCGAGGATATAAGTTATTCTGCTGCCAGAGGTAGAACTTTGAGAGTTGGTTATTCTTTCACTTGGTAATACCAAGTGACCTCTTTTTAAGGAGCTTTGAGAACTGAGAGTAGGTTGGGTTTAGGAAGGAAATCCAACCTACAATTAATTTTAGGAGGTACTTTAATTGGTCATTCTTTCACTTGATAATACCAATTGAATCGTTACAAACAAAACCTGGGTTAGCAGGCGTTGTTTGCTCAAAGAGACTTTAGCCGTTCGGCGTTTTTACTAATAACAATGACCAATGACAATTGATGTTCACAACCTGAAAGTTTCTTACGGTGAAACGCTAATTGTTCCAGACCTTTCGATTGCACTTCCACACGGCGAGGTAACGGCGCTAATTGGCCCAAATGGTTCGGGAAAAAGTACCGTGTTGCGTACCTTAGCAAGGCTGTTGCAACCCATCAAAGGTGCGATTTACTTGAATGGTCGCAACATTGCCAAACTGGCGACGCGAGAATTTGCCCGTCAATTGGCGATGTTACCGCAGTCCCCAGATGTGCCAGATGGAGTCACCGTCTGGGAGTTGATTGGTTATGGTCGCTACCCGCACCAGAACCTGCTGGGAGGCTTATCTAACAAGGACATTGCAGCGATGCGATGGGCGATGGAAATTACTGGTCTAGAGCCTTTGGCGGAGCGTTCAGTAGATACGCTTTCCGGTGGCGAACGACAACGCGCTTGGATTGCACTAGCGCTGGCGCAGCAGACTCAGGTGTTGTTGTTAGATGAGCCTACCACTTTCCTCGATATCCGTCACCAGTTGGATGTTTTGTCGCTAGTGCGATCGCTTAATCGGGAACATGGAATTACTGTAGGATGGGTGCTGCATGACTTAAACCAAGCAGCTGCTTATAGCGATCGCCTGATCCTGCTTTCCCACGGTCAGGTAGTAGCAGCAGGTTCTCCAGATGAGGTGATGACAACAAGTACCATTCGGGAAGTTTTCGGCGTGGAAATGACTATTATCCCCCATCCGATTAGTGGGAGTCCCACTTGCTTACCGTGCAATTTAGGAATAATTTAAAATTAAAATTAGGAAATATTCCAGATGAATAGTTTTAGTAGACGACAATTTATAGCTACAGCAATTGCGTCTGCTTTAGTAGTTGCCTGTACTAGAAATCAAACAGAGACACAGGGAACGTCAGCAGCTCCTCAAGCCCAAATTCCCAATCTTAAATCCCCAGCTAAACGTATTGTGGCGCTGGAGTGGGTGTATGTTGAAGATTTGCTGGCACTAAACATTCAGCCTGTTGGAGTAGCCGATATTAGCGAGTACAAAAAATATGTGGATATTCAGCCGAAGCTGGCAGAAAATGTAGTTGATGTAGGCACCCGCCAAGAGCCGAGTTTAGAAGCGATCGCTAAACTGGAACCAGATTTAATTATTGGCATAAAGTTACGACACGAATCTATCTACAACAACCTATCTTCAATTGCCCCAACACTACTATTTAATCCCTATCCAGCAGCAAATGAACTTAGCCAGTTAGAAGAAATGCAGCAAACATTTATAAAAATTGCTGAAACCGTGAACCGTCGAGAAGCAGGCGTTGCAGTGCTTCAGCAAATGCAGGAAACTTTTAAAACTGCGGCTGAACAATTGCGTTCAACTGGTGCAAGTAGTTCATTTATACTGGGGCAATTTTTACCCGAACTGCGCCTATTTACCGAAAATGCAATGGCAGTAGAAATTTTAGAAAAAATTGGGTTAGAAAATGCCTGGAAAGGTAAATTTGATAGTTTTGGTTTCAACACAGTGGGACTGGAAGCACTGCCAGAAGTAGAGCAGGCAAACTTCCTTTATATGGCTGAAAATAATCAAATTCCCTGGCAAAATAATCCGGTTTGGAAAGGATTAAACTTTGTTAAGGAAAATCGAGTTTATCCAATTGGAGAAGATACCTGGTTTTTTGGTGGCCCTTTGTCAGCACAGGTACTCGTAGAAAAAGTTGTGGCAGCTTTAACCAAGAAGCGATGAAAATACCACCAGAAAAAGGCGCAAAGCCAAAAGACCAAATAAATTTATTTGGTCTTACTTTTGGCTTTTTACTTCTCCTGCTACTTTTCTTTATCCACATCACCCAAGGACAAGCGGGGCTTGATGTCGCCACAGTGGTAAAAGCAATTTTCTCCCCGGATGACAGTGCTGCTGATAATATAGTGCGCTACGTGCGACTACCCCGCGCCAGTATTGGCATTATTGCAGGTGCTGCACTGGGGATAGCGGGAGTTTTGTTGCAGACGGTGACTCGGAATCCGCTATCATCGCCAGCAACTTTAGGAATCAATGCTGGTGCATACTTGGCTGTAACCGTTACCGCAATCTTTGTTCCGGGGCTATTTGCATGGTCGCCCGTGCTGGTGGCGTTTGCTGGGGGAATGCTGGCAGCAATCTTAGTTTATGCGATCGCAGGTCTGCAAGTTACGCCAATTCGACTTACTCTGGCTGGTGTCGCTGTTTCTTTGGCTCTTGCTGCTTTTACCGCCGCATTACAGCTATTTTACGAAAACGAAACCGCTGGCTTGTTTTTCTGGGGGGCTGGTTCCCTAGTGCAAACAAACTGGAGTGGAACTACTTATGCTTTGCCACAGGTAGCGATTGGCGTAATTTTGGCAATGCTGATGGCAAAGTCGTTGGATGTGCTGTTGCTGGGAGATGAAGTAGCGCGATCGCTTGGTTCTAGAGTACAGTTAACGCGCTTGTTCGGTACGTTAGTCGCCGTCTTCTTAGCAGCTGTAGCAGTGAGTGTAGTTGGGCCAATTAGTTTTGTTGGCTTAGTCGCACCTCACTTAGTCCGACTGATGGGATGTCGCCAGCACCAGCTATTACTCCCAGGTGCAGCCTTCTGGGGCGCAATTATTCTGGTTGGTGCCGATATTGTAGCTCAAGCTTTAACCACAAATCTCAGCGAACTACCAGCAGGTAGCGTTACAGCTTTGATTGGCGCACCATTTCTAATTTGGCTAGCTCGTTCCTCAAGTCGCACGAGTGGCAGCACCAGGGAGAATACTGCTCCTTTACTCCCGACGATAAAATCCCGCTACATCCTGCTTTTGTGCTTTCTGACTTTGTTGCTCCTAATCTCCCTAGTAGCTGGTTTATTGTTCGGCGGTATTTCTCTAACTTTGCCTCAAATCATCGACACCTTCTTGGGCAGCGGTACTGCCCTTTCTCAACGAGTAATATTTAGCCTGCGTTTGCCGCGTCTGCTGGTGGCGGTGCTGGCGGGAGCGTCCCTTGCTGCTAGCGGTTTGCTATTGCAGGGGGTAGTAAGGAATCCTCTGGCTGGCCCGGAAATCGTTGGAATTACTTCTGGCGCTGGGCTTGGGGCTTTGCTCATCTTGGTTTTGCTGCCAAATGCGCCCGTCGAAGTAGTGCCGATAGCAGCCTTCATTGGCGCTTTTGCTGCCTTCGGAGTCGTCTATTTAGCGTCTTGGCAGGGCGGGATTTCCCCATCACGGCTTGCCCTAGTTGGGATTGCGGTTTCGGCTTTCTGTGCTGCCGGAACAAATATATTGGTGGTAATGGCAAAGCTGCGGGTGGCACAAGCCCTAGTCTGGCTTGCTGGTAGCACTTATGCCCGCGACTGGGATGAGTTGTGGCGACTGATGGCTTTTCCAGTGATTTTGCTGCCGCTTTCCTGGTTTTTGGTTCGCTGGCTGGATTTGATGGCTTTGGGGGAAGACTTCCCGCGCACTCTCGGTATGCGGCTGCAACAGGCTCGTGGGATTTCAGTTGCGATCGCAGTTGCCCTCGCCGCCGCCGCCGTCTCCACAGTCGGTACAATTAGTTTTGTCGGGCTAATCGCTCCTCACGCCGCACGTCTTCTCATCGGTCATCGTCACCGCCAGCTGTTGCCTGTGGCAGCAATATTGGGAGCCATCCTGGTGACAGTAGCCGATACCGTTGGGCGTGTCGCCCTCGCCCCTAAAGAAATTCCCTCCGGTTTGGTTACGGCGATGATTGGTACGCCTTATTTTCTTTGGCTGCTCATCCCACGTGCGAAGGCGAAGTAATGAAGTAATGGGGACTGGGTAAGACTTTTTCCCTATTCCCAATTAACTGCGTTTTTTCTGAAGTTCGGTTACTAATTTCTCTAGTTTGTTGATGCGCTGCTTGAGTTCAACTACTAAAGTAGCGAGTCGGTCAAACATCGGATCGGATGAACGTGTTGTTCTGTTGACTCTAGAAGGAACGCTCGGCGGCCTACTTGCTCCCGACTGTTGCAGAGCATCTACTTGCGCGTCTAGCTGGGTGATAAGCGATCGCATTTGATAGTTTTCTGCTTCCAGTCTAGAGATGCGTGATTCCAGGTAAGATGTCCCCTGCGCCAGCGTCAAACGAGGCATAATGACAACTATCAAAATCAAACTGAGGCAAAACAACGCTATTTTCTTGACCATAATTTACGCTCCCAGCCCCGAAAGCTGCTATCAGCTGAGGTTAGCATCAGTTACATCAAATCAACTCCGTCTTGGGGAAAGCAAATTTTCCTGTTTTGCTGTATACCCAAGATAGTGATCGCATCCCAAACTACAATTTAATTGATTTGTTAATCCAGTTCCTGGTAGCGAGGAGAAGGAAAAATTCTTTTTCGATAGCCCCTTATATTCTTCCAAAAGCAGACTTATAGGGTTAAAATTTAGTGATATTCTTGGATTTTTCAGATTTAATCATCTCAACCTCTGCAACTGTGTCTTCGCCATCAGTTCTAGGGTGTGAGCATATTTCTATTGAAATAGCCCCAAATTCTTACTCAGTCTTGTGAAGAAGTAGCCTGGGGCTTAAACCCCAGGCGGTTAATACGACTGGTACAAAATGTGGATTACAACTACCTACTGAAACTTCAAGTTGTGTACTCGGCGTTAATCTTCACGTAGTCATAACTTAAGTCGCAACCCCAAGCTTTACCAGAACCAGAACCAGAACCGATACTGACGGAGATTAAAACGGTGTCTTCTTTAAGATAAGCACCTGCTGCTGCTGCTTTTAAATATGCACTCGCCGCCGCACGATCAAATGGCAGAGGTTGACCATTTTCCATTAACAAGAAATCTCCAAGTTGAATGCGGAGATTTTCTTGATCGAATATTACGCCAGCACGTCCAGCAGCAGCGGCAATTCGTCCCCAGTTGGGATCGCGCCCAAAAATTGCTGACTTAACTAAAGATGAACCGACAATGGTTTTGGCAACTTGACGCGCATCTTTGTCATCGTGCGCCCCTGTAACTTGCACTTCAATTAAGCAGGTGGCACCTTCGCCGTCACGCGCGATCGCTTTCGCTAAATATTGACACACTTGGGTCAGCATTGCTTCCAACTTTTCGGCTTCTGCACCCATTTCGGTAATCGCTGGGGTGCGAGACTGACCATTCGCTAGAGCAATCAGAGTATCGTTGGTACTGGTATCGCCATCTACAGTAATTTGGTTGAAACTTTGATCGGCGGCGCGACTGAGCATTTTCTGCCACAGGGAAGGCGCAACCGCAGCATCGCAAGTTACAAAGGATAACAATGTCGCCATGTTCGGATGAATCATGCCCGAACCTTTGGAAATGCCGCCGATTCGCACCGGGCGATCGCCTATAGTTGTTTCCAGAGCAATAGATTTGGGTACTAAGTCAGTTGTACAGATGGCTTTTGCAGCTGCGTCGCCTCCATCTTCGGATGCTGCTGCGACTAGCTGAGGAATTGCCGCCTTCAGTGCATCCATTTTAATTCGTTGTCCAATCACCCCTGTGGATGCCAGCAAGACAGTATCCGAGGGAATATTCAACACTTGAGCCAACATCTGGGCGCTTTCGATGGCATCGATCCAGCCTTGAGCGCCTGTGGCGGCATTGGCTTGTCCGGCGTTGCAGAGAATGGCCCTGGCACCGTGCTTAGCTTGCAGAAGCTGGCGGCAATAGTCTACGGGCGCAGCGCGGACAACAGAGGTGGTGAAGACACCAGCTGCGATCGCTTCCACTTCTGAATAAATTAACGCCAAATCTGGTAAACCTGATGGTTTCAGTCCTGCTACTATCCCCGCCGCCCGATATCCTCTGGGAGCCGTCACACCACCTGATATTTCTTGCCAGCCTGCCATCATTCTTTCCTCAAGCCTGGTTGAAAGCAGATTATACCAAGCTGTCACAGGTCATTGGTCATTAATTAATGACATCGCTTAACCTCTGGCCAATCCCTCTCTACCTCTGGCTCAACCTATCCTATACGGACACGGAAAAGGAAGATTTTTTTATGGGATGGCTTTTATTCCCCTTCCCGGAGTAGGGTGGCGGGGTTAACTGGTTAGGTCGGTCTAATCGCAGAAGTATTGACAAGTGGCAACAAAAAAAAAGGAGAGTCACTTGGGCGACTCTCCCGATCATCAGGGTGCATCTACTAAACAAAATATAGCAGTTGGGGGTGAGGGGTGTCACCCCCTATTTTGTTTTTTTGGTAAATTTTTCTGATTTTTTGTGAAGCAGAGACAATTGAAAGTTCTCTTACATCAGCAGCCAAAGGGATTGCAGCTATTTGTGACAAATTACAATGTCAATCGAGAATAGCAACGTGAAAAACGCGATCGCCCGTTGCACATCCGTTACATGGTGCAATATTCCCATTACAATTAACCCCTCCCGTGGACGGGGAGGGGTAGGGGTAGGGTTTAACTGTTCAACTTCTGTTGGATCAACTGGTTCGTCACTTTAGGATCTGCACGTCCGCCAGTTTGCTTCATCACCTGTCCGACAAAGAAACCAAGTAGCTTGGTTTTACCGCTGCGATACTGTTCTAGTTCTTTGGGACTTGCTGCTATAACAGCATCGATGATTTTTTCAAGTTCGCCAGTGTCGGAGATTTGCACTAGGCCTTTGCTTTCCACCAGTGCTTTCGCAGAACCGCCGTTAGTGAGTAGTTCTGGCAGAATTTCTTTGGCGATTTTGCCGCTGATGGTGCCATCTTCAATTAAGGAGATGAGTTCAGCTAGATTTTCCGGTTTCAGGGCAATTTCGGTGATGCTGAGTTTATTGTTGTTGATGTAGGCTGTGATGTCGCCCATCACCCAGTTAGCAGCTTGCTTGGGATTAGCTTTATGCTCAACAGCGGCTTCAAAATATTCTGCCACTGTGCGGTCTTCGGTGAGGACGCGGGTATCATAGGGAGATAAACCCAATTCGCTTTCATAGCGATCGCGTTTTTTGGCTGGCAGTTCCGGAAGTTGTGACTTCCACTGTTCCAGTTGTTCTGGGGAAACTTGGATAGGTGCCAAATCGGGTTCTGGGAAGTAGCGGTAATCGCTAGAGCCTTCCTTACTCCGCATACTAATAGTGCGTTGAGAGCCTTCTTCCCACAACCGCGTTTCTTGGGCAATTCTTTCGCCCGATTCGATGGCTTGAATTTGGCGGTCGATTTCGTACTCTATCGCCCTTTGAATGGCGTTAAAGGAGTTCATGTTCTTGATTTCGACTTTCGTGCCAAATTTTTCCTGACCAACTGGACGCACGGAGATATTCACGTCGCAGCGCAGGGAACCTTCTTGCATATTACCGTCGCTCACGCCAAGATAACGGAGAATCCGACGCAGTTCTTGGGCGTATTCTGCCGCTTCAACTCCCGAACGCATATCGGGTTCTGAGACAATTTCTACTAGAGGAACGCCTGTGCGGTTGTAGTCTACCAGGGAGTAGGTGGAACCTGAGAGTCGTTCGCTACCTGCGTGAACCAATTTCCCCGCATCTTCTTCCATGTGCAGGCGGGTGATGCCGATTTTTTTGCGAATCGGTTTCCCTTCCCCATCAGTTAACTCTATCTCTAGATAACCGTGTTCAGCGATGGGCAAGTCGTACTGGGAAATCTGATAGTTTTTCGGTAGGTCGGGATAAAAATATTGCTTGCGGTCAAATTTGCTGTAGGGAGCGATGCAAGAGTTGAGAGCCAGTCCAGCTTTGACTGCGTACTCTAGCACCTTTTGATCCAGCACTGGCAATACCCCAGGCATTCCCATACATACCGGACAGACATTCTGATTCGGTGTTGCACCAAATTCGGTGGAGCAATTGCAGAATATCTTGGTTTGGGTACTCAGTTGACAATGGGTTTCCAGACCGATGATGGCTTCGTATTGAGTTTTTACCGGAGCAGCAGTCGTCATAGTAGCTCTTTAAGCGATCGCAACTTTTGCAACTATATTTGCTCTATTTTAGCTTTCTCTTGACCTTTGCTGCCCTCGGTTCAATCAAAAATGACCTCTGGATTCATTTCTGGTGGGGTTTTCCAATTTATTCCGTACTTCTGGTTTAAAATACGTTTCTTCTCTGCCCAGAACATATGACTAAAACCTATCTCTCTTGGATACTCAGCCAGGTTTTCGTCTGCTTCTTGCCCTGCGGCTTCTATTATTCTTCTGTATCTGGGGTCATATTCTTTTAAATCAGACTTAATACTTCCCGGAACGTTCACCAAGTTTAACCTAACCTGAACTTCCCTAATTAGCTTGGGAAAAACCAACGTTAAATATTCCTCCCGGTTCTGCAATTCTTCAAAGGCAGCGGCAGCTTGCCCTTTTTGGATTTCTAACTGTCTAGCCCCAATTCCTAATATATTTACAGTTAATATAATTCCCAGAATGACTTTTGATGCTTTCATTTACCAAACCTCATGCTTAGGTGTCGCCTAAAATATTAGCACCAAAATTAGACTGGCAACGGCTAAAATTTTGCTTTCTTTAGAGATAACCTGCGCTTGGGCTTATAGTTCTGAACGAGGAAATGCGTCTTTTTTCTCCATAACTAAAGTTAGGGGCTTTTGGCCTATATGCAGCAGTTGAAAGTGCTGTTAGCTTAGCAAGGTACTTTCAACTGCTGGACTGTTTCGGTGGTCTTAAGGACTTTAACCTTATAAAACAAAGACTCCCTGGCTAATTTTCCCTAAAATTACAGCACTACCGACATCAAACTCGGAAAAAACGATAACTTTAAAATAACTCGTAATTGATTACCATAAACAATGAACAACCTGATAATTTTTATAAAAATTCAGACAAATTGCAGATGACGGCTTCTACCAATATACAGAGCCGCAACGGTTTTCTTTGCGTATAGAGTAAGGAGGAGCAAAACACAAATTGGAAAAATCCGTCATGTCACAACCACGGGTAGAGGAGCAAGCACTTTCTCAGGCACTAAAAATGCGCCTTAGTAGCCTGCTGGATGCAGTAGAATTCATCGACGTAGATGTGCAAACTGACCTGAGTCATATAATTCAGGGAGAGGCAAATTCGGTTTCTGTGGAAGGTCAGGGCTTGGTAATGCAGAAAGATATTCGCATACAGAATATCGAACTGCAAACCGATAACATTGCTATTAATCCCCTGAGTGCTATTCTTGGTGAAATCAAACTTAATCAGCCAGTAAATACTACTGTTCGTGTTCGGCTAACAGAAGCAGATATAAACCAAGCATTAAACTCAGATTATATCAAAAGCAAGCTGTTTCCCATAGAGCTTTCTGTAGATGACGAAATTGTAACTTTGGAACTGCAACTTCCTTTATCGCTTCACTTGCCTGGTGGCGGGAAGATGGAATTCACTGGAAGTATGCTAGTGCATAAAATAGACAATACGCAACAAATAGGCTTCAGCGCTGTTGCCTTACCTCGTACTGACAAGCATCCCGTATTGCTGGAGGAGTTTCGCTGCACCCCAGGAACGGGTATTTCGCTAGGACTAACTCTCGCCTTAATGGAGAAGGTAAAAGAACTGATGAATTTACCTTATTTTGAGTTTCCAGAAATAGCGTTTTGCATAAAAGAATTGGATGTGCAAGAAGGCACTATGACGCTAATAATTGAAGCTCACGTATATGAAATTCCGTCTTCGTAAAATTAGGGTGGGTATTCTCTACCCTGATTTTTGAGAACAATAGGGCATTTTCAGGATTTTATCAGCTAAAAGCCGAAAAGTTTAATCCTGTCTCTGCCAATAAGCATTTTCCAGCGCTTTGCTTTGTTGGGCAGCGAGCATCTGCATCATGGAGGCATAGACAAGGCGCATTCGTAACTTTAAAGCGAGTCTATGCCTTGACATTTTGTACTCATAACGAGTACGCTTTAAAAAACTTTACTTAGTCAAGGAGCCAGATTCATGTTTGCCAATAGAGAAGGACAAAAAGTCCCCAACGTCACCTTCCGTACTCGTAAGAACAACGACTGGGTGCAAATAACTACTGATGACTTGTTTGCAGGCAAGACAGTGGTTGTCTTCTCTTTACCTGGTGCGTTTACTCCGACGTGTTCATCGACCCATCTCCCTGGCTATAACGAGTTGGCTAAGGTTTTTAAAGAAAATGGCGTTGATGACATTATCTGCATTTCCGTCAATGATGCCTTTGTGATGAATGAATGGGCGAAGGATCAAGAAGCAGATAATATAACTGTGATTCCCGATGGCAATGGTGAATTCAGTGAAGGGATGGGAATGCTGGTTGATAAAGCAGACCTGGGTTTTGGGAAGCGGTCATGGCGCTATTCCATGCTGGTAAAAGATGGCACCATTGAAAAGATGTTCATTGAGCCAGAAGAACCAGGCGATCCCTTCAAGGTGTCGGATGCCCAGACAATGCTCAACTATATCAACCCAGAGGCAACGAAGCCCAATTTAGTTTCCCTGTTTACAAAAGTGGGTTGTCAGTTCTGCGCCCGTGCTAAGAAGATGCTCGATGAGCGTGGCATGGATTACGAAGAGATTGTCTTGAGTAAGAATATTAGCACTCGCTCTTTACGGGCTGTCACAGGTGCAACAACGGTTCCCCAAGTATTTATCGATGGCAAATTAATTGGTGATTCCGAGGCGCTAGAAGCTTACCTGAGTGCTGTGTAAGTAGAATTCAAGGAGGCTTTCATTGAGAGCGATCGCGCAACAGCAGCCCAGGAGACATAACCTTGATTCTGGTTTGTGAGTGGCGCGATCGCTGCTTATTAATAGCAGCTAATAGTAATTTTATCTAATATGCAAACGTCTCACAACCAGCAAAGACCTCTGGAAGTAGAATTAGTATTGCCTGTAAAAACTTACGACATTGACTTTGCAGGAATTGTTAGTAATATTGTCTATATCCGTTGGCTTGAAGACCTACGCCTAGAAATTCTTGATGCCTACCTTCCTCTACAAAAAATGCTTGAAGATGGGATTGCTCCAATACTCCTGCAAACCCAAATTGAGTACAAACAGCCAATTACTATTTTTGATGTGCCAATAGGTCGGATGTGGATGAGTAAAATGAAGAAATTGAAGTGGACTGTCTCCGCTGAAATAGTCGCTGGGAAGGTAGCAACAATTGCTGAACAATCGGGCGGTTTTATTAATTTATCTAGTCGAAAACCTGTGCTGATTCCACAGCAGCTTTATCAAGCATATTTGGCGCAGCAATAGTTCGTAGGGAATGGGAGCCACCCCTATGCTGCTTTGTTTCCCGCACCCTTGGTGCGTGGCGTTTGAGGTACAAAACCTCGCACGTTAGCGATCGCTCTCGCGGCGCGGATGCGCTCAGCCTGCAAGGAAGCGCTTATGAACTTCTCTCTTTCCTCCTCCTAGAGCGCCCTGGGCGGTTCGTTTAAAAAGTAGCTTTCACAACTAAAATAGGATGCTATATTGAAGTTTTGTTGCGTTAACCGCGAGTGTTACCCAACATACTAACTACAATTAATTACATTATGAGCAACCAAATTGTTACTACTTCTTCGGTTCCTCGCTTAATTAGTATTGCTGTTAGCCATTATTGCGAGAAGGTGCGATGGGCGCTTGAATGGCTGAAAATTCCTTATGTTGAAGAAAGTCATGTGCCACTTTTTCATCGCTTCGCTACTCGTGAATATGGGAGTAGTAGTGTTCCAATTCTAGTTACAGAGGCAGATACTTTCACAGATTCAACTGACATTCTGCACCATCTTAATACACTTGCTGCGGAAGGAAGATATTTATATCCAACCGATCCGGGACTATGCCGAGAAGTCGAAGAACTCGAAGAGTTATTTGACACGAAACTGGGAGTTGGTATTCGAGGCTGGGCATACTTTTATCGCTTGGATGACCGGGAAGCGATGCGGCGGGTGTGGTGCAAAGGAACGCCTTGGGTTGAGCAAGTTGGGTTTGCGATCGCTTTCCCTATAATGCGTCGGTTAGTTCAACAAAGCTTGAATATTACAGCAGCTTCAGCAGCAAATTCCCTTCAAGAAATTAAGCAAATTTTCGACACAGTTAATCAGCAGTTAGCAGATAATCGTCCGTACTTGGTTGGAGATAAACTCTCGGCAGCAGACATAACTTTTGCAGCGTTAGCTGCTCCAGCTTTACTACCCCCAGAGCATCCCGTAATGCCGTCTCAGCTTGACGGTATCAAGAGTGAAATGGCAACAACAATTAAAGAATTACGGGCAACTCCAGCGGGAATGTATGCACTGCGCCTGTATCGAGAACAACGCCATTTCAGTTAAATTTGGTGTGCTGCATCCCAGTTCTGCAAAAATACCAGGCGATTGGAAATCGCGGCTACACAAACAAAGCCTGCCTCCGCAGGCTCAATGAGTCCGCGCAGGCGGACTTGGTTTGTGGAGCATCGAGACTTCCAGTCTGTGCGCGATTTGCAAATACGGGATGCTCCCAGCAAATTGAGAGCGATCGCTCCCACAACATTTAGCTTTGAGAGTTCAAAAACGCATCAGGATCGATTCCCGATTCCCGAAGTCGCTGAATTAGAGATTCTAACCTAGATTCCGCTTGTTCAGCTCGCTGTCGCTCCTGTTCGGACTGCTGTAAAGCCTGTGCTTTTTCTGTTCGTTCCTGTTCGGCTTGCTTTAGAGCTTGTTCTGCTTCAGTGAGAATCCAATTGCCTTGAGCATCATACCAACGCAACCACAATCGCTCAATTCCTTGAAACTCTCCTTGCCACAAACCCAAGCCCAATTCTAGTTCAGGAATCCAAACTCGCGACTCTTGCAAATCTAGCTCTTGGTAATGCGCCCCCACCAGCTTAAAGACTCGTAGCTGATTGGTATAACGACTGAAAACCACATAGTAAGGAATGCGTAAAATCTGCTCATAAACCTCCCATTTCCGAGGCGGTTTATTCTCAGTTTGAGACTGAATTAATTGCCCATTGCCTGCATCCTCAGATTCAGATGGCAGCTTTTCCTCGTCTTCTCCTAAATCTTCTTTCTCTGTACCCGGCGAAAGTAGTTCGACAATGACAAAAGGATTTATTCCCTCTTGCCAAACAACGTAACTTAGGCGCATATCAACTTCATCATAAAGTCGAGGTACGCCGACAACGCCAAACCAATCCGGTCTTTTATACCATTGAGCATGACGCACATCATAGTAAAGGTTCATGTCGCTGGCACTGAAAACTTGCGAAGCCGGATATTTTGGGGGATGAAAAGTAAGGCTCAATAATTGCGGTTGCAAGTCGTGGAATTCATCGGGCAAACCAGGTTCCTCCGGGTCTTCGCTGGGCAGATCGTACATGGTGGGTAGGGTTTCCCTGGGCGATCGCGGCGGATCAGTTTGAGGGACGGGGTATTTGAAGGGAAACATAGGGTCTAGGGGAATGACTGGCTCTTATGTTAACACCGTGAAAATGCCTGATTGAACAAAGCCGCGCCCTGTTGCTACCCTTGGCTACTTATTTCAAAAAATGTCTTAATCTTAACTATTTGTTGGGTACAGAAATGCCATCTTATTCTCCAGGGTACTCTCGCCAAGTTTCGTGGCGGGAATACCCAAAAAATAAGATGTCGAACATCGTCAAACAGCCATGTGATGAAGGAGTAATTCGCTTGATAAGATGTAGTAGCCTCTGCGCGAAAAATACCAAAGCTTTGGTATTGGTACCAAGATGAGTAAAATGCTAAAACAAGCGATCGCGTTTGGTGTTGATAGTTTTCGATTAGTTCTGTTTATTACTGTTGAACTCGCTTTGAGAAGTGTGTAAGCGTTGCGGCTGCTCTCTTGGGCATCGCTGCTTTAGTGATGATTAAGAAGCACCCCACCGCAGTATAGTCATTAGTTAAAAACTCAAAACTCAAAACTCAGGACTTATTATGAAAAGTTGGTTGCAACCTCCGCGATTACGCATTGGAGAAGAAACCGAACACGAACACCGCCACGCTACTTGGCTGGAACTTTTCTATGACTTGGTGTTTGTGGTGGCGGTTTCTCAAGTCGCCCACAATCTGCATGACAATTTATCGCTATCAGGATTTCTCGGCTTTGTGTTTCTGTTTATACCGATTTGGTGGACATGGATTGGCACCACATTCTACGCCAACCGATTCGATAGCGATGACATCGGACATCGATTGCTGACTGGCGTGCAAATGGTAGCGATCGCAGCCCTTGCAGTGAACGTACACCACGGCTTAGGCGAAAGTTCCGCAGGCTTTGCCTTATCGTATTTTGCTGGTAGGGCGGTGCTGGTGATTGAATACCTGCGGGCGGCAAAGCACATTCCTCAAGCGCGCAAACTGGCTACTCGCTACGCCACAGGTTTTGCGATCGCTGCTTGCCTTTGGTTACTATCCGCATTTGTACCCATTCCACAGCGTTTTGTCTTGTGGGGATTGGGGTTGCTAATAGACTTCGCCACGCCACTTACAGCCAAACAGTTGCAGCAAGGACTGCTCCCCCATCCCGAACACTTACCAGAGCGTTTTGGGCTGTTTACCATCATTGTTTTGGGCGAGGCGATCATCGCTGTCGTTGATGGTGTCTCCGAACAAAAATGGGATATGCAAAGTGCGATCGCCGCAGTATTCGGCTTCAGCATCGCTTTCAGCTTGTGGTGGATCTATTTTGAGAACATTGATGGCTCCTCTATGCGGTCTGCTGGTGCAACTGGTCGATTTTCAATTTATAATGTCTGGCTTTACGGACATTTACCGTTAGTGATTGGACTTGCTGCTACTGGCGTTGGCGTAGAACACGTTGTCTCAAGTGAGGCTGGTGTAGCAATGCCGGATGGGGTGCGATGGCTGCTTTGTGGATCAGTAGCTTTATGCTTGCTGAGTCTAGGAATTCTGCACCGCACTGGGGTGATATTCAAGTGCAAAGTCCGCACAAAGTACCGAATTGGGGCGGCGACTGTGGTGCTGGTTCTAGCGATCGCTGGTATCGGTTGGTCGCCCGTTGCGGTAATTGGGTTAGTTGCTGTAGTATGTGCTACCCAAGTTGTGCAAGATTTGTATCAGAGCGGTAAGTTAGCGCTTGAGTAGCATTTTTTTGATTGGCTGCGTTTAGCGCGATCGCATTTTTTTGCACCAATACCAGCAATTATTTCCTGGCATTGGTGCAATTTATTTGAGGTGATATCGACAAAACTCTACTGCTGCTTCTATGTCGCTGGTTTGCTGCGGATAAGCAACCTCTGGACGAGTGATGACAACTAAAGGAATGCCTAACTCTGTTGCAACCCGCCGCTTGACATCTTCTCCCCCAGCGGTTCCCGATGCTTTGGTGACAACCAGGGAAATTTTCCAGTGATGCCACAGTGCCTTTTCTAATTCTGCTGGAACCGGAGGACGTAAAGCAATTAATCTATCTGGCGCGAAACCTGCTGCATAAGCTGCGTCCATTGCTGTCGCAGAGGGAAGAATTCGCGCAAATAAAGTTGATTTTTCTTGCCACGGACGAAATAAAGGAAAATTTCTGTAACCGATTGTCAGTAGTACCCGTTGTTCTTGCAGGTAGTCTCCCGTTAGCAGCGTCTCGAAGCTATCTAACCTAATTACCTGTTGGTTATCTATTTCAGCGTCAACTGCTGGACGTTCGTAGCGCAGATAAGGGATTTGCCGATGAAGGGAAATTGCGATCGCCATCTTCGATATCTGCACTGCATACGGATGGGACGCATCTAATATTGCAACTATCCCCTGTTCTTGCAAAAACTCTTCTAACCGGGTAACGTCTAAACGACCTACCCAAATTTGCAAACTTTTTGTAATAGGATACAGCGCCTTAGCTGATTCTGTGGTGACAGTGACAAGACAAGGCAGCTGAAAGCGAGAGAGTGCTACGCTTAGTTGGGCGCTTTCCTGAGTTCCGCCAATCAACCAAACGCGATCGCCAAAGCATGAAGGAGCAAGAGTCATTAGTCGTTCCACACTCATCAGTTAAAAAGATTTTACTGATGACCTTAGATTGATGACTAATGACTTTTGCTTTAACCCTTAAGGGCTTTTCTGTAGTTCTGACGATAGGATTTATTACCAATCACCAACACAGGCCACAACAGGGCCAAAACTAGCCGTCCCTGGCTGAAATTTGTCCGGCGAAACCCCTTCCAGAACTTCCAACCACCGTATATATAACCCCCAAACAACAAGAAGCCGAGTAACGTACCCATTTAATCAACCCCCATAAAACTGACTCCGGTTTGGTCGTCAAAGCCAGCAATTGCCAAATTTTGCTTACTGTAGCTAGTCTACACAATTGATTTGGTGCTACACGGCAAAGTAGCATTGATTCAGTTCTAGTCTATCTGGGGTTGAGTTGCAATACAGTTGATCTTAATTTTTTGATGCACGACTTACGCTCCCCGCATAATGTATCTATATTGCCTACTGGTGTTCGACGAGAGTTAGTAAGAGGTTGCACCCTTGTCTTATGAGAGATACCTGAAATTTCCTGGTTATAGGAGACTAAAAGACAGGCGCAACGAAAATTAAGGGTGATATCTGTATCATGACGAATAATAAGGAGGAATTATGAGAGCAGTGCTGATGGCTGGCGGTTCAGGAACGCGGCTAAGGCCGCTGACCTGCGATCTTCCAAAACCAATGGTGCCGATTCTGAACCGACCCATCGCCGAACATATTATCAACTTGCTCAAGCGGCATCAGATTACAGAGGTTATTGCCACGTTGCATTATCTCCCTGATGTCATGCGCGACTACTTTCAAGACGGGGGCGACTTCGGCGTACAGATGACATACGCTGTAGAGGAAGACCAGCCTTTGGGGACTGCTGGATGCGTCAAAAATATTGCTGAGTTACTAGATGAAACATTTTTAGTCATCAGTGGCGATAGTATCACTGATTTCGATCTCACTGAAGCGATTAAATTTCACAAACAAAAAAAGTCAAAAGCAACCCTGGTTTTAACCCGCGTTCCGAACCCGATTGAGTTTGGAGTGGTAATTACAGATGAAAACCATCGGATTCGGCGGTTTCTAGAAAAGCCTTCCACCAGCGAAATTTTTTCGGATACGGTCAACACCGGAACCTACATTCTTGAACCAGAAGTTTTACAATACTTGCCAGCAAATCAGGAAACTGACTTCTCTAAAGACCTGTTCCCCTTGCTACTAGAAAAAAATGAGCCGATGTACGGCTACATTGCTTCGGGTTATTGGTGCGATGTCGGTCACTTAGATGCTTATCGCGAAGCTCAGTATGACGGGTTACAGCAAAAAGTTAAACTAGACTTTGCTTACTCTGAGCAGTCTCCCGGATTGTGGATTGGGCAAAATACCCATATTGACTCGACGGCTAAAATTGAAGCGCCAGCGCTGATTGGCAGTAATTGCAGGATTGGGCCGCGAGTACACATTGAGCCAGGAACTGCAATTGGCGACAATGTGACAATTGGGGCTGATGCCAACTTAAAGCGTCCGATTATCTGGAATGGGGCGATTATTGGTGAGGAAGCTTCTTTAAGGGCTTGCGTGATTGGTCGGGGGACGAGAGTGGACAGGCGATCGCAAGTTTTGGAAGGTGCTGTCGTCGGTTCCCTGTCCACTGTAGGGGAAGAATCACAAATTTCTCCCCAAGTTCGCGTCTGGCCTAGCAAGCAAATTGAATCAGGGGCGATCTTGAATATTAACTTAATTTGGGGTCAGACTGCACACCGCAATTTGTTTGGACAGCGTGGTGTGAGTGGTTTGGCAAATATCGACATTACTCCAGAATTTGCCGTCAAGTTGGGTGCGGCTTACGGTTCTACTTTGAAACCTGGTTCTCAAGTTACTATTTCTCGCGATCAGCGGAGTATTTCCCGCATGGTCAGCCGAGCCTTGATTGCTGGTTTAATGTCTGTAGGTATCAATGTCCAGAATTTGGAAGCTACAGCAATTCCTGTGGCTAGAGCAGTTGTTCCTACTCTCGCAGTTTCCGGTGGTATCCATGTAAGGGTGCATCCAGATCGATCTGATCACATTTTGATTGAATTTTTTGATCGCAAAGGCATCAATATCCCCAAATCTATAGAGAAGAAGATTGAGGGGGCTTATTTTAAGGAAGATTTGCGACGGGTACAGATTCCTGAAATTGGCAATGTCAATTACCCCAGTCAGGTGATTGATATTTACAGCACTTCCTTTGAGAAACATCTGAATATTAAGGCGATTCATCATTCTGGCTCGAAGGTGGTGATAGATTATGTTTACGCTGTCAGTGGTGCCGTTTTGCCCCAATTGTTGGCGAAGTTTGGCTGCGATGCTGTGGTGCTGAATGCTAGTTTGAATCAACAAGGACTCTCAGCAGCTGAAAGAGAAGCGTTGCTGAATCAGCTGGGTCATGTGGTGGAGGCGCTGAAGGCAAATTTCGGCGTGCAGGTGTCAGCCAACGGGGAAATGTTGATCTTAGTGGATGAAGCTGGGACTCCAATTCGCGGGGAGTTGTTAACGAGTCTGATGGTAAGTATGACTCTTACGGCTAATCCTAGAGCTACTGTGGTAGTACCAGTGCATAGTAGCAGTGCGGTGGAACAGATTGCTCGTCGTCACGATGCTAAGGTGATTCGCACTAAGGCAAATCCTACGGCGTTGATGGAGGCTTCTCAAAGTAATCCGAATGTGGTGATGGGTGGTAGCGGTGAAATGGGCTTTATTTTCCCGCAATTGCATCCGGGGTTTGATGCGATGTTCTGCATTGCTAAGATGATGGAGATGCTGACGGTTTCTGAGCGATCGCTTGCTCAAATTCGCGCCGATCTACCCCGCGTTTACCACAAAAGTTATACTGTTCGCTGTCCCTGGACTGCAAAGGGGGCTTTGATGCGTCATCTGGTAGAAACTCACCCAGCAGAACATCTGGAATTAG
Organism: Trichocoleus sp. FACHB-90; assembly: GCF_014695505.1. NCBI lineage: Bacteria > Bacillati > Cyanobacteriota > Cyanophyceae > Leptolyngbyales > Trichocoleusaceae > Trichocoleus > Trichocoleus sp. FACHB-90. The sequence goes on from NZ_JACJOK010000009.1 coordinate 130,381, forward strand.
TCGATGGTGTGAAGATTTGCAACTATCACGATGACAGCTGGGTGTTAATTTTGCCTGATGCTGGGGAACCTCTGGTGCATATCTTTGCTAATAGTAATGACCGGGATTGGGTTGATGAAACTTTGCGGGAGTATCGCACCAGGGTTCAATCATTTGTTGAACAAGAGGAGGGTGTAGAAGAATTTAAAGTGGCAATGGTGTAAAAATTTTGGATTTTGAAGCGATTTTTGGGGAGATGGATCGGGGAGTTGAATGATTACTGGTTCTTCCCCCAACCTCTCTTTCTTCCCAAAAGATCGCAGGATTTTGGATTAAATCACTAATCCAAAATCATCGGAGGATCAGAAACTGCTTCGCCGGGAGCAAAATCTAAAATTCTAATGGTACATTTGTTCTAATATAGATGAGGCTAAACATACCATAGTGGAACTTTGAGATATGAACAGTTGCATTTTAATGGCGGAGATTATCAAAGAACCGGAACTGCGTTATACGCCAGATAGCCAAACTGCGATCGCTTCTCTGCGAGTCCAGTTTCCCGGGCCAAAGGCTGAAGATCCACCAGCAAGTATACAGGTTGTCGGTTGGGGCAATTTAGCTCAAGAAATTAAGGATAACTATAAAAAGGGCGATCGCGTAATTATTGAAGGTCGCCTCACCATGAACACCATCGATCGGCAAGAAGGTTTTAAAGAGAAACGCGCTGAGTTGACAGTTTCCCGAATTCATAAAGTGTCAAGCGATACAGATTTTGACACGCCAACAACTGAATCAACTCCTCCCAGCAACGTCGTTCCGATGGGGTCGCGTCGTCCAACTGCACCTGCTAATAATAGCGATGTAGAGATGTCTCCTGTAGACTACGAACAAGAAGATGAGACACCCTCGTTTGCACCCGCGGCTAGAACTATAACCCGTCCAACTCCACCTGTTCAACAAGATGACGATATCCCCTTTTAATCATTAGTTAGAAAAAAGTTGGAACGTTGGAAGGTTGAAACCTTCCAACGTCTAAGTAGTCAATCTCATGCTTCAGACGCGATGGTTGACACATTCATAAAGATAGCAATCAGTGTTTCGCCTTCCCGCCTTGAATTTCGGCTGCCAACGTTGTCACCCACACAGTTTTCGTTTTTTTTAGCTCCAGTTAAATACGGGTGAAACCTTCAATAGGCAAAGGTTGAAGTAAGTTGTCTAGTATAATTCATTATCGATTATTTCTTTCATTTACAATTATTACTTGGCAATTTTTTGCTAATCCTCCTATATAATTCAGTGACTTTTTTCCAGCTTTACCAGAAATATCGTATTATTTCCATAGCTTGCATCAATCAGTAAGAAACCCGGTCGATCCCCTCTTTTCTGACTTCAGTCAATTAACTCTAAAGCTAATTCCGGCTTCTTCTTAAATTCTGTATCTCATCGAAGCGTTTACACCATTTATTGAAGCCAGGAGGCATGGCTGCGGGAGTTGTTTGTTTGATTCCTCAGACTTCGACGTGAGAAGCTTGCTGTGCCAGTATTGTACTCTCTAGCCTAAGCATTACATGGCGGCGTTGAGTTGGATGTCGTAGCCACCATAGTTGGAGGGACGCAGAACGATGATTCTATCCCAGCCTTGTAGAAAGATTTGATGGTAGCAGGCAAGATATTCTAGGAGTTGGCTATATTCGCCGTCGCGGTATTGGAGGAAATGATCGTAGTCCTTACCGATGACGATGTAGAATCGGCTTTTCTTGAGCCACCCCAAGTTGATGACTCTGAAGCATCGAACAATGACGGGATATATCTGTAAAGCTGGAAAATATAGGAATCCTGTCCTGATGCCCTGCCTCGAAAGGTAAAAGATGTGAGCTTAATTTGCGACTCCATTGTTAGCGCTAAGCGGCACTGAGCTGGCGTTACCTCTAAACGCTCATTTATTGCTACTTGAGGAAGAATCGAAATTCTTCCATTGACCTCTAAATTCCGTATTTTTGACAGGGTGAAAGTTCCGTAGTTGTCCCAATGCTGGTTCAATCATCAGGTGGTAATATCTGAATTTGTAAGTAAAAAAGTTGGGGTAACAGAACATATCCATATTATTCTTATAGGGAACTACCTGATTGTGGAGTGTGACATAGAACTATTTCAACTTTCACAATATTAAGTTCCTTGGAAATCTCCTATTTCTCAAGTTGATAGCAGGTAGTAATAAGAATGCCTTCCCTAAACAATCAGGCTGACTCAGCTAACCAAAAAAGTAGCTGGGAAGCATTTCCCAGATTGGGGAAATTCAATTTCTCTAAAGCGTTTTGGCTAAAGGTGCCAACAAAGCAGCATCGCTACAAGCAAAGATGGCAACCTCGTGAGCTAATTGTTCTGTCGATCCTGGTAGGGTCAACGTTGGGGGTGAGCGCGATCGCTGTGGTTAGCTATCAGGTTGTGCGGGGACTGATTCTGGAGAACCTCCAACAACAAGCTTTACTACAAGTCCAGCAGGGGCGGGATGAGATCGACCAGTGGCTATCTAATCGGAAGACTGAGGTAGAGATGTTGGCAAACAGTCCCCTCGTGCGCTCTATGGATTGGTCAGTCGCCCAGCCTTATTTAAAGTCGGAATTGCAACGGTTTAAAGAAATTCACCAACTGACAATTGTCAACTCTCAAGGGTGGGGAGCTAATACCAGCGTCGGTCCTCATCGCAAAAATCTTAAAGACCGTGAATGGTTTATCAAGGCAATGGCAGGGCAAGTCAGTGCCGCTAATCCCGTAGTCAGCCGCACCACAGGACTCCTCCAAATCAATATCAGCGCTCCAATTATGGGGACTTCAGAGACTCAAGTGCTGGGAGCAATGGGTGGAGCGATCGCAGTTGACCGAGTGATTCAGGTAGTGAGCAGTCTCCAGGGGGGAGTAGGCAGCTATGCCTTTGCACTCAACTCTACAGGGGTGGCAATCGCCCATCCTGACCCTAAGATGATTGGCTTTGCAGAGCGTCAGGCACCCAGCTTTTTACAATCTTCCAATCCGGGTCTGGCAGCGATCGCCCAGCACATGGTTGCCAAACAAGCGGGGATTGAACTAATACCAGTCAATGGGAGATGGAACTACGTTGCCTACGTGCCTCTAAAAGAAGCGGATTGGTCAATTGCGCTGGTTATTCCTCGCCAGAACATCGAATCTCACTTAAGCGCACTCAACCTCCTGGCGACCGTTTTAGGCGGATTGTTGGTTATTGCCCTGATTGGTGCATGGCGACAGGTGCAGCTGTTTGAGCAAACCCGCACTCGTGCGGAGCAGGAAGCTCTACTGAACCGTTTGGTGCGTCGCATCCGAGAATCATTAGAGTTACAAACCATTGTTCAGACGACGGTAACAGAACTGGCAACCTTAACCCAGCTCGATAGAGTGCTGTTTGGCTGGTACGATCCCCAATCCCAAACCGTTGAGCTGGTTGGCGACTCTCACTCCCAAACATTGACGATTCAGCCAAGAAAGTTTCAGTCCAATTCATGTGTAGACATAGCAGCTTGTCTACAGCAGACAGAAGCACTTCAGCTGTTGTGTGTTGAGGCTGAGTTAGAGCAAACACCTCTAGAGTTGAACGCTCACGCCTATCTTGCACTACCCATCCCACTTCCAGATGGACGCTGCGGCTATCTCATTGGTTTGCACGCTCATTACCTGAGTCAACTAGATCGGGAATTACTCAAAGCAGTGGTAGATCAGCTAGCAGTTGCCATCACTCAGGCTCAGCTGTATAACCAAACGCAACAACAGATTACACTGCTCAACCAAACGCTGACCAAACTTAACCACACCCAACTCCAGCTGGTGCAGAGTGAGAAAATGTCTAGTTTAGGTCAGATGGTTGCAGGCATTGCCCACGAAATCAATAATCCAGTCAACTTCATCTACGGCAACCTTACTCATGCCAGCTCTTACATCCAAGATTTACTAGAGTTGATTGAGCTTTACCAAGAGCAATATCCTCAGCCCACGTCACAGATTCAAGATAAAGCAGAGGACATGGAGCTGGAATTTCTCAAGGAAGATTTATCCAAACTCCTTGTCTCAATGCAAGTTGGCGCTCAGCGCATTCGCGATATTGTTCAGTCGCTGCGCGTGTTCTCCCGTCTGGATGAATCAGAAGTTAAGGCTGTGGATATTCATCAAGGCATTGATAGCACGCTGATGCTCCTGCAAAACCGTCTTAAGGCGAAGCCAGAGCATCCAGCTATTGAAGTTGTCAAAGAGTATGGTCAATTACCCAAAATTGAGTGCCATGCCGGACAACTCAACCAGGTATTTATGAATCTCCTCACCAATGCCATTGATGCCATAGAGGAGTTCAACTGCAAGCGCAGCTACAAAGACAGGCAAGCCAACCCCAGTCGAATTACAATTCGCACCCAAGTTTTGACATCTAAACGAATTGCGATTCGCATTGCAGATAATGGAGCGGGTATTGCTGAAGATATTCAGCAACGGTTATTTGACCCGTTCTTCACCACCAAGGCGGTTGGCAAGGGCACTGGGATGGGATTAGCGATTAGCTATCAGATAGTGACAGAGACACATGGAGGGCAGCTACGGTGCATTTCGGCACCAGGACGAGGAGCAGAATTTGCGATCGAGATTCCCATCCACCAATCACAGCAACAGTCGTAGGAATTGATTGAGCGCTCAGCGTAGGGTACGAAGGTTGAACTGGTTGATAGGTTGTATCCCAGTAGCAAGAATTGTTCTAACTGTGGACACTTTCAACCCATGCCGTTGAGAGAGCGTGTATTTAATTGCCAACGGTGTGGCATCCAGATTGACAGAGACTTGAATGCCTCTATCAATCTGGAAGTTGCCCCTGAAGATAAAGCCTGCAAAAAACTGTTCAAACAGGTACAACGGCGCTTACAATATTTACCGCCCTATTCCCCGGATTTGAATGAAATTGAGCATTACTGGTTTCCAATTAAAAATCGGGTTAGAAAATCTATTGGAACGATTGAAAACTTTCGAGAGAGAGTAGATACCTCTGTTCGTTTAGCGTCCTAACCTATACTTCGAGTGCTATCAACGAAAATTAAGAGCCGATGAGAGGATCGTACTGGGACAGCAAGCTTTTCACGTCGAAGTCTAAGGAATGAAGCAGATAGCTTCCGCAGCCATGCCCCCTTGCTTCAATAAATAGTGTAACTGCTTCGATGAGATACAGAATTTAAGAAGAAGCCGGAATTAGCTCTAAAGTTAATTGACTGAAGTAAGAAAAGAGGGTATTCAACCCGGTTTCAAAGAAATTGGGTTGAAGTTTTCTATCGGGAAGAGAAGGGATGGTTAAAAGTTAAACAATAGCAAATTAGAGATTATAGAAGTCTGATGAGGCATTTTATTCTCGTATGGTGTAAGCTGTTGTGCAGTTAAATAACGTATAATTAATTTATTTATCCGTAAGAGCAAGAAGCGATGCCTGCCAAAGACTATCTCCGAAAAGAGCAAAAACAAAAACTGCAAATAG